>NZ_BLPF01000001.1:4145634-4482512 GCF_011764425.1 Phytohabitans houttuyneae
CCGAGAACGGCGCGGGGAGTCACCAGCGCCACCGCCAGAACCGGTACTGATGGCGCACGACCAGGTCACCCATCCGCTGCCGGCCGGTCACCACGAAGTGGATGTTGCCCCCGTGCTCGCCGATCTGCTGGCGAATCTTGAGGCTTCCCGCCATCGTGTGCACCTCGCTCGCGTCGACCGTGGCTCCCACCGGCAGCACGATCACGGTCGTACCGGCCAGCACGTCGAGGTGGATCTCCACGACGGGGAAGCTGATCAACGCATCGGTGAAGTCGAGCTTTACGCTGCCCGCCGAGTTGCGCACGACGAGCCGGCGAGGAACGGTCCAGGCGCCCGAACGGCTGAGAGTGGAGGCCATCGACTTCAGCTCGATGACGTCGCGCACCGGCGGAGCTGGAGGCTGGGGAAGGTCTGCCAGGTACGGCTCGACCTCGCCGAACGTGCGGGCGGCCAGCACCCCGGCGACCCGCTCCTCGAACTCGGCCAGCGTGATCCGGCCCTCCCCGACCGCGGCGTTGAGCATCTGCACAACGCGCTCCCGGTCGGCATCGGCCATCCGTAGCTCGCGACGCTGAGGGGAAAGCTCGCTCACAGCAGAAAGGTACCGTGTTCGACGTGCGAGTACGGGTAGAGCAGACCGCGCTGCCGGGCATCGGCGTGCGCCATGATCTGGTGACCGAGTCGGGCCGGCGCGTGGGCGTGGTGACGCACCGCACGGGACGTAGGGACCTGGTCCTGTACGACGAGGACGATCCGGACTCGTGCATCGCGTCGATACCGCTCAACGACGACGAGGCGGAGGCGCTCGCCGACGTGCTCGGCGCTTCGCTCATGCTCGGCCAGCTCTCCGGCCTGCGCCAGCAGGCGGCCGGCCTGCTCACCGAGCAGATCTCGATCCCGGCCGGGTCGCGCTTCGTCGGCCGGAAGCTCGGCGACACGAAGGCACGCACCCGCACCAGCGCCTCCATCGTCGCGGTGCTGCGTGACGGCCAAGTGATCAATTCACCCGGTCCCGAGTTCGTCTTCCAGGCGGGCAACGTGGTAGTGGTCGTCGGCACCCGTCAGGGCCTCGACGGCGTCAGCCGGATCCTCGCCGACGGCGACCCGGACAGCTGAGCGGATGCACGACACCACGGTTCTGCTCATCGAGCTCGGTGCCATCCTCTTCTGCCTCGGACTTCTCGGCCGCCTCGGCCGGCGCATCGGGCTCTCCCCCATCCCCCTCTACCTGCTCGCCGGCCTCGCCTTCGGTCACGGCGGCGTGCTGCCGCTTTCGGCCAGCGAGGAGTTCATCGCGGTCGGCGCCGAGATCGGCGTCATCCTGCTGCTGGTGATGCTCGGGCTGGAGTACTCGGCCCGCGAGCTCATCGGCAACCTGCGCACCAACGCGCCAGCGGGACTGCTGGACGGGTTGCTCAACGCCCTTCCTGGCCTGGCGTTCGGCCTGCTGCTGGGCTGGGGCTGGGTGGCCGCGCTGGTGCTCGCCGGCATCACCTGGGTCTCCTCGTCCGGCGTGATCGCGAAGGTGCTCGCCGACCTGGGCCGGCTGGGTAACCGGGAGACGCCGGTCGTGCTCTCGATCCTGGTGATCGAAGACCTGGCCATGGCCCTGTACCTGCCGCTGCTCACCGCCGTGCTGGCCGGCACCGGCCTCATCGGCGGCGCCAAGGCCCTCTCGATCGCGGTCGGCACCGTCATCGTTGTACTGATCGTCGCGCTCCGGTTCGGCCACGCGATCTCCGCGTTCATCTCGGCCCGCGACCCCGAGGCCCTGCTGCTCGGTGTATTCGGCCTCACCCTCCTCGTCGCGGGCCTGGCGGCGGAACTGCAGGTGTCGGCGGCGGTGGGCGCGTTCCTGGTCGGCATCGCGCTCTCCGGGCCTGTCGCACACCACGCCACCGAGCTGCTCTCCCCGCTGCGCGACCTGTTCGCCGCGGTGTTCTTCGTCTTCTTCGGGCTGTCCACCAGCCCGGGCGACATGCCACCGGTGCTGCTGCCCGCGCTCGCTCTCGCCGCGATCACCATGGGGACGAAGATCATCACTGGGTACCTGGCCGCGAAGCGCGCCGGCATCGCCGTGCCCGGTCGGGTCCGGGCCGGGTTGGGACTCATGCCGCGCGGCGAGTTCTCGATCGTCATCGCCGGACTGGCGGTGGCGACGCCCGGCATCGAGCCCAAGCTCGCACCCCTCGCGACGGCCTACGTTTTGATCACAGTTGTGAGCGGGCCGATGCTGGCACGGCTGCCGGACTTCGCCTGGTTCAAGCGGATTATCCGGCGGCCCGCCCGCCCAGCACCCCGCGCCGAGCCGTTACCGACAACGGACTGACAGGGAGTGCTTACGTAACGGGTTGGCGAATGGCGCTTACCGCCCCTTCCGTAAATAGCTCGCCGCGCGTTACCGTTTCGCCGCAGAATCCCTGAGGTTGGGGCCCGGGGCCTGCGGGAGGCATGCTCGCGAGGGGAGCAGCGGGTGACCTTACAGCAGTCGACGTTCAGGGGTTTCGCCAACGCCGTCGATCCCACCGCGGCTGAGCTGCGCGCTTGGGCTTACCAGCCCGACTCCGTGCCGCTGCAGACCATGCCGCAGGACTGGGATCTTCTCGTGTCCGGTGACCGCCTGATCGGCACCCTCTTCGATCTCGCCATGGACCGCTCGTGTCCGGCCCGCCGCTTCGCGCTGCACTGTCTGTATATCTACGCGGCCGACGGCATCCGCACCAACTTCCGCGCCCATCCCAAGCGGCGCCTGCGCAAGCTCGTGGAGCAGGCCGAGGAGTATGGCGACGAGCTGATGGTCACCTGGGCGCACAACAGCCGCGTGCTGCTGGCCAAGCCCGACCTCTTCGACTACCACGACTGGTGCGAGGGCGGCCTGGTCCGGCAGTCCCGCCGGCTGGCCTGACACCGGGGCCACACCCAGACAAAGAGACGGGCGGGGATCCCCCGTGGATCCCCGCCCGCGCGCTTGTCGCCATGTCGCGCCGACGAACTCAGCGGTTCGGTTCGTCGTCCATCTTTTCGACGTAGTCAGACGCGGCCGCCTGCCCCTTGTCGATGTGACTGGAGTACTTGCCACCCGTCATCTCATCGACCTTGTCGCCGGCCTTCTCCACGCCTTGCTTGACCCGGTCTCCACCGATCTTGTCGATGGCCTGCTCAGCCTTGTCCTTAAAAGAATCGGCGATCCCCATTGACCCCTCCTCTGTGTTTCCTTTTGGCCTGGAATGTGCCGTCCAAGCCAAAGGTCAGGTTAGTCGACGGGGACCGCCTGTGCTGCAGAAACGCGGATGTGGGTGATCAGGAGGAGCGGCGAGGACGCCACACGACCAACGCGTTGGAGGTGCGGGTGGTGGGGACCAGATCACCCCGCCGTGGGTACGCGCCGGCCTCGTACTCAGCCAGTCGCTGGTACGCCTCACCCAGTGCGGCTTCCAGCTCGCCGACCCGCTCCTGGAGCTCGGCGACGAGCTGCTCCAGCCCGATGATGCGCTTGATGCCGGCCAGGTTGACGCCGTCTTCCTGGCTCAGCCGCTGCACCTCGCGCAGCAGCGCCACGTCACGTGCGCTGTACCGCCGGCCACCGCCGGTCGCCCGGCCCGGCTGCACCAGCCCCAGCCGGTCGTACTGCCGGAGCGTCTGGGGATGCATGCCCGCCAGCCGAGCCGCCACCGAGATGATCAACACCTTTGCGTCGGAGGCGGCTTCGACGGTAATCGTGAACTCCTCTTCCACCACGGCTCACCTCCTAACGTGGTCAACCATATCGACGCACCCGCGCGTCCAGCTGTTCCCGCGAAGCGGGTGGAATCTCCGAGGCCAGCGTCTCCATCGCGTCGCGAGCCTTGTCGCTCAGGTCCTTCGGTATCGCGATCTCGACCGTGACCAGCAGGTCACCGACCTTGCCGTCGCGCCGGGCCACACCTTTGCCGCGGGCCCGGAGCGTGCGCCCGCTGGGAGTGCCCGGCGGCACCCGCAGCGTCACCGCGCCGTCCATCGTGGGCACCTTCAGGTCGGTGCCGAGCACCGCTTCCGCGATCGTGATCGGGACCGTGAGCGTGAGGTCGTCGCCGACGCGCCCGAACAGGTCGTCGCGGCGGACCTTGACCAGCACGTACAGATCACCGGAAGGCCCGCCCCGCTCGCCCGGCTCACCCCGCCCGGCAAGGCGGATGCGCTGCCCGTCGGCGACGCCGGCCGGGAAGCGGACGTTGATCGCGCGGGTCTTGGTGACGCCACCGGTGCCCTGGCACTCCGGGCACTTCTCGTCGACGATCGAGCCCACGCCTTGGCACTCGCGGCACGGCTCCGAAAAGCTGAACGACCCCTGGTTGCGGGTCACCAGACCGGAGCCGAGGCAGACCGGGCAGGCGCGGGGCTGGGTGCCGGGCTTGGCGCCGCTGCCGTGGCAGGTGTCGCAGGTGCCCGGCGAGCGCAGGGACAGCGGGAGCGTGATGCCGCGTACGGCGTCGCCGAAGTCGAGCACGACCTCCGCCTCGACGTCGCGTCCACGCGCCGGCCCGCGGGCACGGGTGGCACCGCCGGCGCCGCCGCCCGAGAAGATCGAGCTGAAGAGGTCGGAGAACCCGGCGCCGCCGAACCGGCGGTCACCGCCACCGCCGCCACCGCCGCCCTGGAATCCGCCGAACAGGTCCGACGGGTCGAACCCGCCGCCGCGCGCGTTGCGCCGGAACTGGCCCGATCCGAAGAGCGCGCGCATCTCGTCGTACTCCTTGCGCTTGCGGTCGTCAGACAGCACGGAGTACGCCTCGGAGACCGCCTTGAACCGGTCTTCGGAGTTGGTGTTGCCGGGGTTGTGGTCGGGGTGAAGCTCGCGGGCGAGCTTCCGGTACGCCTTCTTGATCTCGTCAGAGGAAGCGGACTTCGGCACCCCCAGGACGGCGTAAAAGTCCTTCTCCAGCCAGTCCTTTGAACTCACTCGCTCCTCCGTCTTTGCTACCGATCAGGGAGTTGGCACGGACGCTCAGCGCGCCGCCGCACCAACTCCCTGATCAGCTGAGGGGTGTTATTCGGGGTCGGCTACGGCGACCAGGGCCGCCCGCAGGAGGCGGTCGCCCAGCAGGTAGCCGCGGCGCATGACCTCGACGCAGGTGGGCTCGGTGACCTCGGACGAGGTGCGGTGCGCTACCGCCTCGTGCCGAGTGGGGTCGAAGGGGTCGCCCTTTTCACCGAACGCGGTCAGCCCGAACTTGCCCAGCGCGGCGACCAGCTGCTCGGACACCGCGGCGAAGGGGCCCACCAGATCCCCGTGCTCGCGGGCCCGGTCGAGGTCGTCGAGCACGGGCAGGAGGGCGCTGATCACCAGGCCGGTAGCCTGCTCCGCCTGCACGCCCCGGTCGCGGTCGACCCGCTTGCGGTAGTTGGCGTACTCCGCGGTGACCCGCTGGAGGTCGCGCGTGCGCTCCTCCAGGTCGGACCTCAGTGCCTCCAGCTCGGGGCCAAGCGGCCCGCCTGACTTGGCGGCCTCGGCCTTTTCCGTGGCGGGGCGTCCGAAGTGGACGCCTCCTCCTCGTCTTCGGGATCCGGCGCCGCGTGGCTCGGCTTGCGCTCCTTCTTCGCCGCGCCGTCCGTGGCCGCACTGTCCTTTGTGGCCTCGGCTGGCGCCTCGTCGGTCTCGTCCGCTGTGGCGGTATCGGCATCCTTCGCCTTGCCGCCGGTCGGATCTATCTTCCGCTTGTCACGGATGACGACCCGCTCGGCGGCCTGGCCATCGTCTCGTGCAGAGCTCACTTCTTGTCGTCCTCGTCAACGATCTCGGCGTCAACCACGTCGTCCTGCTTGGCGCTCCCAGCACCGGCCGCACCGGCCGCACCAGCACCCGTGTCGGCACCGGCGTCGCCGGGCGTGGCCTGCTCGGCCTGCTGCGCGTAGAGGAGCGAGCCGGCCTGCTGCGAGACCGTGGCAAGCTTCTCGTGCGCCGCCTTGATCTTCTCGATGTCGCTGCCGCCCAGCGCCGCGCGCAGGTCGCCCAGCGCCTCGTTGATCTGGTCCTTGGACTCGGCCGGCAGCTTGTCGCCGCTCTCCGCGATGAACTTCTCCGTCTGCCACTGGAGCTGCTCGGCGAGGTTGCGGGTCTCCGCCTCTTCGCGGCGCCGCTTGTCCTCGTCGGCGTGGTCCTGCGCGTCCCGCATCATGCGGTCGATGTCGTCCTTCGGCAGCGCCGAGCCGCCGGTGATCGTCATCGACTGCTCCTTGCCGGTGCCCAGGTCCTTGGCGTTGACGTGGACGATGCCGTTGGCGTCGATGTCGAAGGTGACCTCGATCTGCGGCACGCCCCGCGGCGCCGGCGGCAGGCCGGTCAGCTCGAACGTGCCGAGCTTCTTGTTGTACGCCGCGATCTCGCGCTCGCCCTGGAACACCTGGATCAGCACCGAGGGCTGGTTGTCGTCAGCCGTGGTGAAGACCTCGGACCGCTTGGTCGGGATCGTGGTGTTGCGCTCGATGAGCTTGGTGAAGATGCCGCCCTTGGTCTCGATGCCCAGGCTCAGCGGGGTCACGTCGAGCAGCAGGACGTCCTTGACCTCGCCCTTGAGCACGCCGGCCTGCAGCGCGGCACCGACGGCCACGACCTCGTCCGGGTTGACGCCCTTGTTGGCTTCCCGGCCGGTGAGCTGCTTGACCAGGTCGGAGACGGCGGGCATCCGGGTGGAACCGCCGACCAGGATCACGTGGTCGACGTCGGCGACCTTGACCCCGGCGTCCTTGATCGCCTGCTCGAACGGGCCCTTGCAGCGGTCCAGCAGATCCTGCGTCATCCGCTGGAACTCCGACCGGCTCAAGTTCACATCCAGGTGCAGCGGCGCCGACGGGCTGCCGTCCGAACCGGCCGGACCCGCCGTGATGTACGGCAGGTTGATACTGGTCGTGGTCGCCGCGGACAGCTCGATCTTGGCCTTCTCCGCAGCTTCCTTGAGCCGCTGCATGGCCATCTTGTCCTGCGAGAGGTCCACACCGTGCTGGCCACGGAACGTCTTGACCAGGTGATCAATCACCCGCTCGTCCCAGTCATCACCACCGAGGTGGTTGTCACCACTGGTCGACTTGACCTCGATGACACCCTCACCCAACTCCAGCAACGACACGTCGAACGTGCCACCACCGAGGTCGAAGACCAGAACCGTCTGCTCCTTGGTGCCCTTGTCCAACCCGTACGCCAACGCCGCCGCGGTCGGCTCGTTGACAATCCGCAGCACGTTGAACCCGGCGATCTCGCCGGCCTCCTTCGTCGCGGTGCGCTGCGCGTCGTTGAAGTACGCCGGAACCGTGATCACCGCATCGGTGATCCGCTCACCCAGGTACGACTCAGCATCCCGCTTGAGCTTCATCAACACCCGCGCCGAAATCTCCTGCGGCGTGTACTTCTTACCGTCGATGTCGATGGTCCAGTTCGAACCCATCTCCCGCTTGACCGAACGAATCGTCCGGTCCGGGTTCGTCACCGCCTGCCGCTTGGCAACCTCACCAACGAGCACCTCACCATTACGGGCGAACGCGACGATCGACGGCGTAGTGCGCGATCCCTCGGCGTTCGCGATGACGGTGGGCTCGCCACCCTCGAGCACGCTTACGACGGAGTTCGTAGTGCCGAGGTCGATGCCGACCGCACGTGCCATGTTCGCTTCCCTCGCTTCTGACGTGAGTCTGTGTGTCAAGTTGAGTGGACCGGACTCAATAGTGCCACGGGCTCGGTCAGCGTCAAGTTAGAGGTTGAGCCCAACACGCGCAACATTGGCGCGCACCTAGATCCTGATGAATCGACCGCCCGATCCCCGGTCAGCCGGAAACGGGCAAAGGCGCGCGGAAGCCGCAGGGTTCCTGTTGTCTGCGATGCCTGGATCGGGCAGGCTTTACCCGTGACGTCGCACGGTGACATGCCGCCGGGCCGGTCCGGCACGCCCACCGTGACTCCCGAAGAGCCGCCGGACGCCCCGAAACCCGGGCCTGACCAGGGCTCCGACGCCGCTGAGCGCGAGACGACACAGGAGAAAGCGCCGGTGGCGGACAAGGGCAAGAGAGAAGCGGAGGGTGAGGCCGCGTCGCCGGCCAAGGAGCCCGAGGCTGCCATAAACGGTACAAAACCGGCGGCACAAGAATCGGAGCCCACCACCGAGGCCGCACAGCCGCCGGACGACGCGCCCGAGCCCGTCGTGGAGACCACGGAGACGTCGACCGAGACGGCCAAGCCGGAGGTGGACGCGCCCGAGCCCGTGGTGGACGCACCCGAGCAGGCCACCGAGACGGCAGAAGACCCCGCAGAGGCGACCGAGCCACCCGCCGAGTCGCCGGACGCCGCCGAGGAGCCACCCGCCGAGGAGCCCACGACCGAGGAGCCGGCGGAGCCCACGACCAAGGAGCTGGCGGAGCCCTCGGGCGAGGAGCCCACGGTCGAGCAGTCACCCGCCGGGGACGAGCCGACCGCCGAGCGCACCCTCCCCGTGGCCAAGGACCCGACGCCGACGCTCACCGCCTTCGCCGCCAAAGCCCAGCCGTCAAGCGAGCGCACCCTCAAGATCGAGCCGGCCACGCCGACCGAGGCCGCTGCCGCCACACCCAGCGCGCCGGCCGAAGATGCCAGCAACGAGGTCGCCTCGGCGCTGCGCCGTCTCCGTTCGGCGATCGTCGGCTCGGCGTACCCCCTGGTGCTGGCCTCCGCGGAGGAGGCCCGCCACATCAGCGCGGCCCTTCTCGCGCAGCTCGACGACTATCTGCTCCCCGCCTGGCCCGCCTCGACGCGCCGCTCCTGGTCGTTGTCGGCGGCTCCACCGGCGCGGGCAAGTCCACATTGGTCAACAGCTTCGTCCGCGCCCCGGTGAGCCCCGCCGGCGTGCTGCGGCCGACCACGCGTACGCCGGTGCTTGTCTGCAACCCCGCCGACACCCAGTGGTTTCGCCGCGGCGAGCTGCTGCCCGGGCTGACCCGCACGGCAGAGGCGACCGCCGACCCCAACTCGCTGCAGATCGTCGCCGCCCCCGCCCTCACGCCCGGCCTCGCCTTCCTCGACGCGCCCGACATCGACTCCGTCGTGGACGCCAACCGCGCGCTCGCCGCACAGCTGCTGGCGGCCGCGGACCTCTGGCTGTTCGTGACGACGGCCGCGCGGTACGCGGACGCGGTGCCGTGGGAGCTGCTGCAGACCGCCCGCTTCCGGGGCACGGTCACCGCACTGGTCCTCGACCGCGTCCCGCCGGAGGCCACCGAAGAGGTCACCGCCCACCTGCTGGAGATGCTCTCGATCCACGGGCTGCACAATGCCCCGCTCTTCGTCCTGCCGGAGACCGAGATCGACAGCCAAGGGCTGCTGTCCGAGGGTGTGATGGCGCCGTTGCGCGACTGGTTCGGGCGGATCGCCACCGACGCGGCCACCCGCGCGGCGGTGGTGCGGCAGACGCTCGACGGTGCGCTCGCCGCGCTGGTACCGGCGGTGGAAGGGCTGGCCGCGGCGGCCGACGAGCAGGTGAACACCGCGGACGCGCTGGACGACCGGGTCCGCGCCGCGTACCGGAATGGGCGCCGCACGGTGTCGCAGGGTGTGCAGGACGGGCGGCTGCTGCGCGGCGAGGTGCTCGCGCGGTGGCAGGAGTTCGTCGGCACCGGCGAGCTGCTGCGCACGCTCGAGGCGCGGGTGGGGCGGCTGCGCGACCGCATCGTGGCCGCGTTCACCGGCCGCCCCCAGCCCGGGCGCGAGTTGAAGTCGGCGATCGAGGCCAACCTTGTCACGCTGATCCGGGGTGCGGCGGCGGACGCGGCCGACTCGGCGTACACGGGCTGGCAGGCGCACCCCGCCGGCGCCGCGCTCCTCGAGCCGTCGCTCGGCCGGCCCAGCTCCGACCTGCCCGAGCGGGCCGAGCGGCTGGTGCGCGACTGGCAGCGTGGCGTGCTGGAGCTGATCCGCAAGGAGGCCGGCCACAAGCGGGCCACCGCCCGGGGCGCCGCGTACGCGGTCAACGCGACCGGGCTGATCGTCATGATCGGTGTGTTCGCCTCGACGGCGTTCATCCCCACGGGTGCGGAGGTGGCGGTGGCCGGCGGTACGACGGTCGCGGCGCAGAAGGTACTCGAAGCGATCTTCGGTGACCAGGCCATCCGGCGGCTGGCCACGAAGGCCAGGGAAGACCTGATCTCCCGCACCAACGCGCTGCTCGACGCGGAGGCGGGCCGCTACACCGACCGCCTCATCGCGGCCGGCATCAGCGCCGACCCGGGCAAAGACCTGCGCGACGCCGCCGCGCTCGTGGAGTACACGCGGGCGAAGGCGGAGCTGACCGGCAACACCGGCCTGGCGCTGCCGGGGGTGGATGGGTGAGTCTCCTGAGCAGGCTGCGCGGCGGGGATCGGATCGACGCCGATCGGCTGGTCGGGCGGGTCGAGGCCGTCGACCGGTTTGTCCACGTGGTCGCCGGTCACCTGCCGGAGCAGCGCCTGATCGGCGCGCACACCGTGGTCGAGCGGGCCGGCGCGCGCCTCGCGCTCTCCCGCGACCACACGGTCGTGGCGCTCGCGGGCGCGACCGGCAGCGGCAAGTCGAGCCTCTTCAACGCGCTCGCCCGCCTCGACCTGTCGCCGGTGGGTGTCCGGCGCCCGACGACCGGCATGGCGCACGCCTGCGTGTGGGGCAACCTCCAGGGCGCCAACCGGCTGCTCGACTGGGTGGGTGTGCTGCCGCGGCACCGGTTCATCCGGGAGAGCGCGCTCGACGGCGACGACGAGGCGGCGCTGCGCGGCCTGGTGCTGCTGGACCTGCCCGACTTCGACTCGGTGGAGCGTTCGCACCGGCTGGAGGTCGACCGCCTCCTCGGCCTTGTCGACCTCGTGGTGTGGGTGGTCGACCCGCAGAAGTACGCCGACCGGGTCGTGCACACGCGCTACCTGCAGGCTTTCCGCAGCCACAAGGACGTCACGGTCGTGGTGCTCAACCAGGCCGACCGGCTGCCCAAGGACGAGGTCGAGCGGGTCCTCGACGACCTGCGCAAGCTGCTCGACGCCGACGAGCTCGACGGCGTGCCGCTGCTGGCCACGACCGCCCTGCACCAGCCGGCGATCGCCGAGCTGCGCGGTCTGCTCGAGCAGACCGTCGCCGAACGCCAGGCCGCGCTGCGCCGCCTCGCCGGCGACGTGGACGTCGTGGTCGGCCAGCTGTCCGATGTGGTCGGACCGCCGGTGGCCGAGGACGAGATCGACCGCAACACGGTGCGCGGGCTGACCGACGCGCTATCGGTGGCGGCGGGCGTGCCGGCGGTGGCCGAGGCGACCGAGCGGGCGTACCGGCACCGGGCCGCCAAGGCGACCGGCTGGCCGATCGTGCGCGGCTGGCGGCGGCTGCGCGCCGACCCGCTGCGCCGCCTGCACCTGCCGGAAGGTCCGGTGGAGGCGGGCACGCCCATCGGCGCCACGTCCGTCCCCGACCCGGACGCCGCGCAGCGCGCCGCCGTGAGCCTCGCGGTGCGCTCGGTCGCCGACCGTGCCGCGACGCCCCTGCCCGCGCCGTGGTCGGCGGCGATCAACACGGCGGCCCGCTCGCGCCTGCACGACGTACCCGACGCGCTCGACCACGCGGTGGCCAGCACAAACATCCACATGGACCACGGACCCACCTGGTGGCGGGCGGTCGGCGGGCTGCAGTGGATGGTCACGCTCGCCGCGCTGGGCGGGCTGCTCTGGCTGGCGGTCGGCTACGCGCTGCGGGTGCTCGGTCTCCCGCCTCTCGACTACCCCAAGGTCGGCGTGGTGCCGCTGCCCACCGCCATGCTGCTCGGCGGCCTCCTCTTCGGGCTGCTGCTCAGCCTGCTCGTGCGCCCCCTCATCCGCCAGGCCTCGCGACGCGCCCGGCGGCGTGCGGAAAACCGGCTGCGCGCGGCGGTCACCGACGTGGCCCGCGAATACATCGTGGCGCCGGTACGGACGGTCCTCCACTCGTACGCGGAGGCGCGGGAGGCGCTCGAGTCCGCTCGATCATGACGACCGCACTGGTCCGCGGCGGGCTCGTGCTGCTCGGCGCGCTGCACCTCTCCTGGGGAGTGCCCGCGACGCTCGCCCCGCGGTGGTTCTTCGACAGCTTCCCCGGGCTCGGGCACGCGTGGACGGCCGCGTACCCGCCGTACAACGGGCATCTCGTCACGGACCTCGGCGCAACGTTCACCACATTGGGCGTACTCCTGCTGCTTGCGGCCTGGCTCGCGGACCGCAAGGTGACCGCGGTGGTCCTGTGCGGTGTGCTGGTCTTCTCCTCCCTCCACCTGGCCTTTCACGTGCGCGACCACGGCGAGCTGGCCGGCGCGGACCTGGCGGCCAGCCTCACCGCGCTGGTGATGGGCGTGGTTCTCCCGGCGGCGCTTTTAATGCTCGATCGACGGAAGCGGGCGTAGGGTCTGCCACATGGCCACGCCACAGACTCCATACGACGCGGTGCTCCGCGCCGCACGGGACGTGACCAAGCTGGACTGCGCGCTCGACGCCGAGATGCTCGGGACCGCGCTGCTGGGCAGCGTCTACGCCATTGCCGAGGACGACCGCGCGGGGGCGGTGCGCGACTTCGTGAGCGCGTTCCTGGCGGCCACGTCACGCCGCCGTACCGCGGCCGCGACCACCATCCGGGAAATCTTCGCGACACTCGTGCCGGAGGCGCCGGGCGCCGCGGCCGTCAAGCGGGGTGCCCAGGCGCCGCCGTGGGCCGACCAGCTGGGGCGGGTGCGGCTTACCGGCACGTATGCGTACGGGGACGTATGGGGTGACCAGACGTCCTACCTGGCCACGTTCGCGTACGACGACCGTGACGCGGGCGGGCCCGAGCACGCCGTGGTCGCCCTGGTCGACCACAACATCGGCATCACGAAGGACGTCTTCGTGGGCGGGCCGGCCGAGCGCATCCTCGGTCAGGTGCGCGAGATGTGCGCGGGCGACGAGCTGACCTGGTTTCGCGAGGAGGACCCGCGTCGCCTGCGCAGCGAAGTGGCCCGCCACCTGCGGATCACCGACGGCCTGACCGACCTGCCCGACGAAGGCTCGCTGGCGACCGACCGCGCCCTCGCCGGCGCGCGGCTCGCCCTGCTGCCGGCGCCGGCGCTCACCGTGGTGCCGGCCGAGCCGGAGCCGCTCTCCTCCGACGAGCGCACCCGGCAGGTGCGGCGCTTTCTGGAGTCGCCCGAGGCCGCTCGCTTCAGCCTGGCCGAGGTGTCCGAGGCGGAGCTGCCGTCACTGCACTTCTGCCTCAGCCTGATCTTCGACCACACGGACACGTTTCCGGACCCCGACCCGATGCGGTGGAGCCCGGCGGTGGCGGGGCTCTTCCTGCTCGACTGGGTGCACCGGCGGGCGGTGCTGGACATGGACGACGCGGCGATGCTGCCGCGGGTCGTGCGGGCCTGGGCGGCCTACGCCAACCGGCAGCGCGGCCTGCCTGCGTCGGCGGCCGAGCGTACCGACGAGGCGATCGAGGAGATGGTGCCGGAGTTCGTGCGCCTCTACACGACAGGCGAGCGGCGCAGCCCCGCCACGGCGGCGGTGGCGCAGCTGATCGCGGAGGGCATCGACCCGAGCGACCCGGCGGCCCTGGAAGCCTGGATCGAGGCCAACCGCGACGACTTCAACTGACGCAGATCTCGTTGCCGTCGGGATCGGCCATCGTGACCCAGCTCATCGGGCCCACGGACGCGTCCCACAGCCGCCGAGCGCCGAGCTTTGTGAGCTTTTCGACCGTCTCATCCCGGTTGTCCACATGCAGGTCTAGGTGCAGCCGGTTTTTCGCGGTCTTGGGGGTGGGCTCGTCCTGGAAGAGCATCCGCCCGCCCCGGCCGGTGCCGGAGAACTCGTCGAAAGGACCCTCGGGGTCGCGGATCGCCGCGTACTTCCGCCACCGCAGCCGCCCGTCGACGGTCTCCACGTCGTCTTCGGTGGTGGCCCCCTGCTCCAGCAGCGACGTGATCAGGGTGGTGTGGTCCTCCACCACGTAGCCGATGGCCTCGGCGTAGAAGGCCGCCAAGCCGTGCGGATCGGCGGTCGAAAAGGTCACCTGGTAGTGAACGCTCATGGTCGGACGCTAGCGCCTCAGTCCGACAGGCACTTGTCGAGATCCGGCCAGCAGGTGGGCAGTCCGGTCGGCGGTACCACCGACGGCGTGAGCGAGGGCGGCAGCGGCACGTACGGCCCGGTCGGCAGCGGCGGCCGCGGGATCACCGGCGGCCGCGTCGACGGCGTGGGCGAAGCGGACGGCTTGGGCGGCTGCGTGGGCTCGGCGGACGTCCGCGACGGTTTGGGCGCGGGCGCCGACTCGGTGGGACGGGCCGGTCGCTTTGTCTTGCGCACCCGGCGGCGCTCGCTTGCCTCCCGCTTGGGGGCCACCGCGCGCAGCTGCTCGGCCACGCCGGCCGGCAGTGGCACCTCGGCCGGCAGAGCGGTCGGCGGCGGTGGCACGACCACCGGCCCTTCAGAGGGGGCGCGATGAAAGGCGTGGTACCGCTGGCGTCGACCGAGCCGCCCACGTCCGCCGAGCCGGCGGTGATGCCGGCGATGATCGGCAGCGACGACATGGTGGCGAGCATGACCACAATCACCGTGTACCGCCTGGTGGGACCCGCCAGGCCGGCCGCTCTGTGCACGCCTGCGACCCGCCGGCTCGCGACGTGCGTCCCGCCCATCCGGCGATGGCGGACGAGCAGTGGCGCCGGGGTGTCCCCGTGCTGCGGCACGACCGAAGCTCCTTTGCGTCAAGGTCCTCACACAGGGTGGACCAAGTCGACACGCAGCGCCACCACTAGAGAGCGTGTCAATGTGCCAACTTTCAGGCTCAATCCGAACAATCCGCGCCACGAGTCAACCTTGATCAGCTATATGGACCTTGATCGCCAAACTCGAAAACGGGGGCGGCAAGGCTCCTACCAGGCAGGCTGGCAATGAGGCGTCCGCCGGATGTGAGGTGGCTCTGTAGAGAGGCTCCTCACCTCTGCGAATATGGACCCGACGGCACCGCCGCCGTAATCTCCGCCCAGCCGCGGTGATCACGAGACGGGCCGCCGTACCGCCGCGCGGCAACCCACACCCGGGCTAGGCGTGGCGACCGAGCCGCGCGGTCCGGGACACCCCCGGCAGCCGCACCGACGACAGGGAGAGACGGATGGCGAAGGGCGACCGCGGAGCTCCTGCCCGCGGCAGGGAGGTTGCCGGCGAACCAGCGCCGGATTTCGTCCAGTTACTCACCCCGGACGGGGAGCGGATTGACAAGTCGGTCGGTGCCGACGGCGTGGAGTACACGGTCGACTTCACGGACGAGGAGTACCGGGGGCTGTACCGCGACCTCGTGATGATCCGTCGCCTGGACGCCGAGGCCACCGCCCTCCAGCGGCAGGGCGAGCTGGGCATCTGGGCCAGCCTGCTGGGCCAGGAGGCGGCGCAGGTGGGTTCCGGCCGGGCGCTGCGGGAGCAGGACATGGCGTTCCCGACGTACCGCGAGCACGGCGTGCTCTACTGCCGGGGCATCGACCCGATCATGCCGCTCAGCCTCTTCCGCGGCGTCGACCAGGGTGCGTGGGACCCGCTGGAGTTCAAGGTCAACATGTACACGATCGTGATCGGCGCGCAGACGCTGCACGCGACCGGGTACGCCATGGGCATCGCCAAGGACGGCAAGGTCGGCGGCGACGACGGCGAGGCCGTGATCTGCTACTTCGGCGACGGCGCCACCTCACAGGGCGACGTCAACGAGGCGTTCATCTGGGCCAGCGTCTTCCACGCGCCGATCGTCTTCTTCTGCCAGAACAACCAGTACGCGATCTCCGAGCCGATCGAGAAGCAGACCCGAATCCCGCTGTACCGCCGCGCGGACGGCTTCGGCTTCCCCGGCCTGCGGGTGGACGGCAACGACGTGCTCGCCACGTACGCGGTGACCCGCACAGCGCTCGACAACGCCCGCCACGGCCAGGGCCCGACGTTGATCGAGGCGTACACGTACCGGATGGGTGCGCACACCACCACCGACGACCCGACCCGCTACCGCGTGGCCAGCGAGGTCGAAGAGTGGCAGGCCAAGGATCCGATCACGCGGGTACGCGCCTTCGTGGAAAAGCAGCAGATCGCCGACGCCGCCTTCTTCGCCGAGGTCGACGAGCAGGCCAAGCAGGAAGCGCTGCACCTGCGCGAGCGCGTGCTGTCCATGCCCGACCCGCAGCCGCTGACAATGTTCGACCACGTCTACCCCCACGGGTCGCCCGTCGTCGACGCGCAGCGGGAGCGGCTCGCCGAGTACCTGGACTCGTTCGAGGGGAGTGCGCACTGATGGCCGAGAAGCTCACCATTGGCAAGGCGCTCAACGCCGGCCTCCGCCGTTCCCTGGAGCAGGACCCCAAGGTGCTCATCATGGGCGAAGACGTCGGCAAGCTGGGCGGCGTCTTCCGGATCACCGACGGCCTGCAGAAGGACTTCGGGGACGACCGGGTCATCGACACCCCGCTGGCCGAGTCGGGCATCATCGGCACCGCCATCGGCCTCGCGATCCGCGGCTACCGCCCGGTCTGCGAGATCCAGTTCGACGGCTTCGTCTACCCGGCGTACGACCAGATCGTCTCCCAGGTCGCCAAGATGTACTACCGGTCCCAGGGCAAGGTGAAGGTGCCCATGGTGATCCGGATCCCGTTCGGCGGGGGATCGGCGCGGTCGAGCACCACTCCGAGTCGCCCGAGGCGTACTTCTCGCACACCGCCGGCCTCAAGGTCGTGGCGTGCAGCTCGCCGCAGGACGCGTACACGATGATCCAGCAGGCCGTCGCCTCCGACGACCCGATCGTGTTCCTGGAGCCCAAGCGGCGGTACCACGAAAAGGGCGAAGTGGACCTCGACGCCACGTACCCGCTGCACGCCTCGCGCCGCCTGCGGGAGGGCACCGACGCGACCGTCCTGGCGTACGGCCCGATGGTGCGCACCGCCCTCGACGCTGCCACCGCAGCCCAGGAGGACGGCCGCGAGCTTGAGGTCTTCGACCTGCGCACGCTTTCGCCGCTGGACCTCGAGCCGGTGTACGAGTCGGTCCGCCGCACCGGGCGCTGCGTGGTCGTACACGAGGCGCCAAGCAACGTGGGGCTCGGCGCGGAGATCGCCGCCCGCGTCACGGAGGAGTGCTTCTACTCGCTGGAGGCGCCGGTGCTGCGGGTGACGGGCTTCGACACGCCGTACCCGGCCGCGCGGCTCGAAGAGGACTACCTGCCCGACCTCGACCGGGTGCTCGACGCCGTCGACCGCACCTTCGGCTGGTGAGCGGGATGTCGCGGATCAAGGAGTTTCCCCTGCCCGACCTCGGTGAGGGCCTGGTCGAGGGCGAGATCCTGAAGTGGCTCGTCGCCGTGGGCGACACCATCGAGCTCAACCAGCCGATCGTCGAGGTCGAGACGGCCAAGGCCGCCGTCGAGATCCCGGCGAAGTGGGCCGGCAAGGTCCACGCCATCCACCACGAGGAGGGCACGACGGTCGAGGTCGGCATGCCGATCATCTCGATCGACACCGACCCCGGAGCCGGCGAGCCCGCGGAGGCGGCCGAGGCGGCGCGCACGCCGGTCCTGGTGGGTTACGGTCCGCGGACGGCCGCGGCGTCGCGCCGACCCCGGAAAGCAAATGGGAGTACCGCCGCCGTCTCCCCGCCTCCGGTAGAAGTGGCTCCCCCACCACCGCCACCCCTCCGGTCGTGGAGACCCCGGCGCCTCCGGCGCGTGTGCTCGCCAAGCCGCCGGTGCGCAAGCTCGCCCGCGACCTCGGCGTCGACCTCACCGGGCTGACCGGCTCGGGTCCACAGGGCTCGATCACGCGCGACGACGTGCAGGCCGCGGTATCGGCTCCGGCTCCCGTCGCCGCCGCCCCGGTCTTCTCCGCCGACCGCGAGCAGCGCGTACCGGTCAAGGGCGTGCGCAGGCTGACCGCGGAAAACATGGTGTCCTCGGCGTTCACGGCGCCGCATGTCACCGAGTTCCTGACGATCGACGTGACGCGGTCGGTCAAGGCGCTCGACCGGCTGCGTGCGCTGCCCGAGTGGCGGGAGGTGCGGATCTCCCCGCTGCTCCTGGTCGCCAAGGCGGTGCTGCTGGCCGTCGGCCGCCACCCGATGGTCAACTCGACCTGGGCCGGCGAAGAGATCGTCGTCAAGCAGTACGTCAACCTCGGCATCGCCGCCGCCACCGACCGCGGCCTCATCGTCCCCAATATCAAGGACGCGGGGCGGCTCTCGCTGCGGGAGCTGGCCGACGCGATGACAGGGCTGGTGCAGACCGCCAAGGCGGGGCGCACCGCACCGGCCGACATGACCGGCGGCACCTTCACGATCACCAACGTGGGCGTCTTCGGTGTCGACACCGGTACCCCGATCCTGCCGCCGGGCGAATCGGCGATCCTCGCGTTCGGCGCCGTCAAGGAGGCGCCGTGGGTCCACAAGGGCAAGATCCGTGTGCGGCACGTCACGACGCTGGGTCTCTCGTTCGACCACCGCGTCATCGACGGCGAACTTGGGTCGAAGTTCCTGCGTGACGTGGGGGCCTTCCTCTCCGATCCGGAGGCCAGCCTCCTGGCTTGGACTTAGATTGTTAGGCGGGTGGCCGACCTCACCTAATAATCGTTGGCCACCCGCCCCTCTCCCGCGCTTCAATGAAAGGGAGCTACAGGGGGAGGAACCATGAAGATGATCGACCGCTACCGCAGCCACCGTGAGGCCACCCGTCGCGCCCGCGCCATCGAGCGCGCGCTCCGCCAGGCCAACTCGCCTGCCGTGCGCGACGAGATCCGCATCATCGCGCAGCGCCACTACGGGTAGTTTCACTACTCAGATCTACGACCCGTCCGGTTTCTCCGGGCGGGTCGTTGGCATGTGTACGCCCCTCTTCGGGCATTCACAGGTCCGCAAGACCGGGATTCCTTGGGGCTGCACGCGCCCGGTACGGTTGGCGGGGTCGCCGCCCATGGGTCACGCACCCGCCGTCATCGATCGACCACAGGTGGCAGCGGGGCGTATGCAGGAGCGGCGACATGCACGGCCGGCCTCGCCGGACCTCCCGCGCGGGGGCGGTGCGGCCGAATGCGATGAGGGAGGCGCAACATGACGTCCGAGGGCCCGCAGCACACCGGCCACGAGCCGGACGACGCTGCGCGGGGCGCCAGCGGACCCGCGCCGTACGGCGGCCAGCCGGCGCACGACAGCGAGTGGGACGCCCCGCAGTGGGGTGCACCGCAGGGCGGCGCTGAGCCCGCACCGCCCGCACCGACCTACCAGAGCGGCTGGTCACCGGAGCCCGGCGCGTACCCGCCCCCACCGGCCGCGTACCCCCCGCCGCCCGCACCGGCTGGTGGCCCTTCCGGCTCCGCCTCGGTGCCCCCGCACGGCGTGAGCGGCTCGGCGTCGGTGCCGGTGCCTGGCGGCCCTTTCGGCGGCCCCCGCCCTCAAGGCTCGGCCTCCGTCCCGCAGGGCACCGCGTCCGTACCTCGCCCGGCCGCCGAGCCGGTCGGCCTGCCGCCCGAGGCGTGGGCGCCAGCCGGCTCGTGGCCACCCGCTCCGACCCCTCCGCCAGCGGCCTTCCCCCGCCGGCTTCGCACGGCCCTGCGTCGGCTTCCGCATCAGTACCGGGCACCGCTTCCGTCCCCACTTCAGCTCCGGTGCCAGGCTCTGCTCCCGTCTCCGGCCCGGGCGCGGATGGCGGCTTCCCGTCCGGATACCAGCCGGGCCTCGGCTTCCCGCCGCCCAACATCCCGCCCGCCGGCTCGCCTCCCGAGGCGCCGACGAGCGGTGGCCGGGGCGGCCTGCCCAGGCGCGAGCCCGGCCGCTTCGAGCCTTTGGAGCCGATGTCCCGCGAGGCGGCCTTCGGCTCCGCCCGCGTCGACCAGGGCAGCGCCGGCGCCCCTGACGAGCGCGGCCAGGGCGGCCCCGCCGACCGCCGCGGCATCGGCGCCGCTTTCCCACAGGACCGCGGCAGCTACGGCGGCGGCTCGCCTGACGAGCGGGGCTTCGGCGCCCCGGGTGGTTTCGCGCCCGGCCGCCCCGACGATGACAGCTTCGGCGGCGGGCGCCCGGGTCCGTCCGCTTTCGGCGGCGACCGTGAGCCTGGCGGCTTCGGCGCATCCCGCGAGCCGGAGGGCTTCGGCGGCGACCGCCAGCCCGGCAGCGGCCGCGACCGGGAGGGCTTCGGGTCCGACCGGGAGCCGGGAGGGTTCGGCGGCGAGCGCCAGCCTGACGGCTTCGGCGCATCCCGCGAGGCGGACGGCTTCGGTGGCTCCCGTGGGCCGGAGGGCTTCGGGTCCGATCGCGAGGCGGGAGGGTTCGGCGGCGAGCGCCAGCCCGGCGGCTCCGGCGGGGCTGGTGCGTTCGGCGGCGACGGCCAGCCCGGCTTCAACGGCTTCGGCGCCGACCGGGGCGGCTTCCGGCCCGACCACGAGTCCGGCGGCCACCGCCAGCCTGACGGCTTCGGGTCCGACCGCGAGGCGGGAGGGTTCGGATCGGACCGCGGTCCCGCCGTCTATGGGAGCGGCGCTGGCGATGACGACCGGCGCTTCGGGGCTGGTTCGGGAGTCGGGTCCGATCGCGAGCCGGGTGGGTTCGGCGCCGGGCCTGGCGGCGACCGCCGCTTCGGTGGCGCTCCGGACGACGACCGAGGCTTCGGTCCCGGTGCCGGCGATGACCGTGGCTTCGGCGCGGGTCCTGGCGACGACCGTGGCTTCGGCCCGGGTGCGGGCGACGGGCGCCGTTTCGGCGGCGAGTCCGAGCCTGGTGGGTTCGGCGGCGCGAGCGACAGCGACCGCCACGTCGGCGCGGGCCACAGCGAGGACGACGGCCGCTTCGGCGCAGGTCCCGGTGATGAAGACCGCCGCTTCGGGGCGGGTTCGGGTGACGAGGACCGCCGCTTCGGCGGGGGCGCTGACGACGACGGCCGCTTCGGTGCGGGTGAAAGCCGTGGCTTCGGCGGCGACGAGGGCTTCAGCAGCGGCGGTGGCCAGGTCTATGGCGACGGCGGCCGTGGCTTCGGCGACGGCCAGCAGGGCTTTGGCGGCAGCGGCGTCGACGAGAGCGGCTTCGGCGGCGATCGCGAGTTCGGCGGCAACACCCCTGACGAGCGCGGCTTCGCAGCCGCCGGCCAGGGTGACCGCGGCTTCGCGACAGCCAGCCAGGACCAGCATGGGTATCCGGCCGCCGGCCAGGACGAGCGCGGCTTCGCCGCCCCCGGCCAGGACGAGCGCGGGTATCCGGCCGCCGGCCAGGACGAGCGCGGCTTCGCCGCCTCCGGCCAGGACGAGCGCGGGTATCCGACTGGCGGCCAGGACGAGCGTGGCTTCGGGGCCGGCGGCCAGGACGAGCGTGGCTTCCGTCCCCAGCACGAAGGCTTCGGAAGCGGCGGCCACAGCGGCTTCGGGCCCGCTGACCACGATGGGGCCGGCCACGACGGGTTCGGACCTGCCGGGCGGGAAGGCTTCGGGCAGGCGGAGCGCGACGGGTTCGGCGGTGCTGGGCGTGACGGGTTCGGGGCTGCCGCCCGCGAGGGTTTTGGTCCGGCGGGCCACGACGGCGCGGATGACTACGGCCAGGGACAGCGTGACGCCAGCGGCTTCGGCTCGGCCTGGACGGGTGCCTTCGAGTCCGGCCGTGCCGGGCGCGCGGAGGTACCGGGCCGCTACGAGGCGTTGGGACGGCCCGACGGCGGTCCCGCTGACGTCGACCGGGCGGAAGGCCACGACCGGGCGTTCGAGGAGCACCGCTTCGAGGCGGGCGGGTTCGACGCCGGCCGCCGCGAGGCTGGTCACCGCCAGCCCGAGCGCGAGGACACCCCGCCGCCGCGGCCGTTCGAGGGGCAGGAGGTCCGGGTTCCGGGCGCCCACCTCGGTACCCCGCCGCCGGACGAGCCGGGTGCCGGCCGCGGGATGTTCAGCGTGGACGAGGACGCGCCGCCGCCTGGGCGTGCGCCGGCTCCCCGCCCCACCGGGGCGGCGTCGGTGCCGGGTGCCGGTCCGTTCGGCTCCAACGGACACGAGTTCGGCCCGCCGCACCCGGACGCACAGCCGCCGGTGCCGCAGCCACGTGGTCCTGGTGGCGAGATCAAGCCGGTCTCCGCGAGCGCCTCTGTGCCGGTGGCCAGCCGGATCACACCGCCGACCGAGCAGCCGGTGCAGCCGCCGCAGTCCGGTGCGCCGCAGCCCCGGGTGTACGGCCGGCCCGCGCCAGCCGACCCCGACGACGATGCCGCGCCGCCGCCACCCCCGCCGCCCCGCGCTGGCAGCGTGACGGCCAGCGCGCGGGTCGCACCGCCGCCGCCTCCTGGCGCACCGCACGGGCCGCCCGGCTCTCCGGCCGCGCCGTACTCCGAGCCCACGGGCGTCTTCACCGGCGGCTCGCCCTACGGCGACGGCCCGCACGGCAGCCCGGTTGGACCCGGTAGCCCCGTGGGACCGGGCAGCCCGGTCGGTATCGGCAGCCCAGTGGGCCCGCCGCCGGGCAGTCCTGCCGGACCGATGGGGCCCTACAACCAGCCGCCGCAAGGCTTCGGCGCCCCGCCCGGACCGACGACGTACCCGCCGTCGACGTACCCGCCGCCGCCCGGTGGCTTCCCGCCGCCCGGTGGACCCCCGAGCGGCTTCGCACCGCCGCAGGGACCGCCCGGCGGCTACGAGCCCCCACACGGCCCACCCGGCGGGTTCGAGCCGCCACAGGGACCGCCCGGTGGCTACGAGCCCCCGCACGGCCCGCCCGGTGGCTTTGCGCCGCCTCAGGGACCGCCTGGTGGCTACGAGCCCCCGCAGGGTCCGCACGGTGGCCCGCCGCAGGGCACCGCCGCCTTCCAAGCGGGTGGCTTCCCGCCGCCCGGACCGCCCCAGGGCGGCAACACCGCGAGCTGGGGTGCACCGCAGGACGGCACGCAGGATCGCTTTGGCGCGTTCCAGCCGGAGGCGGGGGCCAGAGCCAGGCCACGAAGCCCGAGCCGAAGGAGCGCAACCTGCGCGTCTTCGTCCTCGTGGTGATCGTCGCCCTCCTGGTGCTGGTCGTCCCGCTCGGCCTCGTGTACGCCTTCACCCGCGGCTCGGACGCCTTCAGCCCGGACGTCGGCAGCTGCGTCAAGCAGTCCGGCACCAACGGCGCGGTGGCGGCCGAGTGCAGCGAGGCGAACGCGTTCGAGGTCGTGTCCAAGGAGGACAGCGCCGCGAAGTGCGCCGACCAGGCCCAGCCACGGATCGAGATCGCCGGCGACGGCGGTCGCGTCGAGGTGCTGTGCCTCAAGCCGGCCGCCAGTGGCTGATCCAGTCTCCGGCCGCCACGCCCGCGTACGCGCACCTGAGCTGCGCGGGCGTGGCTGGCTGAACACGGGGGCAAGCAGCTCAAGCTCGCCGACCTGCGCGGCAAGGTGGTGCTGCTCGACTTCTGGACGTTCTGCTGCATCAACTGCCTGCACGTCCTCGACGAGCTGCGCCCGCTCGAAGAGAAGTACGGCGACGTGCTCGTGGTCATCGGCGTCCACTCGCCGAAGTTCGAGCACGAGCGCGACGCCGCCGCCCTCGCCGCCGCCGTCGAGCGGTACGGCGTCGCCCACCCCGTGCTCGACGACCCGGAGCTGGTCACCTGGCAGCAGTACGCGGCCAAGGCCTGGCCCACCCTCTCCGTCGTCGACCCGGAGGGCTACGTGGTCGCCTCCATGGCCGGTGAAGGGCACGCTGAAGGCCTCGGCCGCCTCATCGACGAGCTGATCGCCACCCACGAGGCCAAGGGCACGCTGCACCGCGGCGACGGGCCGTACGTGCCGCCCGCCGACGCCGCCACCACCCTGCGCTTCCCCGGCAAGGCACTCGTCCTGCCGAGCGGCAACCTGCTCGTGTCCGACTCGGCTCACCACTCGCTCGTCGAGCTTGGCGCGGATGGCGAGACGGTCGTGCGGCGGATCGGCTCGGGCCAGCGCGGCCGCGCCGACGGCGGTCCGGCCGTGGCGGAGTTTTCCGAGCCGCAGGGACTGTGCCTGCTGCCGGAGCACGAGGCGGGTGTCGCCGGATACCACGTGGTGGTGGCCGACACCGTCAACCACCTGCTGCGCGGCCTGCGCCTCGACACCGGCGAGGTCACCACGATCGCCGGCAGCGGAAACCCGTGGCGATCCACTGTGGACGACCACGCGCACGACGCGCTCGCCGCGGACCTCTCCTCGCCGTGGGATGTCGCCTGGTACGACGGCCGCGTCATCGTCGCGATGGCCGGCATCCACCAGCTGTGGTGGTACGACCCGGTGAAGCGCACGACCGGCGTGTACGCGGGCACGACCGTCGAGGCACTCCGCGACGGCCCGATCCCGGACGTGTGGCTCGCCCAGCCGTCGGGGCTCTCCGCCGGCGGAAAGACGCTGTGGCTCGCCGACAGCGAGACCTCAGCCCTGCGCTACATCCGCGACGGCGTGCTGCATACCGCCGTCGGGCAAGGGCTCTTCGACTTCGGGCACATGGATGGACCGGCCGACCAGGCGCTGATGCAGCACCCGCTCGGCGTGTGCGCGCTGCCGGACGGCTCGGCGCTGGTGGCCGACACCTACAACGGGGCCGTACGCCGCTACGACCCCGCCACCGACACCGTGTCCACAGTGGCCGGTGACCTCGCCGAGCCGAGCGACCTCGTGCTCACCGGAAGTGGCGACGTGCTCGTGGTGGAGTCCGGCGCGCACCGGATCGTGCGGCTCGCGCCCGGCGCGATCCCGCAGGCCGCGACGGTGGCCGGCGCCCGCCACCGCACCGAGCGGCCACCCACCGACCTCGCGCCCGGCGAGGTGACGCTGGACGTGGTGTTCACACCGGCGCCGGGGCAGAAGCTGGACGAGTCGTTCGGCCCGTCGACCCGGCTGGAGGTCTCGGCCTCGCCGGCGGAGCTGCTGCTCGAAGGCGGTGGCGTGACCACCGACCTCTCCCGCCGGCTCGTGCTCAACGCGTCCGTCTCGGAGGGTGTGCTGCAGGTGGTGGCCCAGGCGGCGACCTGCGACGCGGAGGCCGAGCACGCCGCCTGCCACCTCACGCGCCAGGACTGGGGCGTGCCGATCCGGCTCACGCCGGAGGGCGCGCAGAGGCTCCCGCTCGTCCTACGCGGGCTGGACGAAGGCGCCTAGCCGCACGCCGGCCGCTTCGAGGGCCGCCCGCACGCCGCGAGCCAGCTCCACCGCGCCGGGCGTGTCGCCGTGCACGCAGATCGACTCCACGGGCAGGCGCAGGTCGATGCCGTCGACGGTGTGGACCACCGACTCCACCGCCATCCGCACCGCCCGCGCGGCCACCGCGTCCGCCGCCTTGACCAGCGCGCCCGGCGCCGATCGGGGCACCAGCGCGCCGCTGGCCTGGTATCCCCGGTCGGCGAAGCCCTCCGCCACCGCGCGCAGCCCGGCACCCGTCGCGAGCTGGCCGAGCACCGAGCCGGGTGGGCACAGCACCGGCAGCGTGCGGTCGTAGTCGACCACTGCCGCGACCACGGCCGCCGCCTGCGCCTCGTCGACGGCGGCGGTGTTGTAGAGGGCGCCGTGCGGCTTCACGTACCGCACGCGGGTGCCGGCCACCCGGCAGAACGCGTCGAGCGCCCCGATCTGGTACAGCACGTCGTCGCGCAGGTCGTCGAACGCGTACTCGATCCGGCGCCGCCCGAAGCCCGCCAGGTCGCGGTAGCCGACCTGCGCGCCGACGGCGACGCCCTTTTCCGCCGCGCCCGCGCAGACCCGCCGCATCGTGCCCGAGTCGCCGGCGTGAAAGCCGCACGCCACGTTTGCCGAGGTCACGACCGCGAGCAGCGCGTCGTCGTCGCCGAGGCGCCAGGCGCCGAAACCCTCGCCGAGGTCAGCGTTCAGGTCCATGGAACGTCACGGTAGTACCGGGCGCCGCCTGCGCGAGTGGCGTTACGTCGTCGACCACCCCGATAACGGGGTATCCGCCGGTGGTGGGGTGATCCGCCAAGAAGATCAACGGTTGGCCGCTCGCCGGCACCTGCACCGCGCCGAGCACGATGCCCTCGCTGGGCAGCTCCGCGGCCTCCGCGCGGGTCAGGGTCGCGCCGGACAGTCGCGCGCCGACGCGGTTGCTGACCGGACTCACCGTGTACACGGTGCCGAGCAGCATCGCCACCGCCTCCGCTGTGAACCAGTCCGCCCTGGGGCCGAGCGTGATGCCCAGCGCGAGCTCGCGCGGTGGCGGCCGCCAGGGCACGAAGTCCACAATGGACGGATCTTGTGGCGCCCCCAGCGGCAGCCGGTCCCCGTCCCGCAACGGGGCGGGGCCCAGCCCGGAGAGCGTGTCGGTCGACCGGCTGCCGAGCACGGGCGGGGCCGCGATCCCACCGCCGATCGCGAGGTAGGACCGCACGCCGTGCACCACGCGACCGACCGTGACCACGGCACCGGCCGGCACCGGCACGGGCAGGCCGAACCCCGCCGGCCGGCCACCCACCGCCAGCGACGCGGCCGCCCCGGTCAGCGCGACCGTCCCGGCCGCCGGCAGGCGCAGCGAACACCCACCCGCCGTCACCTCCAGCCCAGCCGCGTCCGGCGGGTTGCCCACGAGGCGGTTGGCAAGGCGCAGCGCCGGCCCGTCCAGGGCTCCCGCGCGTGGCACGCCCAGGTGGGCGAAGCCGGGGCGGCCGAGATCCTGCACGGTGGTCAGCGGCCCGGCCTTGAGCACCTCGATCATTCGGATACCAGCCGCACGCGCGTGCCGGGTGCCAGCAGCGCCGGCGGGTCGCGCTCGATGTCGAAGAGGACGGCGTCGGTGCTGCCGACGAGCCGCCACCCGCCGGGTGAGGCGGTGGGATAGATGCCCGCGTACTCGCCGGCGAGCGCCACCGAACCGGCCGGCACGCGAGGGCGCGGCGTGGCGAGGCGGGGCACCGGCCACGGCAGGCCGGTCATGTACGCGAAGCCGGGCGCGAACCCGCAGAACGCGACGCGCAGCTCGGTACCGGAGATCCGCTCCACCGCCTCGGAGACCGGGACGCTCCACCCCTCGGCGACGGCCGCGAGGTCGACACCGTCGTACCGGACGATGATCTCGACGAGCGGGCCGGCCGTGGTGCCGGCGGCCGGCGGCGGTGCCCAGCCGGCGAGCAGGCCGGCCGTTTGCTCGGGGTCGGTGAGGCCGTCGAGCAGGACGGTGCGGGCGCCGGGGACGATTTCGGCCGCGGCCAGCTCACCCTGCTCGCGGCGGCGCCACAGCTCGGCTCGCCACGCCTCGACCTCGGCGCCGTCCGCGCATTCGACGAGCAGGCCGGTGGCTCCGGCGCGGCGGGTGTGCATGACGTCATCGTGCCTGACGTCTCTGCTCTACTTGCAAGTAACCTACGCTGCCGTAACCTGGAACAGTGACAACTGATGCACCCGTCCGGCTCCGCCCGGTAGACGTGGGCAAGCCGCGGATGCGCGGCTGGCTGCATGCGTACGCGTTTTTTGTCGCCGTGGTCTGCGGGATCGTGCTCTGCTCCCTGGCCGCCACCCGGCCCGGCGTCGCGCCGCTGGTGAGCTGCGTGATCTACAGCCTTACGGTGTGCGGGCTGTTCGGCACGAGCGCGCTTTACCACCGCCGGGTGTGGTCGCCGCGCGGCTTCCAGATCATGCGGCGCCTCGACCACTCCATGATCTTCATCTTCATCGCGGGGACGTACACGCCGTTCTGCGTTCTCCTGCTCCCGCAGAAACTCGCCACGATCCTGCTCGCGATCGTGTGGGTCGGCGCGGTCGGCGGCGTGGTGCTCAAGCTGGCCTGGCCACACGCGCCGCGGTGGGCGTCGGCGCCGCTGTACGTGGCTTTGGGCTGGGTCGCGATCGCCGTGCTGCCCGACATCGGCCGGCACGGTGGGCCGGCGGCGCTGGTGCTGCTGATTGTGGGCGGCGTGGCGTACACGGTCGGTGCCGTCTTCTACGCGCTACGCCGCCCCAACCCCTGGCCGACGGTCTTCGGTCACCACGAGTTCTTTCATGCCTGCACCTTGGTGGCCGCGCTGTGCCACCACATCGCGATCTACTTCGCCCTCTATTCGTAGAGGCGACCGCTGGGACGCCGCACCTCGCGACGCTCCTCGATCCGCTCGGTCTGCACCGGCACGACCCGCTCGACCCGCTCGGTGGGCTGTACCACCGTGGTCGTGGTGCGGCGGCGGCTCTGCCAGAAGGAAATCGTCAGCAGGAGACCGGCGAGGCCGGCGATCATCAAGACCCAGCCAACGACGTTGATGTCGAGCCAACCGAGATCGAACTCGACCGCGAACGCGAATATCGCACCCAAGGCGATGAGGAAGATGCTTCCACCGATACCCATAAGGATTGCTTACCCAGGTGTTTCGTGCCTCAATCAGGCAAGCTGTACACATGACGGAACGCACCCTCGTGCTGTTGCGCCACGCCAAGGCCGAGCGCCCGGCGGGCACCGCTGACGTCGACCGGCCTCTCACCGCACGCGGCCACGCGGATGCCGCCGCGGCCGGCGCCTGGCTGGCACACCACTCGCTGCTGCCCGGCGAGGTCATCTGCTCGCCGGCGAAGCGGACCCGCCAGACGTGGCACGGGGTCGCCCTGGCGCTCGGCGGTCCCGCGCCGGAGGTGCGTTACGAGCCGCTGATGTACGGGGGAACCGCTCGCGAGCTGCTCACCCTCATCCGCGGCACCGCTGAGGGCACCGACACGGTACTGGTCATCGGCCACAACCCGACCATTTCCGACCTGTCCGGCCTGCTCGACCCGGCCGCCGCGCTCGACTCGGACGGCCTGCGCACGAGCGGGTTGGCGGTGCACCGCTTCGACAGCTCATGGGCCGACATCGAGCCGGGCAAGGCGGCGCTCGCCGACACGCACACGGCCCGCGGCTGACCGCCGCCCCTGTCCGCCGGTCTGTCCACAGTGGCCGGGCGGCTCCGGAGGCCGCCGCGACCAGCGGCGGAGGGTGAGGCCGCGGGAGCAACGGTCCGGACCAACGACGGGCGTCGCGGTAGCTCACCCCTAAAAAGTGATCTCTCTCAGCCTGAGGGTGACGGCGGAGGTGGCGCGTCCGGCGGGATCGGGGGTTGGGAGCCGCCGTCGCCGGTCTGGTGGGACAGGCGGTTTTCCTCGACCCACGACCGGATGACCCGGCGGCGGCGGTCCTGCCAGTACCAGAGGGTGACGAGGATGACGGCCACGCCGGCGAGGATCAGCACGAGGCCGACCGTGTCGATGTCGATCCACCATGGATCCAGCCGGATCGCGAACGCCAGCATGGCGCCGAGCGCGATCAGGAAAATCCCGCCGCTGATGCCCATCGGACCATTAGAGCGTCCGTTATGGGCGATGCGCAGCCAAATGCCGGGCAGTGGCACATTGCTCACTGCCCGGCATCGGCGTGTTAGAACGCGTCCTCGGCCAGGTCCATCAGCTCGAGGTTTGTCGACTCGATGATCCGGCGGTCGGCGCCGATGCGCGGCAGCACCTCGTGCGCGAAGAACCGGGCCGCGGCGACCTTGCCCTCGTAGAAGGACTTGTCCGCGGCCGAGGGCTCGCCGGCCAGCGCGCGGAGCGCCACGTCGGCCTGCCGCTGGAGCAGCCACGCGATGATCAGGTCGCCGAGCGCGAGCAGCAGGCGGCGGGAGTTGAGGCCCACCTTGTAGAGCGCGCGCGGCTCGCCGCCCTGCGCCTCGCCGAGCCAGCCGGTCATCGTGCCGAGGATCGTCTGCACCTCGGCAAGCGCCTTGCCCAGCGCCAGCCGCTCCTCCTTGAGCTGGCCGTTGCCTCCCTCGCTCTCGAGGAAGGACTGGATCTCGCCGGCCACTGTCATCAGCGCCTTGCCGCCGTCCCTGACCACCTTGCGGAAGAAGAGGTCGAGGCTCTGGATGGCGGTGGTGCCCTCGTACAGCGTGTCGATCTTCGAGTCGCGGACGTACTGCTCCAGCGGGTAATCCTGCAGGTAGCCGGAGCCGCCGTAGGTCTGCAGCGCCTCGTGGCCCAGCATCTCGTACGCCCGCTCGGAGCCGACGCCCTTCACCAGCGGGAGGAGGAAGTCGTTGATCCGCTTGGCGACCTTCGCGGCCCGCTCGTCGCCCGCCGCCTCGGCGAGGTTGATGCGGTCCTGCCAGGTCGCCGTGTACATGACCAGGGCGCGCAGCCCTTCGGCGTACGACTTCTGCAGCATCAGCGAACGCCGCACGTCCGGGTGGTGCGTGATCGTCACGCGCGGCGCGGTCTTGTCGGACATCTGCAGCAGGTCGGCGCCCTGGACGCGCTCCTTGGCGTACTCGAGCGCGTTGAGGTAGCCGGTCGACAGGGTGGCGATGGCCTTGGTGCCGACCATCATGCGGGCGTACTCGATGATGAGGAACATCTGCCGGATGCCCTCGTGCACGTCGCCGAGCAGCCAACCCTTGGCCGGGACGCCGTGCTCGCCGAAGGTCAGCTCGCAGGTCGTGGAGACCTTGAGGCCCATCTTGTGCTCGACGTTGGTGGCGAAGACGCCGTTGCGCTCGCCCAGCTCGCCGGTCGCGGGGTCGAAGTGGAACTTCGGCACGACGAAGAGCGACAGGCCCTTGGTGCCCGGGCCGCCCACGCCCTCGACGCCGACCGGGCGGGCCAGCACGTAGTGGATGATGTTTTCCGAGAGGTCGTGCTCGCCGCTCGTGATGAAGCGCTTGACGCCCTCGATGTGGAAGCTGCCGTCCGGCTGCGGGATCGCCCGCGTGCGGCCGGCGCCGACATCAGAGCCGGCGTCCGGCTCGGTCAGCACCATGGTCGACGCCCAGCGCTTTTCCACGAAGAGCTTCGCCCACTCCTTCTGCTCGGCCGTGCCCTCGCGGTGGAGGGTGGTGGCGAAGGACGGGCCGGAGGCGTACATCCAGACCGGCGCGTTGGAGCCGAGCACGAGGTCGGCAAGCGCCCACCAGAACACGCGCGGCGCGGGCGTACCGCCGATCACCTCGGGCAGGTCGAGGCGCCAGAACTCCGCCTTCATGAACGCCTCGTACGACTTGCGGAACGCCTCCGGCATCGCGACCGAGTGGGTCGCCGGGTCGAAGACGGGCGGCGTGCGATCGCCGGCCGAGAAGCCGGCCGCGAGGTCCTCGCGCGCCAGGCGGTCCATCTCGCCGAGGATGCTGCGGGCCGTGTCCGCGTCGATATCGGAGTACGGCGCTTGCCCGAACGCTTGCGCCTCACCCCCGAAGACCTCGAAGAGGTTGAACTCAAGGTCACGGACGTTGCTCTTGTAGTGCGTCATGCTCGTTGGCCCCCGCTCCCGGGCAGTGGTTACCGGTCAGTAATTTTGATTTTATTACCGGTCAGTAAGGGCCGACAAGGAGACGGTGGAAGTGACCGTCACCACATGGTTAATTTTTGTCCCATTAGACCCGATTAGCCGGGGAGGCAAGTCAGCACGCCGACAGTCTCGTCACGCCGGTCGATGTCACCTCGTTGGGTCGGATACCCGCCGCCTGAAGGCGGACCCACCCCGGGAGGCACCATGATCGCCAGGTTTCTCACTCTGATCGCCGAGCCCAGCCTTCTGCGCCGCTACGTGGGTCGCCACCGGGCGCGCTGAGCGTCACCTTGCTGGCGCTCCGTGTTCTCAGCTTTCCGGGGCTCCTACTTCCCAGCTGGGCACCGCGGCGGCGGTGACCTGCCGGGTGCCCGCGTACTCCATGAGCACCAGCGCGATGTCGTCGTCGAGGCGGCCGTGCACCCACTCGACCAGGGCCGTCTCCAGCGAGGCCAGCCCGTCGCCGACCGTGCCGTGACCGAGCAGCCGCCACGCGCGGTCGGCCGTCGGGAAGAACTCGCCGTCCCGCCGCGCCTCGCCCAGCCCGTCGGTGAAGAGCAGGAGGCGGTCACCGGGTTCGAGGCGCTCGACCCGCGGGCGTACCACCGGCATGAACCCCAGCGGCGGCGCCGGCGCCGGCGGCTCCAGCGGGATGACCTCACCGCGGCGCAGCAGCAGCGGGGCAGGGTGGCCACAGTTGACGATCGTGAGCGTGCCGCCCCGCTCCTCCACCAGCGCCGCGGTCACGAAGTCCTCGTCACCGACGCTGCGGGCCACCGCCCGGTCCAGGTCGGCGACGATGGCGCGCAGGTCGGCCCGCTCGTACGCCACGTGGCGGTAGGAGCCGAGCACGATGCTGGCCAGGCGTACCGCGTCGAGGCCCTTGCCACGCACGTCACCAATGATCATGCGGACGCCGTAGGGCGTGTCCAGCGCTTCGTAGAGATCGCCGCCGATGTCCGCAGCCGCCGTCGCCGAGATGTACCGCCCGGCCACGGCGAGCGTGCCCACCTGCGGGCCCAGCGGCCGCAGCACCGCCTGCTGCGCCACCGAGGCGAGACGGGAGAGCTCGGCGATGCGCTCGGCCTGCCGCTCCCGGATGAAGGCGACCGCTGCCGCGATGGCGGTGGCCAGGCCGATGCCGACCACGATCGTCAGGTTGGCCAGCCGGTTTTCCCGCCCGGCCAGCGCGAACGCCCCACCCACCGCGGTGGCCAACATGCCCACCCCGAGCACCACCCGCCACGAGGCGAACGCCGCGGCCAGGAAGGGTGCCGCCACGATCAGGCCGATGTAGCGCGCCTCTGAGCCGTCCGCGAGCTCGATGGCGGACACGAGTGCGAGCAGCACAAGGGCCGCGCCGAGGCCGGCGCGGGAACCAGAGCTCAACGGGCGGCGGCCCGGCGGCAACAAACGCATGGGTACGCCGAACAGCATGCCTGATCGACGGGCGCGACTGAACGAAGTTGACCCCTCGACCGATGGGGTTTTGACCACCTGGTGCAAAGTTCCCGATCGGCTTGGTCGGGGGTTGCTGCTCACCCGGTCATTTCAAGATCTCGTAGCGCACGTCGATGTGCCCCAGGTCCAGCGACGCGATGGCCCGGAAGGCGGCCCGGGAGAGGTCGATGCACCGCCCGTCGATGTACGGCCCGCGGTCGTTGATGCGGACGACGACCGACTTTCCGTTGGCCGGGTTGGTCACCCGCACCCGCGTGTCGAACGCCCACGTCTTGTGCGCCGCGGTCAGCGCCTCGGGGTCGAACTGCTCCCCGTTCGCGGTGCCCTGCGGCTCGTCGTAGAAGGACGCCCCGCAGCTGCCGGTGTCGGTGACCACCTCGGTCCTGGCCTTGGGGCTGGCGGTGGTCTTGCTCGGCGTCGGGCTGGGCTCCGCCCTGCGCACGTCGCCTCGCGATGCCCGCTGCGGCGTCTTGGACGGCGTCGGGGCCGGCGTGGCGCTCGCGGCGGGTGTGCCGGTCGTCGGCGCGGCGGTGATCTCCACCGTCGTCTCCGGAGTCCGCGCGCCGGCAAGCTGGACCGCGCCCACGCCACCCCCGACGAGCAGTGCGCCAACCACGGCCGCCGAGGCCACGGCGCTGATACGACTCCTCTGGGACCTGCGGTGATGCTTTCCGGTCACCGGCGGACCGTAGCCATCCCGCCACTTACGCTGTCAAAGTGATCTATGGCTTTCGTACACCTTTGCGGTGAAACGTTCAGCCATTCGAACGAGGCGGTGTAGGTCGGTTGTCCAGGTGGCGGACCATTGTCCTGTGGCTGACCTCGCTAAACGCCTCGTACACAGCTTCCGGTGGATCGACCCCGGTCCGGAGAGCACCCATCTGGTCAGCGACATGTCCGGCTGGTGGCGCGACCCGGAGATCCTCGCCGCGCTGGGCCCCGCACTTGCCGACCTCTACCGGCCGTCGCGCCCCACGCTCGTGGTGTCGCCGGAAGTGACCGGCTATCTGCTGGGCCCGCTGGTCGCGGCCGCGCTCGGCGTGGGCTTCGCAGCCGGCCACAAGGAGGGCGCCGACCGCCAGATCGCCGAGCCGGTCACGTGGGCACAGACCCCGCTGGACTACCGCGGGCGCAGCCTTTCACTGGGCGTACGCAGCCGGCTGATCGGTCCCGCGGACCGCGTGCTGGTCGTGGACGACTGGGTGACGACGGGGGCGCAGGTGAGCGCGCTGTATGAGGTGGCCCGCACGCTGGGCGCCGAGGTGGTGGGGTGCGCCGCGGTGGTGGCTGACTGCAGCCCGGCGGTGACCGCCACCTTGGGGATCAGGTCACTGCTGACGTCGGACGACCTCGCCCCGAACTGACCGAGGCCAATAAGGAAAGCCCAGGCCGGGCTCCGGCGTGGGCTTTGTCTGTGGAGCGGGTGACGAGAATCGAACTCGCACTGTCAGCTTGGGAATCGTCCAACATCGCCGGTTCGAGGCTGCCGCACGCTGGTCAGCGCAGCCTCCAGTGGCCTGGAGTGACCCTCAGCGTCCCCCGGTATTGGCACGCCAATGGCACGCGTGCGGCGGATGACTCTGCGCCGTCGGATGTCATCCCCAGTCTGGTTTTGTGGGGCTAGCAGCGGCGCTGCCTCGCCTTTAGAGAATGTGGATTTGGCGCCTCGTGCCGGTCTTGCGATTCACGAGTCGGAGTTCGCTGCCGGCGCGCTGCTCATCGTCCAGCAGCTTGAGCACTGCGACCGCGCGTCGGACGATTTCAGTGAGGGAAGTCTGGTTTCGTGCCGCTAGCTCCCGAAGCGACTCGGCAGTTGTCGATGAGATGTTCACCGAGAGTCGCTCGCTCTGCTTAATCGAAGTAGTCATCGTATCTCAAATCTGTCACGCCGTTGAACGACATACACTACGCTTAGTAGTCATGAAACTACCTGACGTTACAAGCTGTGGCCCGTAGCCCTCTCTGCGGCTCCTCGAAGCCGCACATCATGTGTACCACATCCACACCGGATGTGGACCGACATGATCCCAAACTGAGACACAGCCCGTGCGTGACCGCCCGCGACCACGGAGCCCGAAGGGGCTCCTACCACCGGAGGGACCATGACAACCGCCTCATGGTCATGGGATGAAGACGAGGACCCCGGACCAGACGTCCCCCCCTGGACAATGCGCCGGATCTCGCCGAGCGAGGACGTCCTTCCATCCCTTCAACAAATCGTTATACCCATCACTGCAACTCTGGGCCTGCTGGCGCTCGTCGGGTGGCGAGTTCGACGGGCGCATAGGAGGCGGAGATGATGGCGCCAATGGAGGAAGACCTGCCCCCTGGTCCGGACGAACCTTCCACCGACCTTAAAGAGGACGACACCCCAGGACCCGATACCCAGCCTTACGTTGTGAGCGCTGGCGACGCATGGGTACGCAATGTATTGACGTTTGTCGTCGCGACCGTCTGGATCGCAGTACTCCTAGGGCTATTCCTTCAACTCCACTGGGATAAGCCCCCGAGGACGTTAACGTGTGGTTAGGAGCTTTGACAACCGTAACCGGCCTTTTCACCGGACTCGTTGGCTATTATATAGGCGAACAGTCGTAGCGGCGATCACGCTGTATCGCGCTTCCATATACCGGAGCCACGCAACGGCACAGCGTTTCTCCAACCGGCCTCTTTAGAACCTACGTGCCCCCGCTATTGGCACGGCCGCGCGGGACGGCTGCACGGCAAGAGCGGCTGAAACATGTGTGAGCGGCGCCGCTGCTCTCCCGTGTTTCAGCCGCTGTTCGTGTCACTCAACCGTCACACAAGATCAGACGCGTTTCCGCAGGTCAGAGGTGATTGAGTGACACGAGTGACACAGGTGACACACTCCCGCTACCGAAGTTTCAAGAGGGACATGAGCGCGTCCGCGACTTCACCCATGGAGGTGACCACGACATCGGCACCGGCCACCGCGAACCGGTCGATCTTCCATGGGCGGTTCGCATACCCGATCACTGGGACGCCGGCCGCACGCCCACCGTCGATGTCCGTGAGCGAGTCTCCAATCAGGACGCACTGCGCCGGATCGACGCCAAGCGCGCTCGCGGCGCGCAAGATCGGATCGGGGCTGGGCTTCATCCGTGCCGGATCAGCGTAGGCGCGTCCTGCGACGGGATGCACGTGGCCGGCCAGCCGCCGCGCTGCGAGGTACGAGGTCACCGCGCCGGCCGAGTTGTTGCTGACTACCGCGACCGGTAAGCCGACCTGGCGCGCACCGACGATGACCTCACGTCCGTACGGGGTTGGCTCCGCAGTAGCCACCGCGCGAACCTCAGCCGCGCAGAGTGCATCCTCCACCATCGTGACTAGGCGCTGATCACCAGCACGCCCGACCCACCGGAGCACTTCTAGCGGGTCCTGTTCCTCGGCAACCTCGGCCGGCACAGACACGCCACTGTCACCGATCAGTGCGACCAGGTCCCCGGCAACGGTCCGCGCCGGGTAGCCGGCGAAGATGCTGCACACCGGCCCGTCAAAGTCGAGCAACAGGGGACCGCGCCGCGCCAGTAGGCCAGCCACGCTGTCCGCCGCGCTCACGCTTCGTACCGATACGCGATGGTGGACCACACGGAGTCGAACCACGCCCGTGAGGACTCAACGAACTGCGTGCCGTGCGACGCCTCATCATCACTCACGGCGTAGTGGAACAGCGGCACGTCCTTGCCCATCAGGTCGTAGATCGCGGTTGGCTCCCCCTTGATCGGTACGGCGCGCTCAACAACTGGGTAGAAGCCGAAGAAGACCTCTTCACCGTTGATGATGTAGAGCTTGAACAGCGACGCAGCCCGGTGCATGCGAACCTCGGCCGTGGTCGACCTGACCAAGCCGAGGTCACCCAACTCGGCCACCTGATCAAGGATGCCGTCCACCGCCCGGCGGGTGATGCGCTCGGCACGCTCGCGCACCGCGACGTCATCGCTCTGGGTCTCTGCCCGCGCCGGCACCGCCATCGGAACCGACATGTCCGAAACCAGAACGCGAACCGCGATGGTCTCTGGCGCCAGTCTTCCGACTCGTACCTTGTCGAGTACCTCGGCGAGCGCATTCCGCAGTGTCTCGCCGGAGAAGCCGGCGAAATCCACTGTGACGTGCGGCCGGTCGAAGGCCGCTTCGATGTGCGGCCGCAACTCAACCGCCCGCTGGGTCTGGGCGCGCACAAACGCGCCGCTCCCCTGTCGCGACACGATCAGCCGCTCCGCGCGCAGCGCCTCAAGCGCCCGCTTCACAGTCTCCCTGGCGACGCCGTACCGCGCCGCGATCTCCGGCTGTGACGGCAGCTTGTCACCAGGCGCGAGGCGCCTCGTAAGGATCGCCGCTCGTAGCTTCGCCGCGATCTGCGCCGACGCCTGTCTTGGGTCATCCGGATCAAGGTCACCGAGAAAGTCAACGTCCGTGGTCACCAGATCACGATAGCGCTGACTAGCCAAGTTAGGAAACTTCAGCACCATCTCTTGACCTGACTAGCCAACCAGGTCTACCTTCGTCTCACGCACCTGGCTAGCCATGCTAGGCAGGCTTGCTAGACCGACTGGTGTCGGGGAAGGCGATTCCGTCGGGATCGCGCGCCTACGGCCCGCTGTGATCGCTGGTTCATTGACAACTGAAGGGGTCGTGACCTCCCCGGAAAAGGTCGCCGCGCACGCCAAGGTCCGTGCGCTCTTACCCCCGGTTGACCTGGGGTTTTCCTCTGTCTCCGCTGGCGGCGCGTTGCGCTGATGCCGCGTGCCGCCAGCGGCTCCACTTCGACTCCCCCTGTGAGGCATCGACATGGACACGTTCGACGTGCCCGCGCTGGCTAAGGCCGGCCCGACTGTGGAAGATCTCGCCGCGATCACGGCTGAGTGGCCGTTGATCGAGGCTGAGCTTGACCTGCTGGACGCCGAGATCCGCATCATCACTACTGACGACAACGCCTCTGACCTGGACTGGCGCCGGTTGCGCCGGGCCGAGACTCGCGTGCTGCGCGAGGCGACCGCGTTCTATGGCCGCGCGTCCAGCGTCGCCGTGCCGCATCGGCTGGTGGCCTGATGACCGCCCGTAACACGCCGCACCCGCTGGCCCGCGCCGGTCGTGTGGCTCGCGTGCTCGGCCCGATCGCCGGGATCGGAGCTGCACTGTCCGCCGTGCCCGGTGTGATCGGCACGGCCGGCGCTCTGCTTGCGATCGCGGCCGGCATGCCGGCGGTGGTGCTCGGCCTGTACGACGTGCGCCGCTGGCTCCGGTCCGGCAGGCGGTAACCCGGTGAGCCGGATACGCGCCGCGTACTACGACCCGGAGGGGTCGCGGTACGGCATCCCAACGTTCTGGTGGCGTGGCGCGCCGGCCTGCTACGCGACCCGGCGGCAACTACGTGACCGGGGACTACGGCCTGCCGGTCAGCCGGTCGCCGCTCAGATCTTGTGGCGCGGCGTAGGCGGCACGCGGGTGGCCTACCTGTACCGCCTCGACCTGGCCCGCCCGAAGCGCACCGCAACGGCGCGTCAGCGCGCCGCGATCGACCGGGCGCTACTGGCGCGCCGGACCTGCCCGATCTGCCGCCGCGTGCGGCCCTACTACATCCGTCGCTCGCTCGGCGAGTGTCTCGACTGCAACGAAGGACGGTAACCGATGACCGCCGCACCGACTGTGAACAGCGCCTACCCGGCGCCGATCGAAGACCTGCTCCCCCGCGCTCGCGCGCTCGCCGACGCGCTCGGCGAGATCCCCTCCCGTAACCGCCTCAAGAAAGAGCTGCGCGTCGGCTCACCCAAGGCCAACGCCCTGCGCGACGCGCTGGCCGAGCTGCTCACCCCGCCCGCGCCGGCCGCCGCGCCGGAGCCCACCGAACCCACCCCGGACCTGATCGGCACGCCACCGGCCACGCCCGAACTGGCGCCGGCCGAGCAGACGCCGCCGCTGCCCGCGTCGCCGCTGGAAGGCAGCGACGCAGACCCGGGTACCAACATCACGGCCGAAGTCACCGCGACCGCGCGGCGCCGCCCGGTTGTCTGGCCGGTCCTGCTGCTGGCCGCACCCGCGTTCGTCGCCATCTGGGCCGGTTGGGTGGAGCTGGGCAAGCTCACCGGATTCGGCAAGGTCAACCTGCTGCCCGGTATCGCCGATGGCGTGATGCTGGACACGGCCATCACCCTGCCGATCGGCATGGAGACCTACGCCGCGTACGCGCTGTGGGTGTGGCTGTCCGGCCGCGCCCCGCACGCCGCCCGGCGGTTCGCCAAGTGGTCCGCGATCGCCTCGCTCGCGATCGGCGCCGCCGGTCAAGTCACCTACCACCTGATGGCCGCCGCTGGCTGGACGTCGGCGCCCTGGCCGGTCACCGCGCTGGTTGCCTGCCTGCCCGTCGCCGTGCTCGGCATGGGTGCGGCGCTGGCTCACCTAATGCGCGCTGAGCACTAGCACCGCCCGGCGGCGCGGCCCTGTGGCCTGAGAAACCGCGCCGCGCCGCCGGTCCCCCTTCCAGCCTGGAAAGACTTCGGAGGAACCTCCATGTTCGCAGACCCAACCGCCGAGCTGGGCACGTTCGGCGCTGTCTTCGCCGCTCTGTACGCCGCTCACCAGGTCGCCGACCACTGGATTCAGACCCAGTGGCAAGCAGACACCAAGGGCAAGACCGGGTGGCTCGCCAACCTCGCGTGTGCCGCGCACGTGGCCACCTACACGCTGACCGGCGTATTCGCGCTGTTCGCGCTCGCCGCTGCGACCGGCTGGCGTCCCGACCCGTGGCACCTGGTGATCGGGATGAGCATCTCGGCGGTCACGCACTACATCGCCGACCGGCGCACGCCGCTGTTCCGGCTGGCTTGCGCGCTGGGATCAGGTCGCTTTTGGACACTCGGCGCGCCGCGCCCGGACCGTGACGACAACCCCTCGCTGGGCACGGGCGCGTACGCGCTTGACCAGTCCTGGCATGTCGGCTGGCTGTTCTTCGCCGCGCTGTTCATCTCCGGAGGTCAGTCGTGACCATCCACAGTGCGCTAGCCCGAATCGGTTATGTGACAACGGATCTGGACGACTATGCCGCCGCGCTCGCCGACCTCGCCGAGGCGATCAGGTGCCGCAAAAGCGCCGATGTGCTCGGCCACGTGGAGCGCATCGGCGCTTGTGACCCGCCTACGGCCGCCGCGCTGACGGACTGGCTGATCTTCACTGAGATGTTCGAGGAGGTGACCTCGTGACCGTCAACCCCAACCCGGAAGAGTTCGACTGGAAGGCCGCTGAGGCTGACGTGATCGGCGGCGCTGACGTGGTGGACCTCGACGGGGTACGCGCCCGCCGGCAGCGCCCTGAGACGCACTTTGAGACGGTTCTTGATGAGGAGCCCACCCCTGGCGGCGCGCCGGTTGACGTGCCCGAGCAGGGCAAGGGTCAGCCGCCGATGGTGCCGACCTGGTTGCAGGGATGGGCGAACCTCAAGCACTCGCTGCGGTACGCGGCCAAGGTGACCGGCTATCGGGTTGGCTTCCACGCGATCCGCTCACCGTGGTACGCGACGCGAGCGCTGTTCTGGGCGGTACCGGGCGTGTTCCGGCTGACCGCGATGCACGTGCGCTGGTGGTGGGTGACCGAGCAGCACACGCTGCGGCAGAAGGCCGCTGACGACAACGACCCGCAGACGTGGCTCAAGCTGCACCGTGAGGCCAAGTCAACCCGGTCCTGGCGCGGCTTCGTGCTGGTCTGTGAGGCCGTCGCTGTCCTGTGTGGAGCGCCGATCGCGTACGCGATGGCTCCCTGGTGGGCGGTCGCGATCGCGGCGGTGGTGGCGATCACTGGACTTGCCCACATTGGACGCCCCGCTGACCGGCCGATCGTGTCCCCGGCCACGGTGGCGGGTCGGTTCCGGCGCCTCAACTCCGACATCGTGCTGCGCGCCTACTACGCGGCCGGCCTCGGCAACCCGGACAAGCCACACCAGCAAATCCAGTTCGGCTCGCCGATGTCGCGTGACGCAACGGATTCCGGCTCACAGGTGCTCATCGACCTGCCGTACGGCAAGACGTTCGATGACGCGCTCAAGGCCAAGGGTGCGATCGCCTCCGGGTTGGACGTGTCCATCAACCAGGTCTTCATCACCCGCGACCGCACCTCGCACCGCCGGCACGTGCTGTTCGTGGCCGACCGTGACCCGCTGGCCATCCCGGCCGGTCGCACGCCGCTGCTGGACGGCAAGCCGCGCGACATCTGGATTCCGGCACCGTTCGGGCTGGACGAGCGCGGCCGCAAGGTCGGTCTGCTGCTGATGTGGATCTCAGTACTGATCGGTGCTCAGCCGCGCAAGGGCAAGACGTTCTCCGCGCGGCTGCTGGCGCTGTACGCGGCGCTCGACCCGTACGTCAAGCTGCTCGTGGTGGACGGCAAGATGTCCCCCGACTGGGACAAGTTCCGTCTCGTGGCGCACCGCTACGTGTGCGGCGTGGTGCCGGACAGCCGCGACAACGACCCGATCACGCACATGCTGGAGCTGCTCCGCGAGGTCAAGAAGCACATCGAAGAGGTCAACGACTTCCTGGCCAAGCTGTCCGTGACCGAGTGTCCAGAAGGGAAGATCACCCGCGAGCTGTCCCGCAAATACGCGCAACTGCGGGTGTGGGTGCTGGTCATGGAGGAGTTCCAGAACTACTTCGAGACCGATGACCAAGACGTGAACAAGGAGATCGCGGCCCTGCTGTCGTTCATCAAGGCCGTAGGTCCCTCGGCGGGCGTGGTCCTGCTGTCGGCCAGCCAGAAGCCTTCCGGCGTCGGTGCTGGCGACGTGGCGCGGCTGTTCAACCGGTTCCGGGACAACCACGATGTGCGTTTCGCGCTCAAGTGCGGCAACCGCATCGTGTCCGAGGCGATCCTCGGCGGGGACGCCTACGCCGAAGGGTTCGACGCCTCCACCCTGCCCAACGGCCCGGAGTACCGGGGTGTCGGCATCCTCTACGGCGCCACCGATGACACCCCGATCGTGCGCACCTACCTAGCCGACCACGCCGACGCGGAGAAGATCCTGCACGCCGCGCGTAAGCACCGGATCGCGGCCGGCACCCTGTCCGGCCTCGCCGCTGGCGAGCAGGTCGAGCGTGAGGTACGCGACGCGCTCGCCGACGTGCGTGCCGTGTTCAACGCTGGCGAGCGTGGCCTGCACTGGCTGCACATCGCTGCCCGGCTGGCCGAGCGGTTCCCGGAGCACTACGCCGACACCACGCCCGAGGCGATCTCCGCGCAACTGCGCGCGCTTCGTGTACCGAGCGTGAACGTGAAGGTCGCCGGGGAGACGCTCAAGGGTGCCCGGCTGGACGCCATCGACACCGCGATCCGAGCACGCGGCAACCCCTGAAAGGTGGCGGCGGCGGCGCTACCCGGTAGCGCCGCCGCTACCTCTGCCGCTACCACCCTGGCCAGCCGCTACCTGTCCTGGTAGCGGGTAGCGCCAGCGGTCCCGCACACCCGAAAACCGGCCTCTGGAGGCATTCCATGCCCGCCCTTGCCGCTACCGCTACCGCCAGCGCCGGCACGATCGGCGCTCTCCTGATCGCCATGATCGTTGTCACGTTCGGTTACGCGTTCACGTGCTGGCTCTGGCCGTTCAAAGCCTGCCGCCGCTGCGGCGGCACCGGTCGCAAGCGCGGACCGATCGGCCGGATCTACCGGCTGTGCCGCCGCTGCCACGGCGACGGCCTACGCCTACGCGCCGGCCGCCGGATCGCCAACCACCTGCGTCAACTGCACCGGGACGCCCGATGAGCGTGTTCGACTTCAACCCTGATCACACCGACTGGTGTGCCCGCGATCACCGTTGCGGCACCGCCGGGGAACACCGGGCAGAGTCGATCGTGGTGCACATCCCCGGCCACGGCCGCGCCGCGCTCACCCGCGCACGCACGGCTGACGGCCGCGAGTACGCCGAGCTGCACATGCGCATCCCGCTGCGGCCGGTCGAGAACCATGCGCGCCGGCAACTGCACGGCATCCTGTCCGACCTACGCGACCTCGTAACCCGCGCCGCGACCATCACCCGACCTGCGTCCCGCCACAGTGGACGGAGGGCAGCGTGATGGCAGACAACCGCCGCGACGGACCGTCGTTCCGTGACCCGCCGCTGACCGGCGCCGAGGTCTGGCTGATCGGCACGCTCGCAGAGCTGCACGCCATCACGGCGGCGCTCGGCGATGCCGGCGCGGTCGCCTACCAGGCACCGCGCAAGGCCATGCACGGCAGCGACGCCGGCCGCTACCGCCAGTACGTACGCCTCAACATCGCCAGCGCTGCACCGCGTCAGCGCACCCACGCGCGACCGGACGACTCCGGCGGCGTGCTTATCGACCTCGACGCCGCCCGGCGGCGCACCGCATGACCACAATGGAGGGAGCAACCCTCATGACCCTGCTCGATACCGCGCTGGCCGCCGCACGGCGCGGCTGGCACGTCTTCCCCGTCCGGCCCGGGGACAAGACCCCCGCCCTGCACGGCGACCGGCGCTGTCCCGGCACCGGCCCGTGCAAGTCCGGTCACCTCGGCTGGGAGCAGCGTGCCACCATCGACCCGGACCGTATCCGCGCCTGCTGGTCCGGCGCTGTCTACAACGTCGGCATCGCGTGTGGTCCGTCCGGCCTTGTCGTTGTCGACCTCGACCGGCCCAAGCCGAACCAGGTCGCGCCGGCCGAGTGGCGCATCCCCGGCATCAGCGACGGTGGCGACACGCTCGCCGTGCTCGCCGACCGGCGCGGCCAGCCGTATCCGTGCGACACGTACACCGTCACCACGACAAGCGGCGGCACGCACCTGTACTGGCAGCACCCGGACGGGCCAGAGCTGCGCAACACGGCCGGCGCGCTCGGATGGCTCATTGACACCCGCGCACACGGCGGGTACGTGGTCGCGGCCGGCAGCATCGTGGCCGGCAATCGGTACACCGTCGAGTGGGAGACCGACCCGGTGCCGTTGCCCGGCTGGCTGGCCGACCTGCTCGCCGCGGAGTCCCGCCCGCTGCCGGTCGAGGAAGCCGCGCCGGTCCTGCTGCGCGAGGCCGGCCGCCGTGCCGCGTACGTCGGCGCCGCCATCGACGCCCAGCGTCAGCGGATCGCCGAGGCGCCGCAAGGCCAGCGCAACCGTGCGCTGTACCTGTCCGCCGTCGCGCTCGGCCAACTCGCCGCTGGCGGCGCACTCGCCGAGGAAGACGTTTACACAGCCCTGTGGCCGGCCGCACGCGCCGCCGGCCTCACCCGACGCGAGACAGACCGCACCATCCGATCCGGCCTCAAAGCCGGCGCGGCGCGACCTCGGAGCGTGGCGGCATGAGCGCCGCGACGCCGGCCGAGCGGCCCGACCTACGCGTGGTCGAGCCGGGCGAACAGCCGGACGTGCTGTCCCCGGTCCGCCGAGAGACCGGCCGTCTGCGCACCGCATGGACAGCCGCCGACCTGATGGGCATGGACTTCCCCCGCCACGGTGGGCCGTACCCGGCATCATCTGCGAGGGCGTCAACCTGCTAGCCGGACCGCCGAAGGTCGGCAAGTCCTGGCTGTCCCTCGCGCTCGGCCTCGCCGTCGCGGCCGGAGGTCAGGCGTTCGGCGCCATCGACGTGCAAGCCGGGCCGGTGCTCTACCTCGCGCTGGAAGACACGCCGCGCCGGCTACAGAGCCGGATCGGCAAGGTCCTCGCTGGGCAACCCGCGCCGGCCGCGCTGACGCTCGCGACCTCGTGCCCGCCGCTACCGCAGGGTGGCGACGAAGCGATCGCGACCTGGTTGGACCGCAACCGCGACGCGCGCATGGTCATCATCGACGTGTTCGCCAAGATGCGCGGCGCCTCAGCGCCGGGCATGTCCGCCTACGACGCCGACTACGCCGCCGTAGGCCGAATCAAGAAGGTCGCCGACGCCTACGGGATCGCGGTCCTGATGGTCCACCACGTACGAAAAGCAGGCAGTGAGGACTTCCTAGAGGCCGTGTCCGGCACCAACGGCATCGCGGGTGCCGCCGACGCCACGCTGGTACTCAAACGGCCACGCGGGCAAGCCGATGGCGTGCTACACGTGACCGGCCGCGACGTGGACGAATCCGAGTACCCGCTGGCGTTCGACGCGCACGCCGGAGCATGGCTCATGCTCGACGGCCCAGCCACCGACCACGAGCTAGGCGACACCCGATCGGCGATCATCCGTCACCTGCGCGCCAACCCGGCCAGCGCACCGAAGGTCATCGCCGAGGCGACCGGCCTAAACCCGGCCACCGTCCGGCAGACCTGCACGAGGATGCTCGCCGACGCGCAGGTCACCTGCGACGCCGCCGGACGCTACTCGCTGCCCGGCGGGGACCTGTCCTGAGTGTCACCCGTGTCACCCGTGTCACTCAACCGCCTCTGACCTGCGGAAACGCTTCTGATCATGAGTGACAGCAGAGTGACAAGATCAGGCAGACATACTGTTACATAAGCCTCTGAGAGGCTCTGAGCGGACTAGACGGTACCCATCACACCGGACCATCACAGATCTTGGCTCTACGTGGCTCTGAGCGCGCCGTTCTACGGCCCGTTGAGCGTCCGCACCCCGCATCCACTCCCGACGCTGCGTGCCGCCCGATGGGCGCCTACAAGGCGTCTCAGGCGGCACGCGGCGCGACCGGAAGGAGCCTCCCGAGTGAGCGCGAAGTCGTTGGCGCCTCTGCCGGACGAAATGCTGACGATCGAAGAAGCGGCGGCGCGAATCAAGATGAGCGCCCGCTACGTGCGCCGGCTCATCGCCGAGCGTCGCATTCCCTTTCACCGGCTCGGCCGGTCTGTACGCATCCACCCAGCCGACCTGGCGTCGTTCGTTCACGCCGGTCGCGTCGAGCCGATCAACCCGGGAACCGTGTGGAACGAGTTTAGGAGGGTCGCCTAGTGGCGAACAAGGGAGGGCACCGGCGGTTCGGCAACATGCGCCGGTTGCCGTCCGGCCGGTACCAGGTCCGCTACCCCGGACCGGACGGACTGCCGCGCACAGCGCCAGAGACGTTTGCGCGCAAAGGAGAGGCCGAACGGTATCTGTCCATCGTGGAGGCTCAGCTAGCGCGCCACGAGTGGGTCGATCCGGATCGGGCGAAGATCCGGCTACAGGACTACGCGGAGCGCTGGATCTCGCACCGTCCGAACCTCCGGCCGCGTACGGTCGCGCTGTACACGTGGCTACTGGGCAGGTACGTAACTCCGTACCTCGGCGGCGTGCCGCTCGGCCGGCTCGACACGCCGATGGTGCGCGAGTGGCGGGCAACCCTGCTGGGAAACGGCGTATCGGCCACGATGACCGCCAAGGCGTACCGCCTGCTTCGCGCGGTGCTCATGACCGCCGTGAACGAGGATGAGCTAATCCGCAAGAACCCATGTCGCATACCGGGCGCTGACCAGGAAAAGGCGTCGGAGAGGCCGGTACTGAACATGGCTCAGGTCTTCGCGCTCGCCGATCAGGTAGGCGAGCGGTACCGGGCGCTGATCCTGGTAGCCACTTTCGGGTGTCTGCGGTGGGGCGAGGTCGCCGCGCTGCAACGGCAGGACATCAACGCCAGCACGGGCGTCAACCGCGTCCGTCAGGCGTTCACGGAGCTGCGCGGGGTTGGCATGGTGCTCGGCCCGCCCAAGTCGCGGGCCGGTCGCCGCGCGGTGTCCGTGCCGGCCGCGATCCTGCCCGTGCTCCGCGCCCACCTCGGCCGATGTGTCGGCGAAGGGCCGGACGCGCTGGTGTTCACCGGGCCGAACGGCGCGGCGATCCGGCGCGGCAACTTCAACAAGCTCACGAAGTGGTCAGCCGCCGTGGCCGCGATCGGCGCGGCCGGCCTGCACTTTCACGACCTCCGACACACGGGCAACACGCTCGCCGCGCGGACCGGCGCCAGCACGAAGGAGCTGATGGCGCGCATGGGTCACGACTCGGCACAGGCCGCGCTGATCTACCAGCACGCCACGGCCGAGGCCGATCGGGCGATCGCCGAGGCGGTCAACGACGCCGTCAAGGCAGAACAGCGGCGGGGCAAGAAGGCGCCCAAGCGCGAGCGGAAGCGGCGCGGCGACCCTGACGACGGAGCGGCCGGGATGCTCGCCAAGGTGAGCTAATGGCACGTGAATGGCACGCGGGCCGATAGGCGCCGCAAAAGAGATCGAAAGCCCTGGTTGGGACATGCGTCCTGACCAGGGCTGGATCACTGGAGCGGGTGACGAGAATCGAACTCGCACTGTCAGCTTGGGAAGCTGATGTTCTGCCATTGAACTACACCCGCAAGCGGAGACCACTGTACCTGGTCCTGCCTTCGTCACGCACGCACCTTCACCAGCGCGGCTCTAAGCCGCCCAAAGGTGTGCCAATCCGCACGTAACTATTTTCAAGAACATCAATGCGATGTAGCCTCCGCTGCAAGCAGATTGGGCAACCTGGGGAGGGTTTGCGATGCGGGCTTGGCGGGCGCTCGTCGCCGTCGTCGCCGCGATGGCGGCCGTCGGCACACCGCCGCCAGCGGGTGCCACCAGCGCCGCCTGCGTCGACACAGCCGCAACGCCAGGCACCACGCAGCCCGCCGCACGAGCACGACCAGGCGCCGGCGCCCAGCACGACCCCAACCACCTCACGGCAGAGCAGGTCAGGCAGCTTCAACTCCTCACCGAACAAGCTCTCGCCGCCCGAGGCCTCGCCGGCCAGCCCCGGACCACGGCGACCGTCACCGTCCCCGTTGTCGTACACGTCGTCGCTCGCGACGCCTCACGAGAAGGCGGCAACATCCCCGACGCCATGGTCACCGCGCAGATCGACGTGCTCAACCAGGCCTACGCGGCGGCGACCCAGTTCGCCTTCGAGCTGGTGCGGATCGACCGGGTCACCAACGCCAGCTGGTACCCCATCGTCTATGAATCCGCCGCCGAGCTTGCCATGAAGACCCAGCTGCGCGTCGGTGGCATGGAGACGCTCAACCTCTACCTCGGCGACCTCAGCGACGCCCTCCTCGGCTGGGCGACCTACCCCCAGCCGGCCCTCGACCCCAGCGACGGCGTCGTCATCCACAGCGAGTCGCTGCCGGGCGGGACGTCGCTTCCCTACAACGAGGGCGACACGGCGGTGCACGAGGTCGGGCACTGGCTCAACCTCTTCCACACCTTCCAGAACGGGTGCACCGAAGAAGGCGACCTCGTCGACGACACGCCCGCGGAGGCATCGCAGGCGCGTGGCTGCCCCGAAGGTCGCGACACGTGCACGGCGGATCCGGGTGAGGACCCGATCCACAACTACATGGACTACAGCACGGACGCCTGCATGATCGAATTCACGCCGGGGCAGGCAGCTCGCATGCTGAGCGGCTGGGACGCCTTTCGGGCGACCTAGCGGGCTCCGCGGCGGCCGAGGGGTCGAGCCACACCTGCACGGCGGGGCGGCCAGGAGGCTCGACCGCGAACGGGGTGGCGCCGTTACGACCGTGTCGGGCGAGCATGGCGACGTCGACCGTAAATTCGTACAGCTCCCAGTCGACCTGCGGCGCCGCGCGCAGGTGGCCGGCGAGGCGGGCGACCTTGGCGCGGTCGGTGACCACGGTGGCGCGGCCCGCGAGGTAGGCCTCGTCGTCGCTGTCCTCAGGCGGAAACGAGTGGAGCGCATACCGCCCGTCGCGCTGCAGGTCGCGCCGCTTGGGCGAGTCGACCACAAAGCAGAACAGCCCCTCATCCGTGATCACCGGCGAGACCGGGTGCACCCGCGGGCCACCGTCGGCGCGAACAGTCGCCAGGTAGCCCAGACCCGGACCGTACTGCAGCATGAGGGCGCGGATCGCATCGGCGAGGCGGGGCTCGTCGGCGGAGAAGTCGGACCAGGATGCCATGAACACACTCTATCGAACATACGTTCGACACAGGTAGTCCCCTATGGTGTGTTGATGCTGCTCTCCGACCGTGACCTCGTCACCGAGATCAAGGCGGGCAACCTCGCGCTCGATCCGTTCGAGCCCGCGCTGGTCCAGCCGTCGAGCATCGACGTGCGACTCGACCGGCTCTTCAGGGTGTTCAACAACCACCTGTACACGCACATCGACCCCTCCGTGCAACAGGACGAACTAACCTCGCAGCTCGAGGTGCCGGACGGCGAGCCGTTCGTGCTGCACCCGGGCGAGTTCGTGCTGGCCTCGACGCTAGAGGTCATCTCGCTAGGCGAGCAGCTCGCCGGCCGCCTGGAGGGCAAGTCGAGCCTCGGCCGCCTGGGGCTGCTCACGCACTCGACGGCCGGCTTCATCGACCCAGGCTTCAGCGGCCACGTGACACTTGAGCTGTCCAATGTGGCCAACCTGCCGATCACGCTCTGGCCAGGCATGAAGATCGGCCAGCTCTGCATCTTCCGGCTCTCCTCGCCGGCCGAGCACCCCTACGGCTCGACCGTCTACGGCTCCCGCTACCAGGGCCAACGCGGCCCCACCCCGAGCCGCGCCTGGAAAAACTGGCGCACCTGGCCCACGAGCCGATAAAAGCCCGAAGTTTGCCCCCGTCCGCGCCAGCTGCGGACCGCATGCTCCCGCGGGCACCGCTCCGGCCGGCGACGAGCTGGCGCTCGTCGAATTCCCCGGCCTCCGCTTCCGGGCCCGCGCGACAAGCCCACCCGCGCCGGTGGCACGACGCGCCCGCGGCGCGCAGGTCTCCCGGTGCAATCAGCACGACCACCACGTAGCCCAGCGCGGTGCTACGCCGAATCAGGCGCAACATCGTCATCGCCACGCCGGCGCCAGAGTGCGGTCAGGTCGGCCGGCGGTGCGCAGCCGGAGACCGCACGAGTTGCCCAAGGGTGGCGCACGCCGCGCGTGGCCAACGCCGCACAGGCCCTTGTCGTCGATCTCGCAGCCCGGCGCCGGTGTTGCCAGCAACTCGATTCCGGATCCCGCTGCCAGCCCACCGGTTGGGGCGGCGTGCAGCCCGCTCCGGGCAGGCCTGGCCCAGCCGGCCCGTCGCGGTCAGCGTGACCAAACGTGGAGCCCTTTAGATGCCCAACCCCGGAACCGTGAGGCTGGCCCCGCCGGGCGATGGCGGGTCGGATCCCTGGCCGCGGACGGCCGTGCGGTGATGGTCGTGGTCATAGACGCGGTCGCCGTAGAGCAGGGCGGGACAACGACGCGGACGACCACGACGACCGGATACTGGTGGCACCCGCGTCGATCAGCGGCAACAGCTGAGTGATGTCATTGCGGTTGCCGCCGGTCAGGGCGGCGGCCAGCGATATACCGGCGCCCTCGGTGAACACATGGTGCTTGGAGCCCGCTCCGGCACGGTCGACCAGTCAGCTTGCCGGCGCTGTTCAACTCGGCCAGCAACAGCTCATGCAGGCGTTGCCACACCCCGGCCGGCCCCGATCCGAAACCAAGCTGCTGGGCAGGAACGCCCACTGAATACCGGTGCGCAGCACGAACAAGATCCCGCACAACACCCTCCTGTCCGGCAGCCGACGCCGCGGCACGCGACGATCCGCGGGCCATTTTGGCCAGCGAAGCCGCGGTGGGGAACCGGTCCTGGCAGTCACCGACCTCAGGCAGCAGCCGACCGCCGCGCGAAGCAAGCCTGCACGGGCCGGCCTAGTGAAGATCGGTGCGTCCCGAACTTGCTGTTGCAGGGCATCGGCCTGCTCGGGCTCAGCGTCCAGCGCGTCATGGGTGGCGAAGGCCGCGATTGGCGCCCGGGAGCTTGCAGTTTGCCAACTCGGACAACGACCCAACCGGCCTCGTCGGGGGCCAAGCAGCCAGCCAACGCCGGCGATCACGAACAGGCCCCAGCAGTCGACACCCACGAGCTGGGACGAACGGACAAGAGAACGCCCTCCCAGCCCGGGTGGATGGGAGGGCGTCTCTTTTACTGGCCGGTGCGGGTGCGTGACGGGGGAACACGCAGCAGGCGCGGCCACGGGGGTGGGTAACGCTTTTATCCGGGGCGGCCGTAGCTGTGGATGGGCGCGGCGTTGATCGTGCGCATCCGGATCGGCACGCCTGGTTTGGACGCGTCGACGATGTAGCCGCCACCGACGTAGATGCCGACGTGGTGCAGGTCGCTGTAGTAGAAGACGAGGTCGCCGACCTTGAGGTTGCTCCGGCTGACCGACGGGACCTGGCCGCGCTGGCGAGCCGCGTTGTGGGGCAGGCTTGTGCCGGCGGCGGCCCACGCCTTCATGGTCAGGCCCGAGCAGTCGTACGTGTTGGGGCCCTCGTTGCCGAAGACGTAACCCTTGCCGATCTGGGCGCAGGCAAACTTGGCCGCCTTCGTGCCGGCGCTGCCGTCGTACTGCACGGGGCAGGGAGCCGGCCGGAGCTCGCCGATGCCGCCACCCGACCCGTACGCGTCCAGGCGCATCTTTTCGAGCTTGGCGATCTCGACGTCGATCTGCTTCTTCTTCGCCGCCAGCTGCGCCTCTTCTTCGGTGAGCTGGCCGACGAGCTGGTCGAGCGGCTCCTTCTGCGCCACGTACCGCGCGCGGAGGTCGACGACCGCCGAAATGTCCTTCTGCGAACGGCGGGCGAAGACTTCGAGCATCTCGAGCTGGTTGGTGAAGGTCGAGGGCGACCCTGTCGTCAACATCGCGTTGAGCGCCGAGAAGTTGCCGCCCTTGTACTGCTCGGCTGCGTACTCTCCCACCTTCGCCATGGCGAGGTCGATCTGCAGCTGCAGCGGCGCGATCTTCTTGGCGAGCGCGTCAGCCTTCTTGCGCTTCGCCTGGAGGTCGAGCCGGGTCGCGTTGTGCTTTTCCGCCAGCGGCTCCAGCTTGACCCAGGCCGCGTCGATCTGCTTCTCGATCTCGGCGGGTGTGGGCTGGGCGCGTGCCACGGTGCCGGTGGAGAGCACGGTCGCGACAGCGACAAGAGCGGTGATTACGGTGCGACGCGCGGCATAGCGTGCCACCGGAGCCGTTACTCCTTCTCCCTGGCCGCCTACCGGGTTAGCTGACGGGTTCGGGCGGGAGAGCGCGCCCTACCGCTTTCGCGGATTCACCCCGAAGTGCTTGGGTCCCCGGCTCGTTTCTTTCTCGACTCGGCGGGCTGAGCCGTGGTCTCCCAGGCTGGGAGGCCGACCGCCGGCTCAACGATCCCCAAGGGTAGGAGTGGCCCAATCACCCGCGCAAGCGCTGTGGAAAACCCTCTCGGTGCGTATATGAGCCGGTAGCGGCGCGTGTATCGAAACGTTCTCGGTGAATGGTAATTAGCGCGGAATTCACAGTGGACACAAGAAGTAGCGCGGTGACTCCGAGGCGTGTACCGGCGCGTCGTGTGCATAAAGCGTGACATTGCTCGATTGTGGAGTTTCGTGGCAAGGCGGACAAAGCGGCGAGCGAGACCGAGTGAAGCTTTTTTACGAGCGCGCTACATCTGGCGGAATCTATTGACGAAGACGGCTGGCGACAGCCAGGGTGACCCCATCCCCGAACGGAGGTTCTGATGCCCTACCTGACAACGCGCATCGCCCTCACGACAGCGGTGGTCGGGGCGGCGACCCTCATGCCGGCCGCCGCCGTCCCCGCGTCCAGCCCCACGCAAGACACCAGACAGCAGGAGTACGCAGCGGCCGCGGAACAGCACGGCGTCCCGGAGAGCGTGCTGCTCGCGGTGTCCTATCTGGAGTCCCGCTGGGACACCAACGCCGGCACGCCCAGCACCAGCGGCGGCTTCGGCCCGATGCACCTCACCGACGCCGAGTACGTGATGTCGCTGCCCACCGGCAACCACCACGACCACGACGGCGAGGACCCGCGCGGCGACGCCGCCCGCCCCGCCCGAAACGTCGACTCCGGCGGCGTGGCCGCCCCGGCGCCGCAAGCGCTGCAGACGCTCGACCGTGCCGCGGCGATCACGGGTGCGTCCGAGGCCGACCTGCGCACAACCCCCGCGGCGAACATCGCCGGTGGGGCGGCACTCCTGGCCTCGTACCAAAGAAGCATTGGTGGACCGGCGGGGAGCGCGAGCGACCCCGCGGCCTGGTATGGCGCGGTGGCCAGTTACAGCGGCGCGGACAGTGCCGATGCCGCGGCGGCCTTCGCCGACGAGGTCTTCGCGACGATGCGGAGCGGCGTGGCGCGGGTGACCGACGACGGGCAGCAGGTCACGCTGGCCGCGCGCGACGTGGCGCCGGCGCGGAGCTGGCTGTCCCGCCTCGGCCTGCGCAAACTTGCCCGCCCGGACGGCCTGGAGTGCCCGACGGACATCTCCTGCGAGTGGATCCCGGCGCCCTACCAGGACCTCGGCGGCGGCGACTACGGAAACCACGACAAGGGCAACAGACCCCAACAACAGAAGATCGAGTACATCGTCATCCACGACACCGAGGGATACTTCCAGCCGTCGGTTGACCTGGTGCTCGACCCCACGTACGTCAGCTGGCACTACACGCTCCGCTCCGTCGACGGCCACATCGCGCAGCACCTCAAGGCCAAGGACGTGGGGTGGCACGCCGGCAACTGGTACGTCAACGCGAAGGCCATCGGCCTCGAACACGAGGGCTTCGCCGCGCAGGGCACGTGGTACACGGAGGCGATGTACCGCACGTCGGCGAAGCTGGTGCGGCACCTCGCACTGCGGCTGGGCATCCCGCTGGACCGCAACCACATCATCGGCCACGACAACGTGCCCGGCACCGTGCCGTCCACGGTCCGCGGCATGCACTGGGACCCGGGACCCTACTGGGACTGGTCGCACTACTTCGACCTGCTCAAGGCGCCCTTCCACACGACCGGGTGGCCGGGCAGCGGGCTGGTGACGATCGACCCCGACTTCGCGGCGAACAAGCCGGCGTTCGTGGGCTGCTCCGGCGGCGCCACCGTGCCGTGCCCACCGCGCGGCTCGTCCGCCGTCATCCTCCGGACCGCGCCGGACGCCTCGGCCCCGCTGGTCAAGGACGTCGGCCTGCGCCCCGGCGGCGAGGACGCGACCATGCAAATCTCCGACCACGGCGCGCGGGTGTCGGCCGGCCAGACGTACGCGGTGGCCGACCGCCAGGGCGACTGGACGGCGATCTGGTACCTGGGGCAGAAGGCGTGGTTCCACAACCCACGCTCAGCGCCGGCGGCGAAGTGGGCCACCGGCCTGATCGTGACGCCAAAGGCGGGGAGGGCCACGATCCCGGTGTACGGGCGGGCCTACCCGGAGCAGGCCGCCTACCCGGCGGGTGTGCCCTATCAGGCGATCACGCCGCTGCAGTACACCTTGGCGGCCGGCCAGCGGTACGCCGTGGGCAACCTGCTGCCGAGCGAGTACTACCGCGCGGTCACGTTCGACGGCTCCTCACCCGGCGACTGGACGGTCATCCGGGGCGAGAAGAGGTACGCCCAGATCCAATTTGGACACCGGATCATGTTCGTGGATCTGGCCGACGTGGACGTACGCCTGTCGTTCCTCTAGGAGCGTTTATTAGCTATTGCCCCGGTCCGTGTCAGCTGCGGACCGCATGCTCCCGCGGGCAACGCGGAGGTCGGCGGCGAGCTTGGCGCTCGCCGAGTTCCCCGACCTCCGCTGCCTGGTCCGCGCGACAAGCCCAATCGCCGTGCTGGGCCGGGGTCGCGTCTTCCATGCCGTGCCGGGGTCGCGAGGTCTCCTTTCCTGGAGGCGCGGGCGTCGTGTGGCGGATGTTCTCAAGCTGGGCGCACCGATGCGCCCACGTGCGGCGCCAGCCTCACCCGCGCCGGGGTTGGGCGCGGTGGTCGGGACCAGGGTCGGCCGGCCCGGCGGGCTGGGCCGCAGGGGAACGGTTTGTCCGGTTCGGCCTGTGCTTGTCGCGTGATGATGGTCTGAGCAGGAAAAATCGCCCGACATTGGGTGCTCAGACCGTCGCAATGCGGCTGAAGCCATGGTCACGCTGGCCGGCGCAGGGCCTGAGGGCGATGGGTTGACACGGGTGGGGGCGCCTGGTCGCTGGTCAGGTCAGTGAGCGCGGAAGCACGGGCAGAGCAACTGCTGGACGTGGACCAACCCGCACCAGCGGCACGATCGCGGGGATCGCGGTGTTGTCCTCGATCAAGGACCTGCGCGTCGAGATCATGATGCGTGGCTGTGACGCGATCAAGACTGGGGACGCAACCGCTCAGCTGAGTGGAGACCGATCACGCGAGCTTGACGGCACCGGTGCGCGGACTGGTTGACGCTCTGCTGGACGATCCGAGGCAAGGCCGACTCAGGCCACACGCGGATCGCGCCTATACCGCGCCCCGCGACAAAGATGCAGTCAGCGCCCCGGCGCACCACGAGGACCCATGACGGCGGTGAGCACGTCGTCCAGGGTGACCACCCCGAGCGCCGCCCGCCCGTCGCTGACCAGCACCATGTGGCGCCGCTCGCGGCGCATGGAGAGCAGCAGCTCGGCCAGCGTGCGCTCGGGTGGGACCACGGCCAGCGAGCGCACGATCTCCTCGGGCACCGGGGCGGTACGGCGCGGGCCCTCGTAGCCGAGCACGTCCTTGACGTGCACGAAGCCGAGCACGCGCCGCGTCGCCCGGTGCACCACCGGAAAGCGCGAGCGGCCGGTGCGGGTGGCGAGTACCTCCAGCGAGGCCGGCGAGACGTCCTCCGCGACGGTCGTGACCTGCGCCCACGGGCGGAGCGCGTCCGCTGCCGTGCGGCGGCCGAGGGCGAGGGCGCCGGTGATGCGGGCGTGTTCCTCGGCGTCGAGCAGGCCCTCGGTACGCGCCTGCGACACCAAGCCGGCCAACTCCTCGGCGGTGAAGACGGTCTTGACCGCGTCGGTGGCCTCGACCCGCCAGATCCGCAGCACCGCGCGGGATGCCCACTTCATCGCGAGCAGGAGCGGCTTGGTGGCCAGGCAGAAGACGAGCATCGCCGGCCCGAGCCAGAGCGCGGAGAGCTCCGGGCCGGCGAGCGTGATGTTCTTCGGGACCATCTCGCCGATCACCGTGTGCAGGAAGACCACGATGCCCAGCGCCAGCACGAACGCCACCGGATGGAGTGCGCGGTCGGGCACCCCGAGCGCGTGGAACGGTCCCTCCAGCAGGTGGGCCAGCGCCGGTTCGGAGATCGCGCCGAGCAGTAGGGCGCAGACGGTGATGCCCAGCTGGGCACCGGCGATCATGAGGGGGATCTGGTTCATCGCGGAGAGCGCCCACCGGGCCCGCCGGGAGGTCTCCGCGAGTGGCTCGATGACCGTGCGGCGGGAGGCGATCAGCGCGAACTCGCTACCCACGAAGAACGCGTTGCCCAGCAGCAGCACGACCGTGATCAGGACCTTAGTCATAGTGCGCCACCTCCGGCGCGACCACGCGTACCTGCTCGATGCGGTGCCGATCCACCTCCACGACCGTAAACTCCCAGCCCTTTTCCTCCACCGACTCGCCCGCCACCGGGATGTGTCCCAGCCGCGCCATGAGGAAGCCGGCGAGCGTCTCGTACGGCCCGTCGGGCAGCCGGAAGCCGATCTGCTCGGCCACCTCGTCGCCGCGCAGCAGCCCGTCCACCTGGAAGGTGCGCTCGCCGCCCGGCACGGTCAGCTCCACCGGGCCGGCGTCTTCGACCGCGTCCGGGTCGAACTCGTCGGCGATCTCCCCGACCAGCTCCTCGACCAGGTCTTCGACGGTGACGACGCCGTCGGTCCCGCCGTACTCGTCGACCACGATCGCCAGGTCGGCGTCGGCGGCGCGGAGCGCCTCCAGCACGCCGTCGAGATCCAGGCTCTCCGGGACGTAGACCGGCTCGCGGGCCACCGCGGCCACCGTCGTTGTCGACCTTCTCGCCGGGGTACACCGAGCGCGTCCGGGACGCCCACCACGCCGGTGACCAGGTCGAGCGTGTCCTCGTACACGGGGAATCGGGTGCGTCCGGTCTCCTGCGCGGCCGTGATCAGCTCGGCCACCGTGGCGGTGGCCTTCAGGGCGACCACGTCGACGCGGGGGTCATCGCTTCGGCGGCCCGCTTTTCGCCGAACCGGATCGTGCGCTGAAGCAGCCGCGCGGTCTCGGTGGGCAGCGCGCCGGCGCGCGCCGAGATGGCGGCCAGCAACCCCAGCTCCTCCGGTGAACGGGCGCTGGCCAGCTCCTCCTGGGGCTCGACGCCGAGGCGGCGGACCAGCCAGTTTGCCGAGTTGTTGAGGCCCCGGATGAGCCACCCGAAGACCATCGAGAAGCCACGCATCGGCGCGGCCGTCGAGAGGGCGGCCGGCATCGGGCGGGCGAGGGCGGCGTTTTTGGGTACGAGCTCGCCGAAGAGCATCGACAGCAGCGTCGCCAGCACCAGGGCGAGGATCGGGGTGACCGAGTCGGTGGAGTCGCCGGCGAGCGGGCGGATGGCCGGAGCGAAGATCTTGGCGAGTGCCGGCTCGGCGAGGTAACCGGTCAGTAGCGCGGTGATCGTGATGCCCAACTGCGCGCCGGAGAGCTGGAAAGACAGCTCGTGCAGCGCCTTCTGCACGGTTGTGGCACGGCGGTCGCCGGCCTCCGCGCGCTGTGCGATCTCGGCGCGGTCGACCGTCACGAGCGCGAACTCGGCCGCGACAAAGAAGGCGTTGCCCGCCGTCAGCGCGGCGAAGCCGAGCAGCGGCAGGATGGTCAGTAAAAGGCCGTCGATGGTCGATTCACCTCGGCGGTGATTCTCCCACGCCAGCGGGTTGACGGGTTGCCACCCGTGCGGCGAGCACGCCGAGCAGTACGCCCAGGATCGCGCCGATGGTGTTGTTGACCCAGTCGTACCCGACGCACTCCCGACCCAGGTGCATCACGGACTGGGTGAGCTCGATCCCGCCGGACATGAGCACTCCCACGGCCGCCACGAGCAGCGGGCGCCGGATGGCGAGGACGGCGAAGAACGTCGCGGGTACGAACATCGTGATGTTGCCGACCCGTTCGCCCCGCTCGGTGGTCGAGATCAATGCCCGCCACAGCTGCCCGGCGTCGGACAGCGAGCCCACGCACCTGTCGACGTCGGCCACGCCGGGGACCCCGATCGGCACGTGCGGCGCGGGTGGCAGCGTGAGCGTGAGCACGATCGCGACGCTGAGCAGCATGCCGAGGCTCGGCCAGGTGGCCCACCGCATCCGCTCCGCGAGTGGCCGGTGCACCGCCACGGCGAGAGCCGACAGCAGCAGGAACGTGATCGCCGGCCACGGTTGGGAGAGGAAGTCGAAGGCCCAGCCGCGCACTCGTGCCTTTCTACCGGAGGTACGCCAGCTGCCTTGCCGCCAATCCGACAGCCGGACCGGTTATGCGTCGGCCTTGACCGATCGGAGGAGCACGGTCGCCACGTCGACGACCTCCACCTGCTCGTTCGCCCCTTGCCGGTAACGCCGTCGTTGATCATGGTGTGGCAGAAGGGGCAGCCGACCGCGATCGTGCTGGCGCCGGTGGCCAGTGCCTCCTCGACGCGCTCGACGTTGATGCGCTTGCCGATCCGCTCTTCCATCCACATGCGGGCGCCGCCGGCGCCGCAGCAGAAGGACCGCTCCTGGTTTCGCGGCATCTCGGTGACTCCGCTGGCGCTGGCGTTGGCCAGGACCTCGCGGGGTGGCGTGAAGACCCGGTTGTGGCGGCCGAGGTAGCACGGGTCGTGGTACGTGACCGTGCCATCGAGCGGCTGGACCGGCGTCAACTTGCCGCCCGCGACCAGGTCGGCCAGCAGCTGGGTGTGGTGCACCACCTGCACGTTCTTGAGGCCGAGCTGCGGGTACTCGTTGGCGAGCGTGTTGAAGCAGTGGGGCAGGAGGCGACGATCTTCGTCACCTTCGCCTCGGTGAGCGTCTCCACGTTTTGCTGGGCGAGCATCTGGAAGACGAACTCGTTGCCGATCCGCCGGGCCGGGTCACCGGTGCACGTCTCGCCCTCGCCGAGGATCGCGAAGTCGACGCCGGCCTCGTGCAGCAGCGTGGCGACGGCACGGGCGGTCTTCTTTGCCCGGTCTTCGAAGGCAGCCGCGCAACCGACCCAGTACAGGTACTCGAACTCGACCTCGCCGTCGGCCCGCTTGATCTCGAAGTCGAGGGCCTTGGTCCAGTCTTCGCGGGTGTTCGGCGGCGCGCCCCACGGGTTGCCCTTGTTTTCCAGGTTGCGCAGCATCACGCCGGCCTCGGAGGGGAACGAGGACTCGATGAGGACCTGGTAGCGGCGCATATCCACGATGTGGTCGACATGCTCGATGTCGACCGGGCACTGCTCGACGCAGGCGCCGCAGGTAGTGCAGGACCACAAGACGTCGGGGTCGATCACGCCGCCCTCTTCGGCGCCGCCGATCAGGGGGCGCTGTGCCTCCGCCAGTGCCAGGGCGTCGACGTTGGCGTGATCGTCGCCCGCGAGCAGGTACGGCGCCTTCGCGTAGGCATGGTCACGCAGGGAGAGCACGAGAAGCTTCGGGGACAGCGGCTTGCCCGTGTTCCAGGCGGGGCACTGCGACTGGCAGCGGCCGCACTCGGTACATGTGGTGAAGTCCAGCAGGCCCTTCCAGGTGAACTGCTCCACGCTGGCGATACCGAACTGGTCCTTTTCGGGGTCCGCCTCCTCGAAGTCGAGGAGCTTGCCGCCTGACGTCATGGGCTTCAGCCCACCGAGGCCAGAGCCCGCAGGCCGGCCCGGGTCGCGCTTGAAGAAGATGTTGAAGAACGCGGCGAACCGGTGCCAGGCCACACCCATCGTCAGGTTGGTGGCGATCGTGATCAGCCACGTCATCGACACCACGATCTTGATCGCGGCCACGATGGACAGGGCGGCCTCGGATGCGGGCAGCACGTCGCCGAGCGCGTGCGAGACCGGGGCTGCCCAGGTCGGCCACTCCATGTGGCCGGTGGCGGCCTTGAACCCGCGGATCAGGAACCCGCAGATCAGGACCGCGACGATCACCCACTCGACGAAGTAGCCCTGCCACATCGTCGACCCGGTGAACCGCGAGCGCCCCTGCGGGCGAGTGGGCCGGTTGGCGAGCCGGATGCCGATCAGAACGAGGATGCCGGCGAGCCCGAAGACACCGATCAGCTCGGTGGCGAAGCCGTAGACCGCCCAACCGCCGATGATCGGCAGGCCGGCGTGCGGGTCCACCACCTCGAAATAGGCTTCCAGGACCAACAGCGACAGCACGATGAACGCGACCATCACGAACCAGTGCGCCGCACCGACCACGGACCACTTGAGCATCCGCGTGTGGCCGAGGGTCTCGGCGAGCATCCGCTTCAGCCGCGTGGACTTGTCGCCGAATCGCGTCGGATCGGGCTGACCGGCACGGATCACCGCGAGCATCCGCCGCACCGCCCGCACGGCCAACGCCACCGCGACCACGGTGATCACGGCCGCGACGACTGAGGTCACGATCTGGACGCTGCCCATGTACGTCGCCCTCCCTGTGGAAAGGTCGTGGCTCCGTCGCCACGAGAGCAGCGTACTGTCTTAGTTACCGATCGGTAACGTGAATAAAGTCGCAGCCCAGGGCACAACCATAGAGGTTTGGCCAGAAGGCCGGGTCACCGCCAGCGAGACAGCAGGATCAGCGAGGCGACCATCGAGCCGAAACCGACCGCGAGATTCCAGTAGCCCCAGGACTCGACGGGGTAGGCGGTCTCGGTCAAGTAGTAGACGACGAGCCATCCGATGCCGGCGAAGATGAGCCCCACCGCGGTGATCGGCAGCCAGATCGGGCTCGGCTTTTTGGCTGCCTGCGCTGCCGACGGACGAACGTCGGTCGGCGGGGTGTAGACCTTCTTCTTCCGGACCTGTGACTTGGGCACGACGCTTACTCCTGTCAGCACTTTGGTACATAGATTAGCGCCGCTGCACCCGGCCGTCAGCCGGGCGAGGCTCGCACCTACCGCTAGAGTAGTCAAGCCGGCGCGCGGAAGCACGAGGGGGCTGAGACGGGTGGAGTACACCTCCGGCGGCGCCTCTTGGCGCGAAGCGCTGCGCACAGCCGCGTCGGGACTCTTCTCCCGCCCCGCTGGTCGGCGGCGTTCTCCCTGGTCAATCGGTGTCCCACTGATCGCGATCGCGGCCGGGCTGCTCTTCACCACCAGCGCCACCACTGCCAACGGCACCTCGCTGCGCGAGGACCGCCGCCCACAGCTCGCCCAGCTCATCGAAGACCGGCGGGAGCGGGTCGAGGAGAGCGACGAGCGGCGGGCCGCACTGCGCACCGAGGTCGAGGCGGCCACACAGGCACTCGCCGGCTCTGACACCCCGATCGCCGAGCAGCGAAACCGCGGTGACGCGAGCCTGCAGGGCGCGGGCTTCACCGCGCTGAAGGGGCCTGGCCTCACCGTCGAGCTCGACGACGCGCCTCGGCTGAACGAGACGCGGCCGGGCAACCCGAGCAACGACGACCTCGTCGTGCACCAGAGCGACGTTCAGGCGGTGGTCAACGCGCTGTGGGCCGGCGGAGCCGAGGCGATGTCGATCATGGGTGTCCGGGTGATCTCCACCAGCGCGGTACGCTGCGTGGGCAACACCCTCCTGTTGCACGGCAGGGTCTACTCCCCGCCCTTCAGGATCACCGCGATCGGCGATCCGGCGCGGCTGCGCGGCGCCTTGGACGCCTCAGATGGTGTGCGCCTCTTCCGCGACGCCGTCGACCACTTCGGCTTGGGCTACCAGGAGACCGTGGAAGGGAGCGTGACCGTGCCGGCATACGACGGTTCCAGCGCTCTCAGCGAGGTCGAGGTGCCGAAGTGAGAGTCCGCCGGTGAGCCGGCACCGCGCTCGGGACGGCGAGGAAGACCCAACCGCGATCATCCCGCGCGTGCCCGACGACGGGCGTTCGCCGCCTTCATCCCGTCCCAGCCCACGCCCTGCCACGCCCACCGGTCCGCCGGTCGTGCCCGGCCCACCGATGCCAGGCCCACCGGTCGTCCCCGGTCCCCCGCTGGCCCTGTCGCCGGACGGCCGCCGGCTGACCTGCCGCCGCCCCCGGCCCGCGTGCCGCTCGACCGGACCGAGACGCCCACGGCCATCATCCCGGCCGTGCCGTCGGACGCGACCGGCCTGCTCGGCGCCGTCCCGCCGGTGCCGCCCCGACCCGACTCGCCCGCTGACAGCGCCGCGGACCGTCCCGCACCGGTCCAGCCGCGGCGAGGCGAGCGCGTGGTCAAGCTGCGGCCGGAGCAGACCGACGAGGGCTACAAGAGCGTGTACTCCGAGCTCACCCGCCCGACGATCGGCTCGCGCATCCGCACCGGCGTCCGCGGCCTCGGCGAAATCATGATCACGTTTGGCGTGGTGGTGCTGCTCTTCGCCGCGTACGAGGTGTGGGGCACCACCGCGGTCATCGGCTCCCACCAGGACACGCTCGACCAGCAGCTCAGCGAGGAGTGGGACCAGCCGGACCCGACCGTCGGGCCCACGCCGAGCGCCTCACCCAACCCGCTCGCCGGCAACGCGATCGCCCGCCTGTACATCCCGAAGCTGGCCAAGCAGTGGGTGGTCGTGGAAGGCGTGACGCAGAAGGACATCCGGTACGCGCCCGGCCACTACCCCAGCAGCGCCGACCCCGGCAAGATCGGCAATTTCGCGGTCGCCGGGCACCGCAACCGGGCCACCTTCTGGCGGCTGGACGAGCTCGACCCCGGCGACGCGATCGTGGTGGAGACCAAGACCGACTGGTACGTGTACAAGGTCGTACAGACCCGCATCGTGCTGCCGACGCAGGTCGAGGTCGTGGCGCCGGTGCCCGGCCGTCCGGGCGTCAGGCCGACCCAGGCCATGGTCACGCTCACCACCTGCAACCCGAAGTTCGACAACTACCAGCGCCTGATCGTCCACGGCGAACTGTCCCGCAAGCAGGCCCGATCTGCCGGCCAGCCCGCGGAGCTGGGTTAGGGGCGCGGGGTGTACGCGTGGATCTGGCGGCACCTGCCGTTTCGCCAATGGCCGGCCAAGCTGGCCACCTCTCTGGTGCTCATCACCGCCGTCGGTGCGCTCCTCTGGTACGTCGTCTTTCCCTGGGCCGAGCCCCTGCTCCCCTTCGACGACGTGCAGGTGACCGAGGACTCCGGCGTGCCCGGCGGACCCGTCGAGCCGGATGCGCCGGGGGTCGGGGACGAGCCCTCGGGCGGAGACGAGCACGATATCCCTTACAGCACCAATGAGCCCGCGACACCAAGGTGATGGCATGCGCGTCCTCGTGATCGACAATTACGACTCGTTCGTTTTCAACCTGGTCCAGTACCTGGGCCAGCTCGGCGCCGACTGCGACGTGCGGCGCAACGACGAGATCGACCTGGCCGCCGTCGGCCGCACCGGCGCCGCGGGCATCCTGCTCTCCCCCGGGCCGGGTACACCGGAGCGCGCCGGAATCTGCATGGACGTGATCCGGGAGTACGGCGGGAAGCTGCCCATCTTCGGCGTGTGCCTGGGCCACCAGGCGTTCGGCGCGGCGTACGGCGCGACGGTCAACCGTGCGCCCGAGCTGCTGCACGGCAAGACCTCGGACGTGCACCACAAGGGCGCGGGGGTGCTTGCCGGTCTGCCCGACCCGTTCACGGCGACGCGCTACCACTCCCTGGCCGTGGTCGAGTCGACGCTGCCGGACGAGATCGAAGTGACCGGTCGCACGGATTCCGGCGTGGTCATGGCGATGCGCCACCGCGAACTCCCGATCGAGGGCGTGCAGTTTCACCCCGAGTCGGTGCTCACCGAGGGCGGCCACGTCATGCTGGCCAACTGGCTGGCCACCTGCGGCCTGCCGAGCGCGGTCGACCGTGCGCCCGCGCTCGCCGCGGAGATCGAGGAACGCCGCCGCGCCGCCTTCGCGTCCTAGGAGTTATCCACAGGCCGCAGAGTTATCCACAGGCCTGTGTGTTCAGCGGGCGGTCAGCCCTCGGTCCCGCCACCGGTGCCGGGGGGCGCCGTCGTCGAGGTGCTCGGTGCCGGGGTCGTGGGCGGCGGCGTGGTCGGCTCGTCATCCTCCGGCTCCCCGAAGACGCTGAGCTCGATCTTCGTGCCCTTCTTCGCCTTGCCGGTCTCGCTCTGCCGCTGCACGGTGCCGACCTTGTTTTCCGAGGCGGCCGGGTCGCCCTCGACCTGCTCCACCACGAATCCGGCTGCTTCCAGCTCCTCCTGCGCGCTGTCGGCGTCGTCGCCCACAACGTTCGGAATCGGCACGATGTTGCCGCGCGAGACCTCGACGACCACCGAGGTTTCCTTGGCGACCAGCTTGCCCGCGTTGGGCACCGCGGTGACCTGGTTTTCCGGCGCCTCGCTGTCGACGAGCCGGATGTCCGGCCGCAGCCCCAGCTCGGTGAGCCGCTTCTCGGCCGCCGCGCGGTTGCTGCCGACCAGGTCGGGGATCTCGACCTCTTGCGGGCCCTGGCAGACGTTGATGACGACTTCGGTGTCCCGATCGACCCGCTCGCCGTCGGACTTGCTCTGCTTGGCGACCGTGCCCTTTTCGCAGTCGTCGCCGAAGTAGGCCTCCCCGACGGTCGGCCGCAGGCCGGCGTTGCGCAGGTCGGCCTGCGCGTTTGCCGGGGAGAGTCCGATCACGTTGGGCACGGTGGTCTGTGGCGTCTCGTTGCCCTGGTTGGAGAGGATCAAGCCGGCGATCAGCGCGACCACGGCCAGCACGCCGAGCGTGCTGAGCGCGGCCAGCACCCAGGCGGACGCCTTGCGGCGGCGCGGGTCACCGACCCGGGCGGTCGGCCGGGTGGCGGTCGAGTTGATGGGGCGGGTGACCGAAGTCTGGCCCATCATCGCGACGGTCTCGGCATCGCGGAGCACCGGCGTCGCCATCACCGGGCGGCCGGCGGCGGCGCGGAGCAGGTCTGCCCGCATCTCCTGGGCGCTCTGGTAGCGGTTGAGCGGGTTTTTCGCGAGCGCCTTGAGCACGATCGCGTCGATGTCCGGGTTGACCTCGGGGTTGATCTCGCTCGGCGCCCGCGGGTCCTCCCGCACGTGCTGGTACGCCACGCTCACCGGGCTGTCGCCGACAAATGGCGGGTGGCCGCAGAGCAGCTCGAAGATCACGCAGCCGGCCGCGTACACGTCAGAGCGGGCGTCGACGGCCTCGCCCCGAGCCTGCTCGGGCGACAGGTACTGCGCGGTGCCGATCACGGCGCTGGTCTGCGTCATCGTGGTGGCGCCGCTGGCCAGGGCCCGGGCGATACCGAAGTCCATGACCTTGACCTGACCGTTTTGGGTCAGCATGACGTTTCCGGGCTTGATGTCCCGGTGGATGATGCCGTGCCGGTGGCTGAACTCCAGCGCGGCACAGATGTCCGCGGAAATCTCCAGGGCACGGCGGGGCATCAGCCGCCCCTCGGCGGCGAGCACCTCCTTCAGCGTGCGCCCGTTGACGAACTCCATGACGATGAACGGCAGCGTCTCGCCGGTCGGCGCGATCTCCTCGCCCGTGTCGTAGACGGCGACGATGGCGGGGTGGTTGAGCGACGCCGCGTTTTGCGCCTCGCGACGGAAGCGCATCTGGAAGGTCTGGTCACGAGCGAGGTCCGTGCGCAGCATCTTGATCGCGACGTCCCGGCCGAGCCTCAGGTCGCGGCCGCGGTGGACCTCTGCCATGCCGCCATAGCCGAGCAGCTCGCCGACCTGGTACCTGCCACCGAGCAGGCGGGCCTGCGCAGTCATCTCGTCTGTCGTCCTTCGCTCGTCTGTGCGTCAGCCGGGCGGGTTTCTAGGCCTGCCCCACCCGACGGTACGGGGCGATCCAACGGAGCGTCCTGGCGCACCCCCATCTGCAACCCGGTTGGAACCGAGCTTGAGGTGTTCTGATTGCCCTGCTGTCCCACCAGGTAAGAAATGAGACCGGCGCACAGCAGCACCAAAACTCCCAGCACAACCGCGAGCACGATGAGGATCTGCCGGTTGGTCGAGCTGTCTTCGGGCTGTGCCGGCTGGTACCCGTACGGCTGGGCAGGCCGCGTCGGCGGACCGTTTGTCGGCGCGAGGGGGCGGCCGGGTGGCACCGATGCCGCGCCGGGGCGGTAGCCGCTGGGCGCCGGGTGTGCCGGACGGTAGGGCTGCTGGGACACCGGGGCAGGCGGGGCGGCGACCGGGCTGGCCGGCGCCGGCGGGTACGACGGGGTGGTGCGCGGTGGGACGGGCGTGCTGCCCTGGCCCGGGGACGAGGTGGGCGCCGGCGAGGAGGGTCGGCTGGGCTGCTGCGACGCGGGACGGCTGGCTGGCGCGGCACCGAGCGTGGCCGCGGCCTGGCGGGCGACCGCTCCGAGCATCGCAGCGGTCTGGAAGCGGGCGGCCGGGTCCTTGGCCATCGACTGGTCGACGATGCGCCGGATCGCGGGCGGGATGTCACCGGGCAGCGGCCGGGCCTGCTCGCGCACGTGCTTCATGGCGATTTCGAGTGGATTGTCGCCTTCGAACGGGCGGTGACCCGAGAGGCACTGGTAGGCCACCACGCCCAGCGCGTAGATGTCCGACGCCGCGGTGGCCGTGCCGCCGGCCGCCTGCTCAGGTGAGATGTACGACGCCGTGCCCAGCACCGAGCCTGCCGCGGTCAGCTGCCCCACCATCGCGGAGCGGGCGATGCCGAAGTCGGTGAGCACCAGCGTGCCGTTGGGACGGACGAGGAGGTTGCCCGGCTTGACGTCACGGTGGACGATGCCCTTTTCGTGGGCGGCCTGAAGCGCGTCCGCCGCCTGAGCGACCAACGCCATCGTGCGGGCCGGGGTGAGGCGACCCACCCGGCTCAGCGTGCGCGACAGGGCATCTCCCTCGACGTACTCCATGACCAGGAAAGCGATTTGCTGGTCGCTGCCGTAGTCATACACGTCCACGACGCCCGGATGGTTGATGGTCGCCATCGTCCGGGCCTCGCCGCGGAAGCGCTCGGCGAAGCCGGGCTCCTCCAGCAGGGCTGGGAGCAGGATCTTTACCGCGACGGTGCGCCCGAGCACCTCGTCGGTGCCGCGCCACACGTCGCCCATGCCACCGCTGGCGATGCGCTCGTCGAGACGGTAGCGACCGCCCAGCAGGACGCCGCGACTGAGCATCAGTCGGCCCCCCGGTCGCGGATCACAGCCTGCATGATCTGGCCGCCGATCTCCGCCGCGGCGGAGCTTCCGCCGGACTCGCCGGCCCGCTCCAGCAGCACGCATACCGCCGAGATGGGTTGTCCGTCCTTCAACACGAACCCAATGAACCACCCGTGGTCCTTTGGATCATCCCCATCCTGTGCCGTTCCGGTCTTGCCGCCGACCGTGAACCCGTCGATCTGGGCGCGGCGACCGGTGCCGTTTTCGACGACGCTGACCATCATCTGCTGCAGGTCGGCCGCCACGTCGCCGGTGATCGGATTGTTGATCTTCTTGGGCGACGCGGTGCCGATCGTGCGCCGGTCCGGACCGAGGAGCTGCTGCACGAGGTACGGCCGCATCCGCTCGCCGCCGTTGGCGATGGTCGCCGCGATCATGGCGCCCTGGAGCGGCGTCATCCGCACGTTGTTTTGCCCGATGCCGGACTGGGCGAGAGCGGCCTTGTCTTCGCTGCCGTCCGGGTTTTGGATGTCACCGGTGCGGCTGGCGGCGACCGTGAGCCCGCCACCGTCGAGGTTGCCCACCTTGAGGTCGGTGGTCTCGAAGCCGAACGCCTTCGCCTTTTCCTTGATCTTGTTAGCGCCGAGCTCGACCGCCAGGCGGGCGAAGCCGGTGTTGCACGACTCGGTGAGCGCCTGGATGAGCGTGACCTGCGACTCGGGGCAGATGCCGGACGAGGAGTTGCGGATCGGGCTGCCCGAGGTCGGCGGCGTGTAGGTAGGGCCGGCCGGGATTCGCGTGTTGAGCTGGTAGCCCGACTCGAGCGCGGCCGCAGAGTCGATCACCTTGAACGTCGAGCCCGGCGGCAGCACCTCGCTGAGCGCCCGGTTTTTGAGCGGCCCCTGCTTGTCGGCGTTCAGCTTGTCGTACGCCGCCTGGGCCGCCTTGGTGTCGTGGCTGGCCAGCGGGTTGGGGTCGAAGCTCGGCATCGAGACCAGCGCCTGGATCGCGCCGGTGTTCGGGTCGATCGCGACCGCGGCACCGCGGGTGGAGCCCACGTCGTTGTTGGCCAGGCCCTTGATGGCGGCGTCCTGGGCGCGCAGCGACAGCGTGAGCACGACGTTTCCGCCGGCGGTGTCCTCCCCGGTGAACATGTCGCGGAACCGGTCGGCGAAGAGCCGGTCGCTGGTGCCCGCCAGGAACTCGTCCTCGGCCTGCTCGATGCCGGTCGCGCCGAGGTTGACCGGCTTGTACCCGATCACGTGCGCGAACTGGCTCTTGAACGGGTAGGTCCGCAGGTACTTGAGCTCACCGTCGGTGGCCTTGTTTTCGGCGAGTGCCTTGCCCCCGACCTCGATCACGCCCCGCGGCCGGTTGTACTCGTCGACCTGGACGCGCGCGTTATACGGGCTCGTGCGGTAGTCGTCGGCCTTGTACGCCTGCACCCAGTTGAGGTTGGCGAAGAGCAGGCCGAAGAGGACCATCACGACCACGCCTGCACGGCGCAGTGGGGCATTCACGACCTGATCACCTCCGTCGGGGCGCCGTGCAGCTGGGCCGGAGGCCCACCACCGCCGGGACCGCCTGCGCGACCGCCCGTGGCACCGGTGACCGGTCGCCCGGCGGCGTCCGAAATCCGCAGCAGCATCGCGATGATCAACCAGTTGGCCATCAACGAAGATCCGCCGGCGGAGAGGAACGGCGTGGTCTGGCCAGTGAGCGGGATCAGCCCGGTGACGCCACCGACGATCACGAAGACCTGCAGGCCCAGCGTGAACGCGAGGCCGCCGGCCACCAGCTTGCCGAACGAGTCGCGCACGGCCAGGCCGGCACGCAGGCCCCGCTCGACGATCAGCAGGTACACGACGAGGAGGGCGGAAAGGCCGAAGAGGCCGATCTCCTCACCCAGCCCGGCGAAGACGAAGTCGCTCACGACCAGCGGGATCTTGTTGGGCTGGCCGCCACCCGGGCCGGCACCGAAGAGCCCGCCGGTGCCGAGGCCGAGCAGCGACTGGACCATCTGGAAACCGTCCGCGTACGGGTCGGCGAAGGGGTCCAGCCAGATCTCGGCCCGCTGGTAGAAGTTGGCGAACGGGCCGCCAACGCTCGCACCCAGCGTGTACGCCAGAAAGGCACCGCCGAAGAAGAGCAGCAGACCGATGATCAGCCAGCTGACCCGCTCGGTCGCCACATAGAGGATGACGACGAACATGCCGAAGTAGAGCAGCGCGGTGCCGAGGTCCTTCTCGAACACGAGGACCAGGAGGCTGAGCAGCCACACCGCGACGACCGGCCCGAGGTCGCGGCCGCGCGGGAAGTCGATGCCGAGGAAGCGGCGGCTGGCCAGCGACAGCACCTCGCGCTTGCGGACCAGGTAGTACGCGAAGAAGGAGACCAGCGCGAGCTTGGCGAACTCACCGGGCTGGATCTGGAAGCCACCGAACTTGATCCACAGCTTGGCGCCGTTGATCTCGGAGAACTTGCCGGGCAGCACCGCCGGGATCATCACCAGCACGATGCCGACCAGGCCCAGCGTGTACGCGTACCGCGAGACGGCCCGGTGGTCGCGGACGATGATCAGCAGGCCGGCGGCGAGCACCACCGCGATGAGCGTCCAGGCGAGCTGCCGCCCGCCGACACCCGAGAAGATCGGCAGGTCGGCCCGCTCGTTGGCGTCGGCGAACGCGAGGTCGATGCGCCGCAGGAACGCCACTCCCAGCCCGTTGAGCAGGGCCACCGCCGGGACGATCGCCGGGTCCGCGTACGGCGCGAGGAAGCGGATCACCACGTGCAGGCCGAGGAACACGCCGGCCACCAGCGCGACCGGCACCCAGAAATCGCTCGTGATCGTGTCCAGCGCGGTGGCCTCGACCGTCGCCGCGTACGCCAGGACGAGCAGCATGACGAACAGCAGCAGTGCCAGCTCCGCATTGCGCCGGCCGCTCGACTCGCGGACACGGGGCATCTCGCCCGTGGTGGCGGGCGTGGGTGCCGGCACGGCTGGGGCGGTCACGACTTAATCCCTGCAGTTCCTGTATCGGGCGACGGGTCAGTCCGCCGCACGGCACCCGGTCGGATCGACCGGCGGGTCCGAGTAGGCGGGCGGGGCGTCAGGCGTGGTGGCCGGTCCCGAACCGGCGGGTGAAGCGGTGTTTGCGGGCGGCGTTGTGCGCGGGGCACCGGTGGTCGCGGTGGTGCTGGCCTGCGGCGAGCTCGGCGACGGGCTCGGAGTGGCCGACGGCGTCGTGGTCGGCGGGCAGGTCGGCTTGAGGTTGGGGTTCGTCGGGGTGTCCGACGTCAGCTCGGCGAGCCGGCGCTGGGCGTCGGGCTCGTCGTCGGCCTGGATGCCCTGCTTGACCCGGTCCTGGGCGACCACGGTGAGGTCGTCCAGCCGCGTGCCGCTGGTCTCGTGCACGCTGGACAGGCTGAGCCCGGCGATCTGCCCCGGAACGCCGCGGAAGACAGCGAGCTGGCCCTCGTCGGTGGCACCCACGTAGTACTGCCGCTGGGTGTAGCTCCAGCCCACCCACAGGCCGCCGCCCAGGATGGCGAGCAGCGCGGCGAGCAGCACGGCGGTGCGCACCGGGTGCCGGCGCGGACGCTCGGGCTCGTCGTGGTGGTGACCGCCGTTGGCGCCGTTGCCCGGGTCGGGCGCAGCCGCACGGGGCACCGCAGCCTGGAGGGCCGAGGCGCGCGCGGCCGGCGTCGACTCGTGCACCGCCGTCGCCATGCCGCGGTCGCGGGCGGCCGCACCGCCGACGATCGGGGCAGCTTCCAGGATGTCCTGGTCGGTGGCGTCGGCGACGACGACGGTGATGTTGTCCGGGCCACCGCCGCGCAGCGCGAGCTGGACGAGCCGCTCGACGCACTGCTGCGGGTCGGTGAACTCGGTCATCGTCTCGGCGATGGTCTCCGCGCTCACGACACCGGACAGGCCGTCGCTGCAGATCAGGTAGCGGTCGCCGGTGAGCACCTGGCGGACCGAGTACTCCGGGTCGATGTCGCGACCGTCGAGCGCCCTGGTGAGCAGCGAGCGCTGTGGGTGGCTGCTCGCCTCCTCGGCGCTGATCCGGCCTTCGTCCACCAGCATCTGGACGTACGTGTCGTCCTTTGTGATCTGGTTGAACTCGCCGTCACGAAGCATGTACGCCCGGGAGTCACCGATGTGGACCATCCCGATTTTGCTACCGGAGAAGAGCACGGCAGTGAGCGTGGTGCCCATGCCCTCCAGGTGGGGGTTGGCGTCAACGGTGTCGCGGAGCTGCTGGTTGGCCGTGTCGACTGCGCCGCGGAGGGCGTCGACCAGGGCATCGCCTGGCACGTCCTCGTCGAGGGGAGCCATCGCGGCAATGACGATGTTGCTGGCGACGTCACCGGCGGCCATGCCGCCCATGCCATCGGCGACGGCGAGCAGGCGCGGGCCAGCGTAGACGGAGTCTTGGTTTCCGTCTCGGATCAGGCCGCGGTCACTGTGGGCCGCATAACGCAAGGTGAGAGTCATGGCCGTAACTCAAGAGAAGTGCGGCCGATGCGGATCGGCACGCCGAGGGGTACGGGGGTTGGTCCAGTGACCTTAGCGCGATCCAGGTAGGTGCCGTTGGTCGAGCCGAGGTCTTCTATGAACCACTGTCCGGCGCGGGGGACGAGCCGGGCGTGTCGTGCGGACGCGTAGTCATCGGTGATCACCAGAGTGGAGTCTTCCGCCCGACCGATGGTGATCTGAGCCTCACCGAGAGTGATGCGGGTGCCGGCCAGCTGGCCGGCGGTGACCACCAGCTGATGTGCCGCGCGGCCCCGCTTCACCTTTGCCGGGCGGGAGTGCCCCGTCGACGCGCCAACCCCCCGCGGCGCGGCGACGAGGCGACTGCTCCTGGCCCCGGCGAACAGGTCCCGGCGGATGACTCCCACCACTGTGAACACGAAGATCCACAGCAGGATGAGGAAGCCGAACCGGGCAACGGTGAGGACGAACTCAGGCAACGTCCTTAGCCATCCACTCGGAACGTGAGGGTGGTCGTTCCGAGCTGGATCATGTCGCCGGGGTTGAGCGCGACCGCGGAGACGCGCTGGCCGTTGACCATGGTCCCGTTGGTGGATCCCAGATCGGTGAGCACCACCTGGGCGCCGTCGAAGTCGAGGCGGGCGTGGCGGCGGGAGATGCCGACGTCGGGAAGGCGCAGGTTGGCCTGGTCACCCCGGCCGATGACGGTCGAACCCATCTGCAGCGGATAGGTGCGCCCGTCGCCGGAGACAAGGCGCACGTTGCGCCCACCACCGCCGTGCTGTGGTGGCGGGCCGTAGCCACCGGGGGCCTGCTCGTACGGCGGGTAGGCCGGAGGCGCCGGCGCGTCATACGCCGGCTGCTGGACGGGTGCCACCTCGCCGCCGGTGTAGACCTCGGCCGTGACCCGGAACATGCCCGTGTCCAGCCCATCGCCCCGCTCGATCTCCACGATCACATCGCCGTAGACGGTCCACGCCTGCTCGCCGATGAACTCCGCCTGAGACTGCGCGAGCTCCTGGGCGAGCGCGGCCGCGTACGGCGCGAGCCGGCTGTGGTCGTAGGGCGAAAGATCGATCACGTAGCGGTTGGGCACAAGGGTGCGCCCACCGGCCAGGATCGCTTTGTGCGCCTCGGCCTCCCGCTGCATGGCGTTGAGGATCTCCACCGGGTGGACTACCCCTTTGAACACCTTCGCGAAGGCCCCCTCGACCAGGCCTTCCAACCGCTTCTCGAAGCGTTGCAGCACGCTCACCGGCTCCTCCTCGGGTTCCGAGGACATGATGGTATCCGGCCGTCGCACGCGCAGGTTGCGCACCGACGTACCGCCCTGCTGCCGGCCTGTCTCGGGTGGCCGGTGTTGCCGTGCTACTCTTCCCACGCGCCACGGGCAGTAACCCGCACGTTGGTGCAAACCCACTCGTTGGGACAGCCACGCACAGCGTAATATGTGGCCGCATCGTGTCCAGGGGTTACTCCTGGGTCCGGGGGAAGTGGCGGAATGGCAGACGCGCACGGTTCAGGTCCGTGTGCCCGAAAGGGCGTGGGGGTTCAACTCCCCCTTCCCCACCGCAGGGCTGAGGCCCGCCCGAAAGGGCGGGGCCTCGCTCTTTTGGTCCACATCACCATCTGGTCACAATCCCGAGCGCCATCCGTCGCCCGCGCGTCTTCCCTGCAGGAATGCGCTTTCCTATGCTGGGCGCATGATGAGGATCGACGACGGGCTCCAGCCCGACGGACTGTTGCCCAAGATCGAGCGCCTCTGGGACGCCTCGGCGGAAAAACTCGACTCCATAGAGAAGACATGTCCCCCGGGCTCGCCGTCGCCGGTGTTCACGGTGGAGGGCCGCTACACGGCCCGCGGCTGGACGGAGTGGACACAGGGCTTCCAGTACGGCTCGGCGCTGCTCCAGTTCGACGCGACCGGCGAGCGCCGCTTCCTGGAGGTCGGTCGAGAGCTCACCGTCCAGGTCATGGCGAGCCACGTCAGCCACATCGGCGTGCACGACCACGGGTTCAACAACGTCAGCACGTACGGAAACCTGTGGCGGCTCACCCGCGAGGGCCGGGTCGACGACGGCGACCTCAACTTCTACGAGCTGGCGCTCAAGCTGACCGGGGCGGTGCAGGCGGCCCGGTGGCGGGACACCTCGGACGGCACCGGCTACATCTACTCGTTCAACGGGCCGCAGTCACTCTTCGTCGACACAATCCGCTCCTGCCGGGCGCTGTCCGTCTCCCACCAGCTCGGCCACGTGCTGATGGGCGAGCGGGACGAGCGGATCTCGCTGCTGGACCGGCTGGCCGAGCACGCCACCAACACCGCCCGGTGGAACGTCTTCTACGGCGAGGGGCGTGACTCGTACGACATCCGGGGTCGCACCGCACACGAGTCGGTCTTCAACGTCAACGACGGAAGCTACCGCTGCCCGAGCACCCAGCAGGGCTACTCGCCCTTCAGCACCTGGACTCGCGGGTTGGCTTGGGCGATGCTCGGCTTCCCGGAGCAGCTGGAGTGGCTCGACACGGTCAAGGACGCGCCCGAAGGGCTCGCCGACACGATGCTCAAGGCGGCGATGGCCACCTGTGACTTCTACCTCGAGCACACACCGTCCGACGGCATCCCGTACTGGGACACCGGCGCGCCCGGCCTCGTGCACCTCGGCGACTACCTCGACCGTCCGGCCGACCCGTACAACTCCCACGAGCCGGTGGACTCCTCGGCGGCCGCGATCGGCGCGCAGGGCCTGCTGCGGCTCGGCCGCTACCTGACCGCGCGCGGGCGGGCCGAGGAGGGCCGGCGCTACTGGCAGGCCGGGCTCACGGTGTGCGACACGCTCTTCGGTGAGCCGTACCTCAGCACCGACGCGCGTCACCAGGGCCTGATCCTCCACTCCGTCTACCACCGGCCGAACGGGTGGGACCACGTGCCGGCCGGCCAGGCGGTACCCAACGGCGAGTCGAGCATGTGGGGCGACTACCACGCGCGCGAGCTGGCCCTCTACGTGCAGCGGATAGCGCGCGACGAGCCGTACTACACCTTCTTCGGGAGCGCGGCGTGAGTCCGGTCGCCGTCGTGACCGGCGGGTCGCGGGGCATCGGGCGCGGCGTCGTGCTCGCGCTCGCCTCATCCGGGTACGACGTGGTGATCAACTACGCCCGCAACGCCGCAGCCGCCAAGGAGGTCGCCGCGCTGGTCGACGACGCCGGGCAGCAGGCACACCTGGTGCAGGCCGACATCGGCGAGGCGGCCGACCGGCAGCGCCTGGTCGACGAGGCGATCGGCGCGTTCGGCCACATCGACCTGCTGGTCAACAACGCCGGCGTGGCGCCGGACGTGCGGGCGGACATCCTGGAGGCGAGCGAGGAGTCGTTCGACCGGCTGGTGGCGATCAACCTCAAGGGGCCGTACTTCCTGACCCAGCTCGTGGCCCGCCACATGGTCGAGGAAGTCGAGGCGGGCGCGCTCATCAAACCCAAGATCGTCATCATCTCGTCGGTGAGCGCGTACGCGGCGAGCGTCAACCGCGGCGACTACTGCGTCACCAAGGCCGGCCTCGCGATGACGGCCCAGCTGTACGCGGCGCGGCTGGCCCAGCACGGCATCAACGTGTACGAGATCCGGCCGGGCGTGATCGAGACGGACATGACCGGCGTCGTGCGGGAGAAGTACGACGACCTGATCTTCAACCACGGGCTCACGCCGATCCGCCGCTGGGGCCGCCCGAGGACGTCGGCAAGGCCGTGGTGGCAATCGCGACCGACCTGCTGCCCTTCAGCACCGGCCAGGTCATCGACGTGGATGGCGGCTTCCACCTCCGTACCCTCTGAAAATGTGAACGGAGCCCCAGCGCCGCGACGGCGCTGGGGCTCCGCCGACCTCCCCAGGTCGGGTCCGAGAGCTGCCTAAGCGGTCAGCGTCCAGGTGTTGATGTAGCCGGTGTCGAAGAGCGCCACATCTTGTACGCGCAACGACCAGGTACCGTTCGCCGCCTCGCCCGAGAGGTTCACGGTGTAGGTCGCGTTGACGTTGTCCGCACTGTCCGAACTGGAGCTGTTCTTCAACCGGTACGCGGTGCCGTCCGGCGCCACGAGGTCGATGACCAGGTCACCGCGGTAGGTGTGGACGATGTTGACCGCCACCGTCGAGCTGGCCGAGCCGTTGCGGCCACACGCGATGGTGATCGTGCTGTTGACCGTGCTCAGGTCGGGGATGTTCACGTCCGTACCGTTGGTGCCCGCGCAGCTGCCGGTGCTCCCGCCGGTGACGGTCAGGGTGTAGGTCGCGGTCCGCGTGCCGGCCGTGCCGGTACCGGTGACCGTGATCGGGTACGTCCCGTTGGTGACCGAAGCGGTCGTGGAGATCGTCAGGGTCGACGAGCCACCGGAGGTCACGGACGCCGGGCTGAAGCTCGCCGACGCGCCTGCGGGCAGGCCGCTCGCCGACAGGCTCACGGATTGCGCCGACCCGGCCGTGGTGGCCGTGTTGACCGTCGTGGCGACCGAGCTGCCCGCCGCGACCGAACCGGACGTCGGCGAGACCGACACGGAGAAGTCGTTGGCCGGCGGCGTTCCGTTCTGGACCACGAAGAGCAGCCGGTTCGGCGTACCGGTGCCCGGGTTCGTGACCACGTCGGGCGTGGCGTTGTTGACCAGGTAGTCGCGCACCTGGGTGTTCGACCAGGTCGGGTTGGCCGCGAGGACCAGCGCAGCCGCGCCCGCGACGTGCGGGGTGGCCATCGAGGTACCGCTGATCGTGTTCGTCGCGGTGTTGCTGTTGTACCAAGCCGACGTGATGCTCACGCCCGGCGCGAGGATGTCGACACAGGTGCCGAAGTTGGAGAAGCTGGCGGCGGCGTCGTTGTTCTGGGTGGCGCCCACCGTGATCGCCTCGGCCAGCCGGGCCGGCGAGTAGTTGCAGGCGTTCTGCCGCACGCCGAGCGAGTTGCCGTTGCCGGCCGCGATCGCGTACGTGACGCCCGAGTTGATCGAGTTGCGAACCGCGTTGTCGATCGCCGTGTTGGCGCCGCCGCCGAGGCTCATGTTGGCGACGGCCGGCTTGATCGCGTTGGCCGTGACCCAGTCGATGCCGCCGACGACCTGCGCGTTGGTGCCGCTGCCCTGGCAGTTGAGCACGCGCACGCCGACGAGCTGGACCGCTTTCGCCACGCCGTAGGAGGTACCGCCGACCGTGCCCGCCACGTGCGTGCCGTGGCCGTGGCAGTCATCCGCCGCACCGCCGTCGATCGCGTCGAAGCCGCTGGTCGCGCGGCCGCCGAAGTCGTTGTGGCTGAACCAGATGCCGGTGTCGATGATGTACGCGTGCACCGTCGGCGCGGTCGACGGGTACGTGTACGAGCTGCTGAGCGGCAGGTTGCGCTGGTCGATCCGGTCCAGGCCCAGCTCGGGGGTTGTTCTGGGTGTCCTGGATGTGGACCGTGTGGTTCTGTTCGACGTACGCCACCGACGGATCGGCGGCGATCCGCGCCGCGCGCGCCGCGGTGGCCTTCACCTCAAAGCCCCGCAGCGCGGCGCGGTACGTACGCGCGACCGCCCCGTCGTGCTTGGCCGCGAGGTCGCGGGCCGCCTTGTCGACGCCCGCCCGGGTGACGGAGCTGTCCTTGAACACGACGATGTAGCTGTCGGCGACGGCGGTGTCGCCTCCGGCATTGCGGATCGTGCCGGACGGCTCCTGTGCGAGCGCCGGCGGCGCCGCCATTGCGACGGCCACCGTCACACCGACGGTGGCCATGCCGAGCGTCGCCAGGCGGCGACGCATACGCGGGAGTGTCATCTCCCGTCCTCCCTCTGACCGGCTCCACGGCCGTCCAGGCGCTTGTGGCGCCGGATCGGACAGAGATGTTTGCCGATCGGAGGAGAGATTATTTGGTTATGTCAGCCAGCGACAGATGTTGAACTTTCTATATCACCGGCGATAGGTAACGCGCGTACTCCCCCGCCCCGCTACCGGGGGCGGTTGCCCTGCTGCACGTAGAGCAGTTCGAGGATGGATCGGGCGGCCTCGAACCAGCGGTCCAGCCAGCCGGGCGGCGGCACGGTGCCCTTCGGGGGCAGCTCGAGCAGCAGGCCGCGCAGCAGCGGGTGGTCGGCGAGCGTGGCGGGCGGGCCGTCCAGCCATGTGGTCGGCGAAAAGACCGGCTCGGTGAGGCCGGAGAGGTCCAGACCGCCGGCGCCGTTGCGGCCATGCGGCAGGTCCTGCTCGGGCTCCAGGTCGCCGGAGTGGTGGCCCAGCTCGCCCGGGTGCATCAGCCGTTCGCCCGGGTGTGGCTCGCGTCCGGACAGGCCGTCGCGCCCACCCAGCGGGTCCCGTCCGTCGGTGCGGTACCCGACCGGAGGCGTCGCGTACCGGTCCGCCGGTTCCGGGGGAAACCGCTCCTGCGTGCTCACCGGGCCATTCGCCCGCTCGTCAGGTCCAATCGTCATGACCGGTACAACGAGGTTTATAGGCTCGCGACTCTGGCTACTGCGCGCGAGCTACCGTATACTCACTCACGGTACGGATAACGTCATACGTATAAAGACGCGCGCCTATTGGGCGCGTGCGCGCAGCCGCGCCGCCACGTTGCATGGCGACACGGCTGCGCTCCAGACTGCGTCATTTGTTTCGTCCGTGGGCTAGAGGGCCACGCCTTCCCGCCAGACCACAAGAGCGAAACGAAATGCCGTCAGCCGAGGTCGAACTCGCCGTCCTTGGCGCCACCCACGAATGCGTCCCACTCGTCGGCAGTGAAGATCAGCACCGGACCGGTCGGGTTCTTCGAGTCCCGTACAGCGATCGCCTGGTCGACAAAAGCCACTTCGACACAGTTGTCGCAGCTGGGCCCGCTCCGCGTGCTCTTCTGCCACACGGCGCGGCTCAGGTCCAGCCGGAACCCCTTTGTCTCGACTTCCACAACGGCTCCTTAGTCAACTTACGGATGAGAGCCACGGACTCCTCCGGCCGGAGGGCCGCGGCGCGGATGTGATCGAAAATGAACATGTACTTCCGCAACTCCTCACTCTTCTCCAAGAACAGACCTCCGGTGGCATTTTCGGCGAAAACCACCCCCGGGTCGCTGGGCTCGGAGAAGCTGAGGATCGTGAAGGTACCGTCCATGCCGGCATGTGCGCCGACCTCGAAGGGCAATACCTGCAGTGTCACATTGGGTAACTCTGCGGCCTCTACGAGTCGCTCCAGCTGAGCACACATCACGGCGTCGCCGCCGATGGGGCGGCTGAGCACCGCTTCGTCGAGGACCACCCACAGGTCGATGGGATCGTCCTGTGTCAGTAACGACTGACGGTTGAGCCGGACACGTACCCGCCGCTCGACCTCGTCAGTCGTGATATCCGGCCGTGCGGCACGGATCATTGCCTTGGCATATTCCTCGGTCTGTAGTAACCCGGGCATCACCTGCTGTTCGTATGCTCGAACCGATTCCGCTGCCTGCTCAAGGCCAACATAGGCGCCGGTAAGCACCGTGCTGTACGCATGCCACCAGCCCTTCTGCCGGGCCTCGCGGGCGATCTGCACGAGCTCTTCGCACTCGTCGCCGCGGACCCCGTAGATCTCGAGCATGTCGCGGACGTCACGGGGAGTGGCCGTGGTGTGGCCGGTTTCGATTCGCGAGACCTTGGATGCCGAACATTCCAAACGCTCGGCCACTCCTTCGATCGTCACCCCCGCGGCTTCACGACGGCGCCGCAGCTCGGCTCCTAGCCGGCGGCGGCGAATTGTCGGACTCCGACGCTCCGTCACGGGGTCACCTCCGCAAGTTGCGTCCCCAAGGTCTAGCGAGTCTGTCGCGAATCGGCGTCACGGGTACCCGTCACGGCGGACGCATGCTATGACGGAGCTGCGACATCGCGGCGAACCGGTCCGCGGTTACGCGGGGCATATCGTTCGCTCACGCTGACACGCAAAGGCACCGGCACATCGGCCGGTCACCGCGTTCAGTTTGCGCGTTTCCGAGCGGGACATCAAGCCACGATCCGCCCCCGGATGACCGGACCGGATCGGGCCGAAGTTGCAACTTGCATTGATCATGTTCATGGTGCACCCTGTCGGTATGGCTCGGGTCACTCACCGTCTCCAGCCAGCCGGACAGGTCGCGGTCCCGCCGCAGCCAGAGGCATAGTCCGGCATCGGTGGAGACGGACACCCAGCGGGTGACCCCCGAGGTGAGCCGCGAAGCGCATAAGTCCGGCAAACTTTGGCTGAAATCGGTAGTTTTGGACAGGAGTCGATGTGTTACCCCGGTCCGGTGACGTCCTACACGTGACCCGCGAGGCGAGCGTCCAGTTCGCCGACCCGATGCTCTTCCGGGTGATCCGGGTCCACGACTGGCCGACCTATGACGGCTGGGTCTGGCTCGATGGCTACGAGCTCAACGGTGGCGGCGAGGCCGTCGAGCGCAGGTCGATCTTCGTAAAGATCAGCGGCCTCCGCACGGTCGGATCCGCACCCGACATCCGCCAGCGCAACGCGCGGCACCCGGCCCCCGACCTGCTGGGGTGCCCACCCGCTCGCGCTGACCGGCCCTTCTCGAGCTGGGCGCACTGGTTGCGCCCAGCTCCAGGCTTTGCCCGCACACGGCCAAGTGTTGATCGTTCGCCGGCCGGTCATCCGTGCGCTCGCCTAAAATCAAGAGCACCCACCGACCCCATCCGTGACCCGGACCCCGAACCTGGGGACGGCATGACCAGACAGCCGACCGCGCCATCACGCGCACCTCGGCATCCCTACTCGACCCGTGGGCTCAGCCTGCGCCTACTGCTCCTCGGCGCCATGCTGACGAGCCTCGCCATCGCCATGTCCGGCGGCCAGCCGGTCGGCGCCGCGTCTGACGGGCGCGAGCCGGCCAGCGATTCCGCACGGCTCGCGGATGGTGGACCGGCGAGTGCGCCGGGCGGTCCCACGGGTGGATCCGCCGCCGGCGCGGGCAGCGAGCGCGACGGCGAGGGTGGGGTCGTGCCGGCGGCGAGCGCATCGCCGCTTTCCCCGACCGGTGGTTCCGCCGGTGGTCCGCCGGACGACTGGCATCGCTACAACCATTGGACCGATCCGTCATGGCCCGATCCGGGACAGGCGGCCGGCGAGCGGTTCGACCCTGAAGCCCAACGCCCTGGGGCGCTGCCCCACTTCCGGCCCGAACGGCCGGCGGATTCGGCTGGGAGCAGCCGACCACCCCGACGACCGAGCCGACACCGTCGACCGGCTGGACACCAACTCCTGGCGACCCGACCGACCCGCCTCCGGGTACCCCGACCGACGCACCGTCCACAACGGACCCGCCGCCCGACCCGACGACTCCTGACGAGGAGCCCGAGACGCCGGTACCGCCGCCGACCTCGGAGACACCGCCGGGCACGAGCGGCGCGCCGGGTACACCCGTGGAGACACCCGGGCAGGGTCAGCCGGACGGCCTGGATGACCCGCGGACCGGGGCGTTGCCGGCGCCGACCACCACGGAGCCGTGGCCGCGCGACCCGGTCGCCGCCGGCCCGGACGACGAGGATCTGGGGCTTGGCGAGACGGTCGACGAACCGACGCCGACACCCGAGCCGAGCCTCACGGGCGGGGCGGCGGCGCCACTGCGGGCTCAGCCGGTGAACCCGGCGCCCGCCGCCGAGTACCGGGAGACGCTTGTCTACTCCGGCCTGGTCGGCCTCGTGCTCGCCGCGATCGGCCTCACGATGGTCGGCCTGCGACGGCGCCGCTGGTGAGCGTCGCACAACGGCGCAGCTGGTCAGGCGGTCGGAGTCGGCTCCAGGGTCGGCTCCGGCAGGGTCGGCTCGCCGGGCGTGAGCGGGCTGGCGATCACCAGCGTGACCTCGGTGCCTGACGGCACGGACTCCCCCTCCGCCGGGTCGGTCTCGATCACGGTGTTCGGCGCCTGCTCCGCGGGCCGGTACACGAGCCGGTAGCTCAGGCCCAGCCGGTCGAGCTCGTCCCGCGCCTGCTCGTCGGTCAGCCCGACCAGGCGCGGCACCGCCACGTCGGCGGGCGCGGTCGTGGGCGGAGGCGCCGAGCTCGTCTCCGGCGCGGCCGAGGTGGGCGCCGCGGATGTCCGTGCTGGGGTCGCTGAGGGCGTCGGCGTGGTTGTCGGCTCCACCTTGTTGGCGTTGTAGATCAGCCAGATGCCCGCGATCAGGCCGCCGAGCAGCAGCAGCGCAACGATGCCCAGCACGATCGGCATCCACCACCGGCCGCCGTCATCGGGCGGAGCCCACTCGGTCGGCGCCGGACCACGCCGGACCGTGGCATCCCGCGGAGGCACGCCGGCGCGTCCGGACCAGGCAGGCGGCTGGGTGGGTACCTGCGCTGTCTCGTCGGCCGCGGGCAGCTGCCGGGTCTCGTCACCGGCGGCCGGCATCTGTCGGGTCTCGCCCTGCGCGGCCGGGAGCTGCGCGGTCCGGTCGGGATCCGTGTCGGCCTCGCCACCCGCGGCTTGTTCCTCGGCGTCGTCGTCCGCGAACGGGTCGAACTCCCGGGTCTGGTCCGGCTCGTCCCTGGGGATGGAGCTGGGACCCGGCCCGTCAGCGGAGTCGGGCGCGGGGCCGTCCGGATCGCGGTCGTCGGCCATCACGTCGTCCTCTCCGGCAGGTACGTTCCCGGTGGTCAACTTATCGGGCGATTCGCCCGTGGCCACATCGCCCCGCACGATCTCGATAGCGGAAGGCGGCTACGCTGCCCGGCATGGCCGTTCGAGGCTGGGGAGGATCGATCGCGACCGCGATCGGCATCGCTGTGGGCGCAAGCGCCGCACAGCTCGGTTTGGGCTATGGGCTCGGCATCATCGCTTGGCTGCCGTCGCCCAATGGCGCCAACGAGGCCACCTGGGTGGCCAGCCTGGCATGGGCGACCTGGATCGCGGCGACGTCGACGGTCATCGGAGCGATCTGCGCCGACCGCATGAGCGCCTCCATAGTGGACAGCCGGGACACCCTGTCCAGCGTGCTCGCCCGGGGTGCGCTCACAGTGGCGGCTGCGGTCGGCGCCCTGGCGACGGTGGCACTCGTCGCCGTGCCGGCCCGCGAGGCCGCCCGGGCGGACACGTTCACGCCGCAGACCATAGCCGCGGGGTACGCCGCGATCGGCGTGATCGTGGGCCTGCTCGTGGCGCTGTGGGCGGTGGGCTCCCGAGCCGTCGCGGCCAACGTCATCGCCACGGCGAGCTGGCTGTGGCTGCTGGCCGTGATCGCCGTGATCGACGGGGTCGCCACCGGACGCGGGCTCGCCTCCGCCCAGCTGGGCGTCTGGCAGATCACCTCGGACGCCGACCGCTTCTGGTTCCGCAACATCTACCTGCCCGGCGCGGCCCTCACCCTCGGCTCGGCGCTGGTCATCGGCGCGCTCGCGGCGTGGCCGGCGGCAAAGCGGCTCGACGGCCGGGTGGGCACCGCGGTGTCCGGCGGTGTCGGTCCACTGCTCGTCGCCGCGGCGTACTTCCTGGCCGCCCCGACGCTTGTCGGCATCCGTGCGGAGCAGCTCTCCGCGCACCTGCTCGCGCCGTACGCGGTGATCGCCGGCCTCGCCGGATCCGTCCTGGTGACGGCGATCAGCCAGCGCCGCGAAGCACGCCAGAAAGAAGAGATGGCGCTGCTGCAGTGGCCCGACGAGCCCTCGCGGGAGCCGGACGCCGAGCCGGAGACCGACCTTGAGCGCGTGCCGGTGCCGGCACAGCCGGGCAGCGGTGGGGCAGACCTGGAAGACGACGCGTACGCGCCGGCCCGTGCCTACGTGTCCGACTCAGCGCCGGACACCGAACCGGCGGCGAGCGAGCCGGCTCGTGGCCAGGCGTCCGTCGCCGCCCCGCTCTGGCCCGAGCCGGAGAAGAAGAAGCCCAGGCGCCGCGGCTAGCGCGCGGCCGGGTAGTTGATGCCGGCCTCCAGCAGCGCGAACGCGCGGTCGGCCAGGTCGGAGACCTTTTCGTCGGGCTCGGTCTCCCGCCAGGCACGGACGGCGACCTGCAGTGCCGCGCTGGCGACCGAGGCCACGAGCTTGGGCCGCGGGTCGCGCACCGGGTCGACGCCCATCCGGGTGGCCACCCGGCGGGACAGCTCGTCGAGCTGCTCGGTGCACATCTCCAGGCTCCGGGCCATCACGGCCGGGCTGTCCTGCACGAGCTGCATCACACACGCGAACTGGGTCGCGTCGGTCTCGCCATCCTCGTAGGTCCGGAGGACCTCGACGCACGCCCGGCGCAACGCCGTGAGCACCGGCTCCTCGGCGGGGCGGGCTTCAAGCGCCGTGTAGACGTCGAGAAACTGCTGCAGCTGCAGCGACGTGGCGACGTCTTCCTTCGACCCGAAGTAGCGGAAGAACGTGCGCGAAGACACCTCGACCGCATCGGCGATCTCGTCGACGGTCGTCGCCTCGAAGCCCTTGGTGTTGAAGAGCTCAAAGGCCGCGTCAATGAGAGCCTCGCGGGTGCGCTGCTTCTTGCGCTCCCGCAGGCTCGTGCCATCCACGGTCGTAGTCGGCGACATGCGGAAAGTATACGGGCAGTGTCCAGCTCCGACTTTATTCCCGGCATGACAGTAGTCACTATCAGACGTAAGTCGGTTGACGACATCTGTCATGCGCTGACAGATTCGCTGTCATGTCACAGGCAACCCTGACCCGGCCCACGGGGCCGAACACCGACTTATGGCGGCCCAGCCGCCGCGGCCATGGTCACCCCTGGCTGACCTTGCTGGCCGTAGCCCTCGGCGTGATGGTCGTGGGTCTCGACGCGACGGTCGTGGCCATCGCCAACCCGGCGATCGCGCGTGACCTCGGCGCCAACTTCGCCCAGCTCCAGTGGGTCACCAACGGCTACCTCCTCGCCCTCGCGGTCTCGCTGATCGTGGCCGGGCGCCTCGCCGACCGGTTCGGCCGCAAGACCGTCTTCCTCGTGGGCGTCGCCGGCTTCGCGGTCGCCTCGGTGGCGGTCGGCCTCTCCGGCTCGATCGAGATGGTGATCTTCTGGCGGGTGGTGCAGGGCTTCGCCGGCGCACTCCTCCAGCCGGCCAGCCTCGCGATCCTCCGCAACACGTTCCCCGCCGAGAAGCTCAACATGGCGATCGGCATCTGGGCCGGCACCTCCGGCCTGGCCATCGCCAGCGGCCCCATCGTGGCCGGGCTGCTTGTCGAAAACGCGAGCTGGGAGTGGGTCTTCTTCCTCAACGGCCCGGTCGCCGCGGTGGCGATCCTGCTCGGCCTGTGGGTGGTGCGCCAGTCGCGGGATCCGAACGCCGCGGGGTCGTTCGACCTGCCCGGCGTCGGGTTGCTCTCCGCGGCCCTGTTCAGCTTGGTCTGGGGCCTGATCAAGGCGCAGGAGTACGGATTCGGCGACATCGTGCCGCTCGGCTTCTTCGCCGGCGCCGCGGTGCTCGGCACGGCGTTCATCGTGCGCGAGCGCACCGCACGCCACCCGCTGATGCAGCTGAGCCTCTTCCGCAACCGCTCGTTCTCGGCCGGCGCGGTACTGGCCATGCTCGGCTTCTTCGCCCTCTTCGGCGCCTTCTTCTTCCTGACCCTGTACCTGCAGCAGGTACACGGCATGAGCCCGGTCGACGCGGGCGTCCGGCTGCTGCCGATGACCGCGACGTTCATCGTGGCGTCGCCGGTGGCGGGCGCGCTAACCGCCCGGTTCGGCCCGCGCCCGCCGCTCGTGGGCGGGATGCTGCTGACCGCGGTCGCGCTCTTCGCGCTCTCCCGGATGTCCGTACAGGCCGACTACCTCTCGATGTGGCCGTGGTTCGTCGTGATCGGCTTCGGCTTCGGCTTCGTGCTGGTCGGCAGCACCGAGGCCATCGTCGGCAACGCGCCGGTGCAGCTGGCCGGACTCGCCGGCGGGATCCAGCAGACGGCCGCCCAGCTCGGCGGCGTGCTCGGCACGACGGTGTTCGGCACGATCCTGGCCACCCGGGTCGGCGACGTGCTGCTGGAGAAGCTGACCGGCGCCGGGGTGCCGGCCGAGATGGCGCCCGGCTTCGCGGCGGCCGAGGACTACGTGGCGCAGGGCGTCGCACCGGTACCGCCGGGCGCGCCGCAGCCGCTGGCCGACGCGATCACAACCGGCAGCCACCTCGCGTTCATGACGGGCTTCCAGACGGCGCTGACCGTGGGAGCGGCGATCGCGTTGATCGCGGCCTTCGCGGCGCTGCTGGTGCGGCGCGGGGAGAACACCACCGCCGGAGCCCACGCAGGCGTCTGAACAACCCTCCCCAGATCGGGGCGCTCCGCGGGCGGCGGGGCGCCCCGGTCATTTGCTCCCTACTCGACGGGCCAGGTGTGTACCGGCTCGTTGGTGCGCTGGAACCGCCCGTATCGCTGGAGCATGTCGTGCAGCGCGTCGCTGCGGTCGAGGTCGCGGCGACGCTGGGCGGCGGCCACCGCTTCGGTCTGCCACACGGCGCCGTTGCGCTGCAGCAGGCAGCGCTGCTCGATGATGCCGAGCAGCCGGTCACGGATCGCCGGCCTGACGCCGAACCGGTCGAGCCCCGCGTATGCCTTGGGCAGCAACGACTCCAGCACCAGCTCGGTGACCCGGATCTCGCCGACGCGTGGCCAGTGGACGGTGGCCTCGATCCCGCGGCGGGCGGCGGCGTGGAAGTTTTCCTCGGCCGCGCTGAACGTGAGCTGCGACCAGATCGGCCGGTCCGCCTCGGCAAGCTCCCGCGTCAGTCCAAAGTAGAACGCCGCGTTGGCGAGCATGTCCACGACGGTGGGACCGGCCGGCAGCACGCGGTTTTCCACGCGGAGGTGGGGACGGCCGTTCATGACGTCGTACACCGGGCGGTTCCACCGGTAGACCGTGCCGTTGTGCAGGCGCAGCTCACCGAGGTGCGGTACGCCGCCGGCGTGCAGCACCTCGACCGGGTCCTCGTCGTCGCAGATCGGCAGCAGTGGCGAGAAGTAGCGCACGTTTTCCTCGAACAGGTCGAAGATCGACGTGATCCACCGCTCGCCGAACCACACCCGCGGGCGTACCCCCTGGGCCTTCAGCTCGTCCGGACGGGTGTCGGTGGCCTGTTCGAAAAGCGCGATGCGGGTCTCCGCCCACAGCCGCTTGCCATACAGGAAGGGGGAGTTCGCCCCCACAGCGACCTGGATGGCTGAGATCGCCTGCGAGGCGTTCCAGTAGTTGGCGAAGCTCTCCGGCGAGACCTGGAGGTGAAACTGGACACTCGTACACGCGGCTTCGGGCGCGATCGAGTCGGTGTACGTCTGCAGCCGCTCGACGCCCCGGATGTCCAGCTCGATGTCTTCGCCCCGGGCGGCCACGATCTGCTCGTTCAGCACCCGGTACCGATCGTTCGTCGAGATGTTGTCGAGGACCAGGTGGCGAGGGGTCAGCGTGGGCAGTATCCCGATCAGGATGATCGTGGAGTCCGCCTTCACCGCGCGGTGCTCCGCCCGGCCGAGGCTGGCCTGGAGGTCTTCCTCGTAGTCGGCGAAGCCTTCGTTTTCGATGAGGCGCGGCCGCGCGTTCAGCTCGAGGTTGAACTGGCCGAGCTCGGTCTGGAACGTCGGGTCGGCCAGGTTGGCCAGGATCTCCGCATTGCGCATCGCCGGCTCGGCTTCGCTGTCGACCAGATTTAGCTCGATCTCCAGGCCGGTCGTGGGACGCTCGGCGTCGAATCCGAAGTCGTCGAGCATCAGCGCGAAGACGTCCAGGCACCGGCGCACTTTCTGCCGGTACCGGGCGCGATCCTCCCGGGAGAACGCACCCTGCGAGACGTCCTTCCCCATATGGCCCCTCCCGGCGCGCACGGCGATACGGGCGCCGTCGCAAAGCCTCGTTGCCCCCACCGGCGCGGTGACCTTCACGTTAGGAGCGCGATCGCCGTCTGGGCTAGGGACAAAACAGGCACTTATCACCGGTCGTGAGCATGGGAGCGCGCTTAGTCCACCTAAGCAATATGCCTCGGTAGCCGCGAAACCGGCCACCGAGGCACATTCTGGACAAGCCTATGGCTCCAGCCCGCCGTCTTACTGGCGGATGGCCTCGCCCTCAAGCTCGATCTTGATCTTCTTGCCGACCATGACGCCGCCGGTCTCCAGGGCAACGTTCCAGGTCAGGCCGAACTCTTCGCGGTCGATCTCGGTGCTGGCGCTGAAGCCGAAGATCTCAAAGCCGTACGGGCTGCGGCCGACGCCCTCGAACTCGACCTTCAGCTCGACCGGGCGGGTGACGTCCTTGATCGTGAGGTCACCGGCGAGAACGAACTCGCTGCCGCTGTGCGACTTCACCCCGGTGCTGCGGAACTCCAGGGTCGGGTACTTCTCGGCCTCCAGGAAGTCGCCGCTGCGCAGGTGGTTGTCCCGGTCCTTCTGACCGGTGGTGATGCTGGCGGCCTGGATGGTCGCCACGACGGACGACTGCAGCGGGTCCTCGGCGACGGTGATCGTGGCGCTCGCCTCTTCGAACACACCGCGCACCTTGCTCACCATCATGTGGCGAGCGCTGAAGCCGACCACCTTGTGGGCCTGGTCGAGCTCGTAGGTGCCAGGCGCGGGGATCGTCAGGCCCTCGAACTGCCGCGTAACTGGCGATGTGTCGGTCATGGGATACTCCTCCAGGAGATTCTTGACGGTTCTACCTTTGCCTAAGCAACTATACGCACGGCAATATTCCGCGTGTCAAGGGGTGCTAGGCTGTACACGTGTCCGATGACCTCCTTGACGACCCGCGGCTGACCGCCGCCGGGCTGTTCTTCGAGGTGCACACGGGGCTCAACGCCCGGTTTGCCGCGCAGCTTTGTGAGCACGGCCTCTCGCCGGTCGAGTTCGAGGTCCTCATGCGCCTCGCCCGCTCTCCGGGCCACCAGCTCCGGATGACCGACCTAGCCTCTCAGACGTCACTGTCGACCAGCGGTGTCACGCGTGTCGTCGACCGGATGGAGCGCGACAGATACATCACGCGGCGCGCCTGCCCGTCCGACCGGCGCAGCTCGTATGCCGTGATCACGCAGAGCGGCCTGACCAAGCTCGAAGAGATCCTTCCCGAGCACCTTGCGCTGATCGAGCAGTGGTTCACCGGCCGCTTGCCGGCCGACCAGCTCGCCACCTTCCTCGACGCGCTGCGCACGATTCGTGACGCGGTCAACCCCGGCGCGACGGCCGGCTCGACGCCATCCGAGCGCGTCGTGGTCGAGGTGTGACGCAGCGAGATACCAATCAGGCGTGACCGGCAGAACGACCGGCAGAAGTGATTTTACGACTCCTGCAACTAGGTCTTAACCGGACATATATCCCCGCAGAAGTGGCTAGCGTGAGCGACGCGGAGTGAGTGAAACCATCTGACTCAGCGGCTTGCGCTGGCGGCGGCTCGAAGCAACGCGACGAGGCGACGCCAAGCGCACGGGAGGGGCACCACGGGGGTGCGGCGCGGGCGGGTCGAGGGGGACCCAAGTCGGGGGCGTCTCCGTTCGCGCCGCCTACGAAGTGATCAGGGCGCCTTTCAAGCTGTACTCGCGTCGGCCTGAGAGGCGCCCTGATCACGCGGTCAACCGCTGATGAGAGCCCGCTCCCGGGGCAGCAGGGTGATGCCACCCTCCTTGCAGACCGAGGTCAGCCAGTCGACGACCGCCCGCCGGGCCTCCGGCTCCTCGGTGCTCGCGGCGAGCCAGACCAGTGCCTCCGCCACGTCCCGCAGGTCGTGCCCACCGGCGTACGCCTGGGCCGCCGCGTTGAACCACTCCGCCGCCGACTCCTTGTCGCCGCGGTTGAACGCCAGTACCGCCTCGATCGAGGCAGCCTCCCCGGACTCCACGCGGCCCAGCGCCAGGCGCTCCGGCGTTGCCGGCTCGGACGCTGCCACCAGCTGGCGGATCTCGGCCAGCACCGCGCGCGCCTCCTCGACCTGGCCGGCCTGTGCGTGTGCCCGCCCGATCGTGCCGAGCACCCGCCGCCGGTGACCTGGGTCGCCGAGCTCGGCGAGGGCGGTGATGGCCCGCCGGCCCACCACCTCGGCCTCGGCGTACCGGCCGTCGAGCCGAGCCACCTCCGCGAGGTTCGCCCGGGCCAGAGCGCGCAGCCGGTGCTCGCCGCACTGGGCCGCGAGCCGGTCGACCGCGGCCAGCCGGCGCCGCGCCGCGCGCAGGTCGCCGAGCCGGATCTCGTGCCAGGTCAGGTTGTTCTGGGCCACCGCCATGTCCCGGATCCGCCCGGCCCGGCTGGCCAGCGCGAGCACCGCCTCACCGTGGCGGCGCGCCTCGTCGTACCCGCCGGTGGTCATCCACAGGCCGCAGAGCAAGCTGCGGGCGGAGAGTTCGCCGGTCAGGTCGCCGGCACGCTGAAACTCCGCGAGCGCGGCCTCGACCGCCGGGAGTTCCTCCGCGCCACCCCCGTGCTCGACCGCGAGCTGCCCGACCCCGACGCCGGCCCAGGCGCGGACGATCGGGTCGGCGTCGGCGGTACGCGGGTCGTCCAGGAGGCGCCGCAGCCACTGCCGGCCCGGCACGTCCCGCCCGCGGAAGCGCCACCACCGCGGCAGTCCGGCGGCGAGGCGCAGCGCGGTGTGCGGGTCGTCGTTCGCCGAGTACGCCAGTGCGGCCCACAGGTCGCTGGCCACGTCGTCGAGGCGGCCGACCGCGGCGGAGAAGTTGCCGCCGGCCAGCTCGGGCGCGGTCCGGTTGGCCAGGGCCGAGAAGACCACCGCGTGCCGGCGGCGGATCCGGCCCAGCTCGCCGTTGGCAGCGGCTCGCTCGGTGGCGAAGTCGCGTACGACGTCGAGGAGGCGGAAACGAAAGGGGCCTGAGCCGCGGACGCTCAGCAGCCCGAGCGCGATCAGGCGGTCGAGGAGCTCGACCGGGTCACCGCCGGCGACCTGGCCCGTCTCGTCGGCGAGCATCGACTCTGCGAGGTCGACGGACCAGCGGTTACGAAACGCCGACAGCCGCCGGAGCGCCCGCCGCTCGTCCGCTTCCAGCAGCCGGTAGCTTGCCGCGACGGCGTCCCGCAGCGTCACCGTCACCGCCGGCTCGCTGCGCGTGTCGGGCGCGACGGCGGCCCGGCTGACCGTGGCCGCTTCGGTCGCCGACGGCGCGGGAGCCGGGCCGGCCAGGTCCAGGACCCGGTCGCCGTACCGGTTGAGGATCTCGTTGAGGTCGAGCACCCGCCCGCGGGCCGCGGCCAGCTCCAGCGCGAGCGGAAGCCCGCCGAGCCTGCGGACCAGGCCGATGAGCGCGCCGACCTCGTCCGGCTCCAGCGGCTCGCGCCGCACCTGCCGCAGCCGGGCCAGGAACAGGGTCGCCGCCGGGTACCCGACGACCGCCTCGAGATCCGCCTGGACGTCGGCCGGCGGCACCTCCAGCGGCGCCACCGGCCACACCCGCTCCCCGACAGACCGATCGGGTGCCGCCCCGTGGCCAGCACCCGAAGGGTCGGCGCCGCGCCGGCGAGCCAGCTCAGCGCGACCGCGACCGCGTCCGGAGCCCGCTCGATCGCGTCGACGACGAGCAGGGCGGGCGCACCGGCAAGTCGCCCGGCCAGGTCGGCCGCGCGGCCGACCCCGAAGACCGAGGCGATGGCGGCGAGCACGTCGTCCGGCGTCGACACGTCGGACACCACGATCCCGGCCACGCCGGCCGGGTGTGCGGCCGAGACACGGTGAGCCACCGCCAGCGCCAGGCCGGTCTTGCCGACACCGGCCAGGCCGACGAGGCTCACCGTGCGACTGTCGAGCCCGTCGAGCAGCGCGGCAAGCTCCGAGATGTCGCGGTCGCGCCCGATCAGGTCGCCGGCCGGTGGCAGCTCCACACCGGCCGGCCCGGCCGAGATGACCGGACCGCTCTCGACGCTCGCGCCCCGCGCGGCGCCCAGAAACTCCGCCCGCTCCCGCCCGGCGAGGCCGAGGGCCTTGGCGAGGAGCTCCATGGTCGTCCGTTGCGGCCGGGACCTGCCACGCTCAAGATCGCGGACGGTCCGTATGCCGACGCCGGCCCGCCCGGCAAGCTCAGCCTGGGTGAGGCCGGCCGCCAGCCGCTTGGCGCGCAGTAGCGCGTCAAACGCGGTGCTGCCCTGGTCAGGGCCATGATCCGGGGTCATGGCCACGAAGAGTACGCATCAGTAGCGACCTTGGGGAGCGATGCGTCGCCTCGCCGACCGGTGGAGCTTCGGATACCCGACAGAACGGCCCTCGACGGCCCGAACGTCCTACTCGGTAGTGATCGTGTACCTACAGACCGAGATCACGCGCAATGATCATCCGCTGCACCTCGGAGGTGCCTTCACCGATCTCCAGGATCTTGGAGTCACGCCAGAAGCGGGCGACCGGAAACTCGTTCATGAAGCCGTACCCGCCGTGGATCTGGGTCGCTTCGCGCGCGTTGGTCACGGCGACCTCGCTGGCGTGCAGCTTGGCGATGGCGGCCTGCCGCTTGAAGTCGTCGCCGGCGAGCATGCGGGCGGCCGCATCGTGGTACGCCAGGCGAGCCGTGTGCGCCCGCATCTCCATGTCGGCGATCTTGAACTGGATCGCCTGGAACGCGCCGATCGGCTTGCCGAACGCGTGCCGCTCCTTGGCGTACTTGACCGATTCGTCGACACAGCCCTGTGCCAGGCCGACCGAGAGCGCCGCGATCGCGATCCGCCCCTCGTCGAGGATGCGCAAGAACTGGGCGAAGCCCCGCCCCCGCTGCCCGAGCAGGTTCTCCGCCGGCACCCGGCAGTCGCTGAACGTCAGCTCGTGGGTGTCCGAGGCGCACCAGCCCACCTTCGAGTAGCCGGGCTGCACGGTGAAGCCGGGCGTACCGGAGGGCACGATGATGGTCGAGAGCTCCTTCGACCCGTCCGGGTTCGTGCCGGTCACCGCCGTCACGGTGACGAGGGCGGTGATGTCGGTACCGGAGTTTGTGATGAACGCCTTGGACCCGTTGATCACCCACTCGTCGCCGTCCAGCACCGCGCGGGTCTGCGTGCCACCCGCGTCCGACCCGAAGCCCGGCTCGGTCAGCCCGAACGCGGCCAGCGCCTCACCGCTGACCAGCTTGGGCAGCCACCGCGCCTTCTGCGCATCGGTGCCGAAGCGGTAGATCGGCATCGCGCCGAGCGACACCGCCGCCTCGAGCGTGATCGCGACCGACGAGTCGATCCGGGCCAGCTCCTCCAGCACCAGGCAGAGCGCGAAGTAGTCGCCGCCCATGCCGCCGTGCTCCTCGGGGAACGGCAGGCCGAACAGGCCCATCCGGCCCATCTGCCGCACGATGTCGTACGGGAAGGCGTGCTGCTCGTAGTACTTGCCGATCACGGGCGCCACCACCTCGCGCGCGAACTCGCGCACGCTCTCCTTCAGCGCCTCGTGCTCCTGCGTGAGCATGGTCGACTCCTTTTGTTAGACGGGCGTCACGCCGTGGCGGCGCTTGGAGAAATGCCGTTCCTTGCCACGCGCCGCCGCGAGCCGGCGGATCAGCTCGTCGCGCAGCTCGTGCGGCTCGACCACCGCGTCGACAACCAGTTCGCTGGCAAGGCGGGCGATGTCGATGTCGCGCTCGTACTCCGTGCGCTTGGCCGCCACGAAGGCGGCCCGCTCCTCCGGGTCGGCGATGGCCGCGATCTTGTTGGCGTAGACCGCGTTGACCGCCGCCTCCGCACCCATGACCGCGATCTTCGCGGTGGGCAGGGCGATCGTCGCGTCCGGCTCGAAGCCGGGGCCGGCCATCGCGTAGAGGCCTGCGCCGTACGCCTTGCGTACCACCACACAAATCTTCGGTACCGTCGCCTCCGCGACCGCCGTGATCATCTTCGCGCCGTGGCGGATGATGCCCTCTTTCTCCACCGCGGTGCCGACCATGAAGCCGGGCACGTCGGAGAGGAAGAGCAGCGGCACGTTGAACGCGTCGCACAGCTGGATGAACCGGGTCGCCTTGTCAGCCGAGTCGACGAAGAGCACGCCGCCCTTGAACATCGAGTTGTTGGCCACGACGCCGACCGTCTCGCCGGCGAGGCGACCGAAGCCGATCGTGAGCTCCTTGGCCCACAGCGCCTGGATCTCGAAGAAGCTGCCCTCGTCAAGCAGGCCACGCGCGTACCGCCGCATGTCGAAGGCCTGCCGCTCGCTCGCCGGCACCAGCCCGGCGAGGTCTACATTGGACGGCGCTGCGGCCGGCGTGGTGGCGGGCGGTGCCTGTGTCCAGTTGTCCGGCAGGTACGACAGGTACCGCTTGATCGTGTCGAGCGCCTCGACCTCGGTCTTGCAGAGGAAGTGGCCGACGCCGGACTCGCGGGTGTGCACCGCCGCGCCACCCATCGCCTCCAGCGTGGTCTTCTCGCCGGTGACCATCTCGACCATGCGGTCCGAGCCGAGGTACATGCTGGCGTTGCCCTCGACCATCGCCACCACGTCGCAGAACGCCGGGATGTACGCACCGCCGGCGGCGGACGGGCCGAAGAGGGCACATGCCTGCGGGATCGAGCCGGAGGCGCGCACCTGGTTCCAGAAGATCTTGCCGGCGCCGCGGCGGCCCGGGAAGAGGTCGACCTGGTCGGTGATCCGGGCGCCGGCCGAGTCGACCAGGTAGATCATCGGCACGCCTGTCGTGTACGCCCGCTCGATGATCCTGATGATCTTTTCGACCGTTCGCGCACCCCAGGAGCCGGCCTTGACCGTGGAGTCGTTGGCCATCAGGCAGACGGGGCGACCGTCCACGGTGGCCTGTCCGGTGACCACGCCGTCGGCGGGCAGCCCGTCGGCGAGCGCGTTCGCATACAGCCCGTCCTCGACAAACGATCCCTCGTCGACCAGCAGCGCGACCCGCTCGCGGGCGAAAAGCTTGCCCTTGGCCGCGTTGGCCGCGTGGTATTTTTCGGCACCACCCGCGAGGGCACGCTTGCGCAGCCGTTCGAGCGCCTCACCGTCGAGCGTCACGCCAACCCCTTCCCCTGAACGATCGTTAGGGTACCATCCCGCGCCATCGGCGGAAGGCCAGCGTATGCATGAAAGCAGGGCCCCGCTGGTTGCGGAGGCCCTGCTTTTGGTTGCGTTCAGTGGATCACGAGATCCGCTGCGGTCAGGCCGGAACCTGGCTCAGCAGGCCCATCGGGTCCACGCCCGCGACGTTGACCTTGCTGGTCTTGACGCCGCTGCCGAGGTCACCCGCGACCGGCAGGGAGGAGGCGTCGCCACCGGTGGGCAGGCCACCCGTGGGCAGGCCGCCGGTGGGCAGGCCACCGGCCAGCGTGCCGGCGAGGCCGCCGACCAGGGGCAGCGACTCCTTCTTGGCCGACTTCTTGTAGTACCCGTGGTCGCCGCCGCGGTCCTTCTTGTAGCCGTGGTTGCCGTTGCCGTCCTTGACGTCCACGTCCTGGGCGGCACCGTTGAAGCAGCCACCGCTGACGCCGATGCCGACGCCGAGGACCGCGCCAACGCCGTTGCCGCAGACGTTGATCGGAACCTGGACCGGGACGTAGGCCTGGTTGCCGTTCAGGATCCCGTCGTTGTCACCCGACACCTGGGCGGTGTCCTCGGTGCGGGAGGCCTTGCGGGACTCCTCGATGTCCGCGTCGTGGATGGCCCCGTTGAAGCAGGCACCGCTGATGCCCGCGCCGACGCCGAGCACGCCCACGCCGTTGCCGCAGATGTTGATCGGAACCTGGATCGGCACGTAGATCTGGTTGCCGTTCAGGATCCCGTCGTTGTCACCGCTCCACTGGAGGGTGTCCTCCGTGCGGGACGACTCCTTGTGGTCCACGTCCTGCGCCGCACCGTTGATGCAGGCGCCGCTGATGCCCGCGCCGACGCCCAGGACGCCCACGCCGTTGCCGCAGATGTTGATCGGGATCTGGACCGGCACGTAGACCTGGTTGCCGTTCAGGATCCCGTCGTTGTCACCCGACACCTGGGCGGTGTCCTCGGTGCGCTTCGACTCCTTGTGGTCCACGTCCTGCGCGGCACCGTTGGCGCAGATGCCGTTCAGGCCGACGCCGATACCCACGACCGCACCCACGCCATTGCCGCAGACGTTCACCGGAACCTGGACCGGCACGTAGGCCTGGTTGCCGTTGGCGATCCCGTCGTTGCCCCAGCTGAACTGCAGCGTGTCCTCGGTCCGCTTCATGTTCTTGCGGGACGACTCGGCGCGCGCCGACTCCTCGTGGTCCACGTCCTGGGCGGCGCCGTTGACGCACGCCCCGTTGAGCCCGACGCCGACACCGATGACCGCGCCCACGCCATTGCCGCAGACGTTCACCGGGATCTGGATCGGCGCGTAGGCCTGGTTGCCGTTGGCGATGCCGTTGTTGTCGATCGACACCTGCGCGGTGTCGGCCTGGACCGCCGACGGCGCGAACAGGAGCGCACCCGCGGCCAGCACACCGACGCTGAGCGTCTTACGAACCCAAGTCTTCATGATGAAGAATTGCCCTTCGATAATTGTCAGGAAATGGCACTGCTATTCGGTTGTGATTTGTTTGCTATTTCTTGCGAGCGACCGTACGAACACGCTCGCCGTTCGGTTTCGGGCGCGGTGGAGCCACGGCTGTTCGAACCTTGAGCCCACCTGTCGACTGCGCCCAATTCGGTGATCGGTGTACGGGAGATCCGCCGCCGGTAAAAGCGGTTCCGGGACTCTTCCGTGCGTCGCCGCCTATCCGCGCTTCCGGTGAAGACGTACCGGTGAGCTGGATGGGGCCGGGTGTGCTTCCTGCCCGGTCATCGCATGACCGGCACAGTCCACCCAGTTAGTCAGGTGAGACGGTCGGGGCCTCGGCCACATGCCGCAGGACCGCGACGTCGGTCGTGACCGGCAGCCGGTGGAACGCCACCGTGCTCTGCACGACCGAGGAGGGAAGGACAGCGAACGCGCCGCCCTCCGCGTGGGATCCGGGCCCACCGGCCGGGATCCCGGCACCCGCCCCGAGGTACGCCCGAAGGGGCGCGGGGTAGTGCCGATCGGGCAGGTTACCGCCGCCCGGGCGCTCGTCCGGCGATCCGACCGAGCGCAGCTCCGTGCCGGCATAGCGCCGGTCGCCGGAGAGAGAACCTGTGCTGACCTCGGTGTAGCCCACCGTCCGCGTGCCGAGCACGGCTGCCGGACCTGTCTGGGCCGGCCCCGCCTCGGCGGCGAGGACCGGTGTGGTCCTCGGGATCAGCTCGTACCCCCGCTGCGCCGCCGGGTCACCCCCGAACGCCGCCCGCGTGACCGAGCCCAGCGCCGCGGTGACCGGCTGCGCCGCGGTGAGCAGCACGCCGGTGACCGGACGCAGGACCCTGTCCAGCGGGGCGACCACCGGGTCGACCGCTCGGGTCAGCGGAGTGAGAAGGCCCGTCGGCCCAGCCAGCGCACCGGTTAGCCCCAGTGGCGTGGTCAGGCCGCGGACCGCACCGGTCAGAGCGCCATCGCTGGCACCCGCCCGGTCCCGCGCGTTGCTCGGCGCAGCGGCGGGCGCCTTGGCACCCGCCGGCTCGCCGGCCGCCCCGCGGGCGGAGCTGTCCCGGTCGCCGCCCGGCCGGTTGGCCGGCTGCGAGGTGACCGGGACGGAGGACGCGGCAGTGGCGCTGGGCAGCACAACCGTGCTCGCCCGCCCCACGTGTACGAGATCGGTCGCGACCAGCGCGGTGTCCAGCGTCTCCGCGATGGGCGAAAGCGCTGAGGACCCGGCAGGGCCGGCGACCAGCGAGACCACCGAAAGATCGGCGGGCGCGTCCTCGGTGGGCAGGGCGGCCTCCGCGGCGTGTGCCGAGGCAGCGGACAGGAGCCAGGCCGCTCCCGCCAGACCGCCGACGGCCAGCACGCGCAGGCCGAGGCGGACATGCGCCGGTCGCGTCGCCGTGCGCTGAGTGCGCTCGACTCCCGACCTTGTCATGTCCCGCCTTTCCCCTGCGTTACTTCGTTCGTGGCGGCGATCCGATCTATTCGGACCGGTTTGACCGCCGCTCGTAATTGGTAACGATACGGGCGCGCTCGGGTCACGCGACGTATTTGGGGAAAGTGTTTTGGCTTTAACGCATCCGGGCGACGATGCCGGTGTCGTAGTCACCCGAAATGAACTCGTCGTTGTCCAGCAGCTCGGCGAAGAACGGCAGGTTGCACTTCGGCCCGGCGATCTCGAATCCGGCGACGGCGGCGCGGGCCCGCTCGATGGCGGATGCCCGGTCGCCGGCGTACACGATCAGCTTGGCCATCAGCGAGTCGTAGAACGGCGTCACCGTCGTGCCGGCCGCGTAGCCGGAGTCGACGCGTACCCCTTCGCCGCTCGGCTCGTTCCACGCGGTGATCGCGCCCGGGCCGGGCAGGAAGCGCTTGGGGTCTTCGGCGTTGACCCGCAGCTCGATCGCGTGCCCGCGCGGTGCCAGCGCGTCCGGATCGAACGCCGGCGGCAGGCCGGCCGCCACGCGCAGCTGCTCCTCGACGAGGTCGAGCCCGTAGACGAGCTCGGTGACAGGGTGCTCGACCTGGAGCCGGGTATTCATCTCCAGGAAGAAGAAGTCGCCGCTGCCCGGGTCGAAGAGGCACTCGACGGTGCCGGCGTTGCGGTAACCGACCGCCTCGCCGGCCCGCACCGCGGCGGCCAGGAGCCGCTCGCGCAGCTCCGGCGTGACCGCCGGGGACGGCGACTCCTCCAGGAGCTTCTGGTTGCGGCGCTGCACCGAGCACTCCCGCTCGCCGAGCGCCACCACGCGACCGTCGGCCAGGCCGAGGATCTGCACCTCGATGTGGCGCACACGCGGGAAGTACCGCTCGATGAGCACCGAGCCGTCGCCGAACATCCGCTCCGCGAAGCTCCGCACCTTCTGGTACTCCGTGTGCAGCGCCGCCTCGTCGACCGCCACGCCCATGCCCATGCCGCCGCCACCCGCGGCCGCCTTGACCATCACCGGGTAGCCGATCGAGGCGGCCGCCTCGACGGCTGCCTCGACCGTGGCTGCCGGGTCAGTGGTGCCGGGCGCGACCGGCACGCCCGCCGCGGCCATCAGGTTGCGGGCATTGATCTTGTCGCCCATCGCGGTGATCGCATCCGGGCCCGGACCGACCCAGAGCAGGCCGTTGGTCTCGACCGCCCGCGCGAAGTCCGCGTTTTCCGAGAGGAAGCCGTAGCCGGGGTGCACCGCCTGCGCGCCGGTCGCCTTGGCCGCGGCCAGGATCGCCTCGCCGTTGCGATAGCTCAACGCCGGGTTGGCCGGGCCGATGTTGATCGCCTCGTCGGCCTCCGCCACGAAGGGCAGGGCCGCGTCGGCCTCGGAGTGCACGGCAATCGCGCGCACGCCGAGACGCTTGGCGGTGCGGATCACCCGGCGCGCGATCTCGCCCCGGTTGGCGACGAGGAGGGACTCGATCATCAAGGTCCGACCAGCGCCGCCAGCGTCGCCTCACGCAGCAGCGCCGCACGGCGCTCCCGCTCGACCTCGCCGCCGAGGAACGGCGTCGAGTTCATCAGGCCGAACGCGGCGTGCGCCAGCACCCGGGCCTCGCCGGCGACGAGCTCGGGGCGCAGGTTGGTCAGGACGTTGACCCACTCCTCGACATACAGCCGCTGGAGCCGGCGGATCTGCCGCCGCGGCTCCTCGGGCAGCCGGTCGAGCTCGTGCAGGTGCAACGCGATCACCGCCGGATTGGCGAGCGCGAACTCGACGTGGAAGTCGATCAACGACTCCAGCGCGGCGCGAGCGTCGTCGGGGTGGGTCGCCACGCGGGCGCGACCGCCCTCCAGGAGGCCTTCGCTGACCGGGATCAAGGCCGCGACGAGCATCGCTTCCTTGCCCGCGAAGTGATGGTAGAGCGCCGGACCCGTCACTCCCGCGGCCGAGCCGATGTCGTCCATCGACACGCCGTGGTAACCACGGGCCGCGAAAAGGCCTACAGCGATCTCGATTATCTCGTCGCGCCGGGTCCGCCTACGGGCCGGCACCGACGACGTCTGCTGCTCCACCGTCACGGGGTCAGCGTAACCAAATGTCAACACACGCATATCATGCGATCGGCGCCCTCTCCCTACCAGCGTCGAGACATCAGACTCGCCAGAGTGGCGCCGGCCGCGGCCGCCGACACCCGTCCACTGAGGACAGCCGACCCGGGTTTACGGGGTACCGGCCCAGCTCAACGACGCTGGAGGCAACCGTGGCCCGCGCGAAGGCCCGCCATGCGGCGGCGACTTGTGGACCGCCGGGATCGGCGCGAAAACCCCACGACGTCGAAGACCGAAAGATTGCCTCTATCTGCACCATAACTGTGCCGGCTGCAGTCCACTGGTGGGCGTTGTCACGCTACGGAGTCGGTCGAAACGAGTGAGGCGGTAATCACACGTCCGCGGAACCGCCGCTTCCCGCCACGCCTCTTTCCCGGCATGACGAATCCTCCGGGGCTGATGTACCGGCGCACAGTCCTTCAGCTCGCCGGGCTCGCCGGCGCCGGCACGGTGCTCGGCGCCTGCGACTCGGGTCCAGCGGCCAAGCCGAAGGCAGCTCCCGGCGACCTGCTCGTCGTGGAGACGCAGGCGGGACTCGCGGTCGTGGACGCCGGCACCGGCCAGGTCACACTGCCCGCCGCCCCGTCGATCGTCACGAGTGACCGCACCCGGCTGGTCCGTACCGAGTGGACCGGCAAGGGCACCAAGCTGGCGACCCACGGGCTGCCCACCGGCGAGGTGGTCTCCGGGAGCGTGGTCCGCGACAAGCTGGCGGCGCGCGTCGTCTCCGCCGAAGGGCGCCTCGTCGCGCTCGCTCCACCCGCCGGGCCGCGTAGCCGTACCACCATCGCGGTCGCCGACGGCAGCGGCGAGCGGACCCGCGTCGACCTGCCGGGCAACCTCGACCCCGAGGCGTTCGACGTCACCGGGCAGTACCTCTTTGTCCTGGACTACCTGCCGCCAACCGCGCCGGACCGGTACCGCGTCCGCGCCCTCAACCTGCGCTCCGGCGCCCTTGAGCCGCTGCTGACCCGAAACAAGGCGGTCCTGCCGCCAGGTGCCGAGGAGGAGATGCGCGGCCAGGGCCGGCAGGCGGTGTACGACGCGAAGCGGCAGCAGCTCTTCACGCTTTACACCCACCAGCCCGACCACCTGCACAGCCGCGACCTCCTGGCCGGTGCGCGGGACAGCGCGCCGCACGTACACGCTTTCGTGCACACGCTGCACCTGGGTCAGCGGTGGGCGTACTGCATCGACCTGCCGGAGCCGTTCGGTGTCCGGGCGGCCGACCGCCACGCGATCGCCCTCAGCGGCGACGGACTGCGGCTCTGCGTCGTCGACGCGGTCACCGGCACGGTCGCGGTGATCGACCCGGAGGGCCTCACGGTGGCGAGCACCGCTCCACTCGCCGCACCGGCCGGCGCGGGACCGGCGACCGCCGCCCTCACCGCCGACGGCGGGCGGCTCGTCGTGGGCGGCGGCGACAAGGTTGTGGTCATGCCGATGGGTACCTCCGGCGCCGCCACCCGGTGGTCGACCGGCTCGCCGGTGCGCGGGTTGGCGCTGCTCGACGGCACCGAGAAGGTGTACGTGGGCCAGGAGGGCGCCATCACCGCGCACGACCTGACCACCGGCAAGCAGCTGTCCCGAACCGCGGTGCCCGGCCTGGTCTCGATCCGCCAGGTCATCGCCCGCTGACCTAAACGAGCGTTCGGGCCGCCTTCACCGTGGCCTCCACGTCGGCCTCATTGTTGACGATCGTCGTACCGAACCGCAGCAACGTCGGCCGGTAAGGCGTCGCGCTGGCTACGACCTTGAGGCCGCGCAGCCGGGCCACGGCCTCGTCGACGCTGACCTCGGGCACCTGGCAGCAGACGACACCGGCGGACAGGTCCGGGCTCTTCGGCGTCATCAGCTTGAGCCCGCCGATACCCGCGAGCCCGTCCTTGAGGGCGGTCGCCAGCTCGTGGGTGCGTGCCGCGACCCGCGGCCGCCCGATCGCCTTGTGAAAGTCGAACGCCTCGGCTAGCGCCCACCTGTGCTCGAAGCTGTGGTAGCCACCCGGTGTGGCCGCCGGGCCGGGCGGGGTGGCGCCGCCGTCGAAGCCGAGCCACGCGCCGATGCTGCGCCCGTCGAACGTGGGGATCAGCGGTGTGAACCGCGCCCAACCCTCGGTCGACCCCCAGACAAGCCCGGTGCCGCGCGGGCCGAGCAGCCACTTGTGGCACCCGGAGACAAGGAAGTCGCAGCCGAGGTCGCCCGGACTGGCGTCTTCCGCGCCGAAGCCGTGCACCGCGTCGACACAGAGCAGCACGCCGCGCCCCCGCAGCGCGTCGGCCATCGCCCGGATCGGCAGCTTGACCCCGGTGCTGGAATGCACCCAGGTCACCGCCACCACCTTGGTGCGCGCGGTCACCGCCCGGGTCAGGTTGCCCACGATCTCGTCGGTGCTGGCGGCGGCGGGGTCGGCGTAGAGCCGGGCCCGCCGAACGGTCGCCCCGTCGCGCTCGGCCCGCAGCCGCAGCGACTCGTGCGTCGCGTAAAAGTCGTGCTCGGTGGTCAGCACCTCGTCGCCCGGCCCGAGCCGCAGCCCGCTGTAAAGCAGCCCCAGCCCCATCGTGGTCGAGTCGGTGAACGCGATGTCGTCCAGCCGCGCGTCCAGGTAGTCGGCGGCCGCCACCGCGACCCGCTCGTCCAGCCGGGCCTCGTTTTCGTGCAGGTAGCCGATCGCGTCCGCGTCCAGCCCGGCGCGGTGCCGCTCGATCGACGCGCGGACCGGCGCCGGATGCGGCGCGAACACGAAGGTGGACAGATGCGCGATTTGGGGATCGACCGCGAACTGGGCCCGTACGCTGGCCCAGTCCGTGGGAATCAGAGGCGGCGCGCTCGCAGGCGCGGGCGCCGCCGCCGGCTCCTCTTCGCACGCCGAGGCCGCACCCACCAGCCCGGCCGCTGCCGCCACCCCCAGCAGGCTTCGCCGTCTCATGCCGATAGCCTGCGCCGTCGAGGTCACGATCAGGATGCGGCGTTACCTTCCGGCTCCACCGGCCCGAGAATCGGGCGCTTTGCGGTGATCAGGTCTCCCGAGGAACGGCCGGTGATACGGCGCTTGACCCACGGCGCGAAATAGCGCCCGGCCCAGCGCAGGTCGGCCGCGCGGGCGGCCAGCCAGGGGCTGGGCTCTGGACGTGGCGGCACCAGCAGCCACTCCTCGTCGCAGCCCACGCCGAGCGCGTTCAGCACGTGCCCGGCGACGCGGCGGTGGCCGAGCTCGGACAGGTGCAGGCGGTCGACGCTCCACATCAGCGGGTGGTGAAAGGCCGGGTCCTCGTTGAGGTTGACCAGCTTGGCGCCGGTCGACTTCGCGGCCTGCTCCACCGCCTGGTTGAGCAGGGTCCCGCGCGGCAGGGTGATCCGCGCGCCCGGCAGCCGGGTGACCCAGGCATCCGAAAACCGGAAGAGGATCACGTCGGCGCCGCTGCCGCGCAGCTCCTCGACGACCTTGAAGAAACGCTCGATCAACGAACCAAGATCGAAGTTGCGGCGCAACATGTCGTTGCCGCCCGCCGCGAAGCTGATCAGGTCGGGGCGCATCGCCAGCGCCGCCGGTACCTGCTCGGACACCACGCCGGGAAACAGCCGCCCCCGGATCGCCAGGTTTGCGTACCGGAAGTCCGGCCCGACCTCGGCCGCCAACCGCGTCGCCACGAGATCCGCCCACCCGCGGTAGACACCCTTCTGCGGGTACGGATCGTCCATTCCTTCGGTAAAGCTGTCCCCGACCGCCACAAAACTGCGCCAACTCACGATGGCCAGGGTAATGCGGGTGCCCTGACCCTCTGCCGGTGCCTACGCTGCGCACATGTTGTTGCGGATGTCCACGCTCTTCCTTCGTACGCTGCGCGAGGACCCCGCCGACGCTGACGTGCCAAGCCACCGGCTGCTGCTGCGGGCGGGCATGATCCGGCGGGCCGCGCCGGGCGGGTTCACCTGGCTGCCGCTGGGCAAGCTCGTGCTCGACCGGGTCACTCAGGTGGTCCGCGAGGAGATGGCGGCGATCGGCGGCCAGGAGGTGTCGTTTCCGTCACTCCTGCCGCGCGAGCCGTACGAGACGAGTGGCCGGTGGACCGAGTACGGCCCGGACATCTTCACGCTCAAGGACCGCCGCGGCGCCGAGTACCTGCTCGCACCCACGCACGAGGAGATGTTCGCCCTGCTCGTGCGGGACACGCTCAGCTCGTACAAGGACTACCCGGTGATCCTCTACCAGGTGCAGAGCAAGTTTCGCGACGAGGCGCGGCCGCGGGCGGGGCTGCTGCGCGGGCGCGAGTTCCTGATGAAGGACGCGTACTCGTTCGACCTGGACGACGCCGGCCTCGCCGCGGCGTACGAGAAGCACCGCGGCGCGTACCAGCGGATCTTCGACCGCCTGGGGTTGGACTACTCGATCGTCGCCGCGATGTCCGGCGCGATGGGCGGCTCGGCGTCCGAGGAGTTCCTCGCCGTCTCGCCGGTGGGCGAAGACACGTTCGTCGGGTGCACCCACTGCGACTACGCGGCAAACACCGAGGCCGTGCGGACACCCGTGCCGCCGGCGCGCGACCCCGCCGCACAACCCGCGCTCGAAGTGCACGACACCCCGGACACCCCGACGATTGACACGCTCGTCGCGCTCGCCAACTCACGCCGCCTCGGCGGGCGTGCGGACTGGACCGCCGCCGACACCCTCAAAAACGTCGTGGTCACCGTCTCGCCGCCCGGCGCCGAGCCGTACCTCCTTGTCATCGGGGTCCCTGGCGACCGTGAGGTGGACCTGAAGCGCGCGGCTGCCGCGCTGCACCCCGCGGGCGTCGCGATGTTCGACGAGTGGGCGAGCCGGTCCGACCTGGTCCGCGGCTACATCGGTCCGCAGAAGCTCTCCCTGCGCTACCTCGTGGACCCCCGCGTCGTCCCCGGCACGTCGTGGCTGACCGGCGCCAACGAGCCCGGTCGTCACGCGATCAACGTGGTGTGCGGCCGCGACTTCACGCCGGACGGCACAATCGAGGCGGCCGAGGTGCGCGCCGGCGACCCCTGCCCGGCGTGCGGCGTGGGCACGCTCACGATGCGCCGCGGGATCGAGATCGGGCACATCTTCCAGCTCGGCCGCCGCTACACGGACCTCTTCCAGGTGGACGCGCTCGGCCCCGACGGCAAGCCGGTGCGGCCCACCATGGGCTCCTACGGCATCGGCCTCTCCCGCGCGGTCGCGGCGGTCGCCGAGCAGCACCACGACGAGCGGGGTCTGATGTGGCCGCGCGACGTGGCGCCGTTCGACGTGCACGTGATCGCCGCCGGCAAAGACCTCGGCTCCGCGGCGGTCGAGCTTGGCGGTCGCCTCGCCGCCCGCGGCCGGCGGGTGCTGGTCGACGACCGGACGCAGGTCTCCGCCGGGGTGAAGTTCACCGACGCCGAGCTGATCGGCATCCCTGAGGCCGTCGTGGTCGGGCGCCGTTTCAAGGAGGGGTACGTGGAATGGCGTGACCGGGCCACGGGCGAGCGCTCCGAGGTGTCTCTCGACCGGGTGTAGCGCTCGGACGTGCGGGTACGAATGTCCCATGGGTATCCGAACCGTGGCCGACGTGATGACCAGGCAGGTGGTCTACCTACCGGCCGAGACCACAGTGGACGAGGCCGCGCAGGCCATGCGCTCGGCCGACATCGGCGACATCGTGGTCACGGATGGCCCGGCGCTGGCCGGCATCCTCACCGACCGGGACATCGTGGTCCGGGCCGTGGCCGAGCGTCAGGATCCGACCCTCGTGACTGTTGGCTCGATCGCCAGCCGCGACCTGATCATGATCCAGCAGGATGCCAGCACTCAGGAGGCGGCCCGCCTGATGCGCGACCGCGCGGTGCGCCGGCTCCTCGTGTGCGACGCCGACCGCCAGCTGGTCGGCGTGGTCTCGCTCGGCGACCTCGCGACCTACCTCGACCCGTCGTCCGCGCTCAGCGACATCACCGAGGCCGCGCCCAATAGTTGATCTTCAGGTTTCACGTGCAACGGTATCGACAGCCTTGGCTAGATCTTCCACCACCTGGGCATTCGCGAGCGCGCCCAGCGCTGGCCCGGGCAGCACGATCTTGCTGTGACGCACGCCGGAGCCAACGATCACGTTAGGTGCGGCGACCACGCGGGAGTCGACGAGGATCGGCCAGTCTTCGGGGAGCCCGATCGGCGTGATCCCGCCGTACTCCATCCCGGTCAGCTCCACCGCCTCCGACATGGGCGCGAAGCTCGCCTTGCGCACGTCGAGCATCTTCCGCACCACGCCGTTGACGTCGGCCCTGGTGGTGGCCAGGATGACGCAGGCCGCGTACCGGGTCACGCCCTCGCGCTTGCCGGCGACCACCACGCAGTTGGCCGAGACGTCGAGGCCCACCTCGTACGCCTCGCAGAACGCGGCCGTGTCCGCCAGCGTGGGGTCGATCGGCGCGACAAGCACCTCGTCCACGTCGACCGGCGCATCGGCCGGCCACGCGTCGAGCGCGGCCACGGTGGGCGCGGCGAGCAGATCCGGTCGCGTGCGGGCTGGCTCGGTCTTCAGAGTCCCTATCACGCCTGCGAGTCTTGCACCGGCGCGTACCGCTCGGCGAGGTAGGCCTCCCACGTCCGGATGCCGGTGGGCTGGTCGGTGGTGGTGAGCGCGCCTTCCCGCATCGCGCGAAGCATCTTGCCGGGCAGCCGCAGGGAGATCACCGGGCGGTGCCTGCCGGTGGCGCGCAGCCAGGAGCGCACGATCTCGTCCAAGGTCTGCACCTCCGGCCCGCCGAAGTTTTCCACCCGGTAGCTCGGCCCGCCCGCGAGCAGCTCGCCGATCCGGCCCGCGACGTCGCGCGGGTCGACAAGCTGCACGGTGATCCCGGGGTCGGTGACGAGGACGCCCAGGCGGCTGGCGAGAGGCAGGAAGCGTTCATCCACAAGCTGTGGAAACTGGGTGGCCCGCAGGATCGACCACGGCACCTGGCTGGCTTGTAGGACCTTCTCGGCCGCCAGCTTGGAGCGGTAGTAGCCGAACGGGATCCGGTCGATGCCGACGATCGAGACGAGCACCACGTGAGCGAGGCCCGCCCGCTCGGCCGCGGTGACGAGGCGGCGCGTGCCTGCCACGTCCACCTCGCCGGCCTTGCGGTACTGCTTGGTCGCGGATGCGAGGTGCACCACCGCCTCCACGCCGTCCACCGCTTCGACCAGTCCCTGCCCGGTCGCGAGGTCGGCCTTCACCCAGCCGGCCCTCGGGTGACGGCTGGTGCGGCGCACGTCGTGGCCGTCCTCTTCGAGGCGGGGGACCACCGCGCTGCCCAGGACTCCGCTCGCACCTGTCACGAGAACCTTCATGCGGGGTGGACGGATCAGTCCGGCGGAACGTGACCGAGCCGGCTTGACGTACCCAAGCTAATGCTGTTAGCTTTTTAGCTATGACAACTAGTTACCTGGACCGCGGCGAGGGCCGGATCGCGTACGAGGTGAGTGGCGAAGGGCCGCTGGTCGTGTGCGTGCCCGGCATGGGCGACCTGCGCTCGACCTTCCGCTTCACCGTCGCCGCCCTGGTCGACGCGGGCTACCGGGTAGCGGCGATGGACCTGCGCGGCCACGGGGACAGTGACGACGGCTTCGGTGCCTACGACGACCCCGCCGTGGCATCCGACATTCGCGCTCTGGTCACCCACCTCGGCGGTCGGCCGGCGCTCCTGGTCGGCAACTCGATGGGCGCCGCGGCCTCGATCATCGCGGCCGCCGAGGAGCCCGAGCTCGTCGCCGGCCTGGTGCTGCTGGGCCCGTGGGTGCGCGACCCCAAGCCCAACCCGGTGATGCGGCTGATGCAGCGCCTGATGCTGGTCAAGCCGTGGGGCCCGGCCGCCTGGCGGGCGTTCTACAAGACCCTCTATCCGGGCCGCCGCCCCACCGACCTGGCCGCCCACCTGGACCGCATCGGTGCGAGCATGCGCCGCGGCGACCACTGGCGTTCCTTCCAGCGGACCGTTGTCACCAGCCACGCCCCGGTCGAGGCCCGCCTTGACGACGTGCTGGCGCCCGCCCTGGTCGTGATGGGCGAAAAGGACCCCGACTTTCCGGACCCGGCGGCCGAGGCCCGCTTCGCGGCGGAGCGGCTGCGCGGCGAGCTGCTGATGGTGCCCGACTCGGGCCACTACCCGCAGGCCGACTCCCCCGACGTGGTCAACCCGGCGGTGCTGGCACACGCCGCCTCGGTCTTCGCCCGGTCGTAGCCGTGCGGCGGCAGGCCCGCGGCGTGATGATGGCGGCATGCGGGTTGCCACGCTCAACCTCTGGTGCCAGCACGGCGACTGGTCCGCACGCCGTGACGTGCTGACCGCCGGCTTCGCCGAGCTGCGGCCGGACCTGATCGCGTTTCAGGAGTCGATCGTCACGGACGACTACGACCAGATCGCCGACCTGCTCGGCGATGGGTACGAGCTGCACCACGGCGGCGGCCGCACGCCACGGGACGGTGCCGGCACCACGATCGCCAGCCGCTGGCCGATCGCCAAGGTGCACGAGCGGGACCTCAGCGTCACCGCGCGCGTCGACCCGGCCGAGCCCTGGATCGGCCGCGTGTACGCGGCGGAGATCGACGGCCCTGAGCCGCTGCTGTTCGTCAACCACAAGCCGTCGTACCCGTTGCACATGGAGCTTGAGCGCGAGCTGCAGGCGGTGGTCACGGCGCGCATGGTCGAGGATCTGGTCGGCGCCGACCTTCCCCACGTCGTGCTCGCCGGCGACTTCGACGCCACACCCGACGCGGCGAGCATCCGCTTCTGGTCCGGCAAGCAATCGCTTCAGGGCGTGAGCGTCTGCTACCGAGACGCGTGGGAGCAGGCGCACCCGGGCGAGGCGGGGTACACGTTCACCACCGGCAACCCGCTGATGGGCTGGGACTGGGACCGGCGGATCGACTACATCTTCGTCCGGTGCGAGGCCAAGGGCCCGACGCTGCGGATCGACCGGTGTGAACGGCTCTTCGCCGAGCCGGTCGACGGCGTGTGGGCGAGCGACCACTTCGGACTGGTGGCCGACCTCAGCCTGGCGGCTTCTCGTACGTGAGGCAGTAGTCGCCGCTCAGCCCTGGCAGCAGCGCGTCCCAGCACAGGAACGTCTCGCTGCGCAGCACAAGGTGGCGGCAGAGCACGCGGCCCATGTCCCAGGCGAGCGGCGTGATGTACCCGTCGTCTTCGAGGTTGGCCACGTTGACCACCGCGTGCCCGCCGGGCCGGAGAAGCCCTGCCACCTGCCGGAAGACGTCACCGATCTCGGCGAGGTAGGTCACGTAGTCGCCGTCCAGCGTCTCGTACGCGGTCAGCGGGTTTTCCGGGTGGTCGGTGGCGGTCATGTACGGCGGGGACGTCATGCACAGGTCAATCGGCCCGTCGACCAGCGCGGAGAGGTTGCGCGCGTCACCCTGCACGACGCGGACGTCGTCACCGCCGCTCAGCCGGCCACGGATCAGGTCGACGCGCTCGTCGAGCAGCTCGACGCCGATCGCCCGCCGGCCCATGCGCTCGGCAACCACCAGCGTGGTGCCGAAGCCGGCGAACGGGTCGAGCACCAGGTCGCCCGGGCCCGTGAACTCCTCCAGCACCGCCTCGACCAGTGCCTCCGGGTAGTGCACGTCCTCGTCGGCGCCCTCCGGGCGCTGCGCGATGAGCTCAGTCGCCTTCAGGTACAGCCACGGTTTCACTGCGCCAGTATCCGGCCGCAGCACTTCTTTTCGGAGCCCGCCCGTGCCCTATGCTGCCGCCGGACGGCTTCACGGGGAGGGTGGACGATGCGGCGAATGCGGTGGCTGGCGTTGGGCGTACTGGCGGTCGCGGTCCTCACCGGCTGTTCCGGACCGGCCGGCGTCGACGGCGACCTGACCGACGACTGGACCGCGCTGCCGGAGCCCAAGCCGTTCGTCCCGGCGTCGGGCGTCTGCCACGCCGGCTTCAAGCAGCTCACCGAGGCATCTCAGGGCGTCTACTTCCCGTTGGACTGCGGCGGGCAGCACGGCGCGGAGACCGTACACGTCGGGCAGTTCACCGGAGCCGACGCCGAGCGCGCCACGATGCCGCCGCGCGGCACGAAACCCACCCTCGCCGCGTTCGCCGAGTGCGACGCCAAGGCCAAGGAGTACGTCGGCGGCGACTGGCGCCACGGCCTGCTGAAGCTCGACCTGATCCTGCCGTCGCTGCAGGCGTGGGCGGGTGGCGGCCGGTGGTTCCGCTGCGACCTGCGGCAGCTCGAGTCGATCGACACGTACAGCGGAACATCCCGCGCCGCGCCGCTCAAGGACGCGCTGAAAGACGAGCCCAAGCTGCTGTTGGGCTGCTTCCGCCCGGTGCTGTCAAAGGATGGAAGGACCATCGACGTCATGAACGCGGCGGCGTGCACCACACCGCACCGCGCCGAGTTCGTCGGCATCTGGACGGCGCCGGACACGAGCTACACCGACTTCATCAAGAACACCCAGCGGATCCTGGCCGGGTGCGGCGGCGTGCTCGCCGCGTTCGCCAAGCTGCCCAACGACCGCAACCTCACCTACCGGGTCGGCACGACCTACGGCGTCGTCAGTGAGGAGGAGTGGCGCTCCGGCGACCGCGGCATCAAGTGCTACCTGTGGATGTACGACCGGGAGGTGCGGCGCTCGATGAAAGGCGCTGGTCCGGGCGTGCTCCCGGTCCGCTGACGCCACGCACGCGCCGGCTCTGGGACCGCTGAGGAGTGAAAACGCTCTGGTGGAGCCGAGGGACTCGAACCCCTAACCCCTGCCTTGCAAAGGCAGTGCTCTGCCAGTTGAGCTACGGCCCCGCCGGCGGCGTGACCGCCGACGAGTGGACTAGCGAAGGTCGGGCGCCGTGGTGGCCTCGTGCCACAGAGCGCGCTCGTCGTTGGACTCCTTGACCTTCTTGGCGATCAGGGCAGCCGCGCCGATCACGCCGGCGATGACGATGAGCTTCTTCCACATGGGGTTGATCCCCTTCAGGTTGAGTTATCTCGGCCAGACAGACGGGTGGTAAACCTCATGCGAAGCCGACCGGGATCGGCAAACAGCCTTGACCGGCTCGTGGGGCTAGATGGAATCGAACCATCGACCTCAGAGTTATCAGCTCTGCGCTCTAACCGACTGAGCTATAGCCCCGCGCCTGCGACGACGAGCAAGGTTACCGTACCCGGGAAGCTTCTCCCAAGTTGGGGCGCCCGCCACGCCGGACGCCCCAGATGCCTCGTCAGTCGCGCTCGGCCAGGGTCAGCTCGACGCCGCCCACCAGGTCGGCGCAGACGTTGTAGATGAACGCGCCGAGCGTTGCCAGCGCCGTGAAGAGCACGACGTTGACCGCTCCGATCAGCGCGGACGTACCGATGACGCCCTTTGCGGTGATCCGGAACGTGCTCGCGTTTTCCCCACCGCCGGCACTGACCAGATCGGTCAGGCTGCTGTTGACGCTCTCGAAGACGCCCATGGCGTCGAGCGCCAGGTACAGCACGGAGGTGGCCACGATCACCACGATGAAGAGCACCAGCGACACCGCGAACGAGAACTTCATCACCGACCAGGGGTCGATGCGCTTCACGTTCAGCTTGGCCCGTCGCGGGCCTCGGGAGGCCGCGGACGCCACCGTGCTACGGGCAGCCCGCACCGCCTCGCCGACCCGTGCCGCACCTACCGCGGCCGCGCCTGCGCCGGCGGTGCCCACCGTGCGCACCGATGCTCCACCCGCGGCGGCCCGCCCGGTGCCCGGTCGCGCTCCCGCGCCCGGGGCATGGGTGGCATGCCCGGTGCGACGCCCGGATTCACCTGCGTGGCGCCCGCCGGTGGCGAGCTCACAGGTGCTTTGCCGGAGGCCACCGGGGCGGCCGCGCTTGGTGTGCCCGGAGCACCCCCCGGCTTCTGGGCCTCGGCCGGCTGATCCGGCGGCGGTGGCATACCAGGAGCCCGAGTGAACTTCGGGGACGGTGCCTCAGCGGGGACTGCCGCCCGGCCCACGACCGCGCGACCGGTCGCCGGCGTGCCGCCAGCGGCGGCCTCCTCCTCGACCGGGTTGGTCGAGGTCCCCGCAGCCCCCGACTTCGCCGTTGTCTCCGTCATCAACTAGTCCTGTTCGTCAGGCTCGTCGGCATTGCGAGCAATGGCCACGATGGTTACACCGTCTGGCAGGTCCATCAACTTGACCCCCATTGTGTTCCGATCGCGAGTGCGGCGTACAGGCTTCACCGGAGTCCGGATAACTCCGCCGTTACTTGTGATAGCGAAGAGCTCGTCGTCCGGGTTGATGACGACCGCACCGACAAGTCCACCACGACGCTCAGTGATCTTGGCGGTCAACACGCCCTTGCCGCCGCGACCCTGCACGGGGTACTCCTCGATCGGTGTCCGCTTGGCATACCCGCCGTTGGTCGCAACCAAAACGTCCATGCCCTCGCGTACGACCTCCATCGCGAGAAGCACGTCGTCCTCGCTGAACCGCATGCCTATCACACCGGAAGTGGCCCGACCCATCGGGCGTAGCGCTTCGTCGGTGGCGTTGAACCGGATCGCCTGCGCCTGCTTGGAGACCAGCAGGAGGTCGTCCTGCGGGCCGGCGAGCGCGGCACCGACCAGCTCGTCCTCGTCGCGCAGGTTGATGCCGATGATCCCGCCGCTGCGGTTGGAGTCGAACTCCTCCAGCCTGGTCTTCTTCACGAGGCCATTCTTGGTGGCGAGCACAAGGTACGGCGCGACCTGGTAGTTCTGGATCACGATGACCTGCGCGATGTGCTCCTCCGGCTGGAAGGCGAGCAGGTTGGCCACGTGCTGACCCTTGGCCACCCGGCTTGCCTCGGGCAGCTCGTATGCCTTGGCGCGGTACACCCGGCCCTTGTTCGTGAAGAACAGCATCCACGAGTGCGTGGAGGTGACGAAGAAGTGGCTGACGATGTCGTCCTGGCGGAGTGAGGCCCCGCTCACCCCCTTGCCGCCGCGGCGCTGCGAGCGGTAGAGGTCGACCTTGGTGCGCTTGGCGTACCCGGTGCGGGTGATCGTGACGACGACGTCCTCGCGCGCGATGAGGTCTTCCATCGAGACCTCGCCGTCGAACGGCACGATCTTGGTACGGCGGTCGTCGCCCCACTTGGCGACGATCTCGGCGAGCTCGTCGGAGACGATCTTCCGCTGCCGCTCGGGCTTGGCCAGGATGTCCTTCAGGTCGGCGATCTCGATCTCGATCTTCGCCAACTCATCGATGATCTTCTGGCGCTCGAGGGCAGCGAGGCGGCGCAGCTGCATGTCCAGGATCGCGGTGGCCTGGATCTCGTCGATGTCGAGCAGCTGGATCAGGCCGTTTCGAGCCTCTTCGACGGTGGGCGACCGCCGGATGAGCGCGATCACCTCGTCCAGCGCGTCCAGCGCCTTGACCAGACCGCGCAGGATGTGCGCCCGCTCCTCCGCCTTGCGCAGCCGGAAGGCGGTGCGCCGGCGGATCACGTCGATCTGGTGCTCGACGTAGTAGCGGATGAACTGGGCCAGGTTGAGCGTGCGCGGCACACCGTCGACCAGCGCCAGCATGTTGGCGCCGAACGTCTCCTGCAGCTGGGTGTGCTTGTACAGGTTGTTGAGCACGACCTTCGCGACCGCGTCGCGCTTGAGCACGATCACGATCCGCATGCCGGTACGGCCGGAGGACTCGTCGCGGATGTCGGCGATGCCGGCGAGCTTGCCCTCCTTGACCAGCTCGGCGATGCGCTCGGCGAGGTTGTCCGGGTTCACCTGGTACGGCAGCTCGGTGACGACGAGGCAGGCGCGGCCCTTCTTGTCCTCCTCGACCTCGACCACCGCGCGCATCCGGATCGACCCACGGCCGGTCCGGTACGCGTCCTGGATGGCGGCCATGCCGACGATCAGGCCGTACGTCGGGAAGTCGGGGCCCTTGACGATCTGGATCAGCTCGTCGAGCGTGGTGGCCTCGTCGGCGTCCGGGTGCTCCAGGCACCACTGCACCGCCGCCGCGATCTCCCGCAGGTTGTGCGGCGGGATCTTCGTGGCCATGCCGACCGCGATGCCCTCGGAGCCGTTGATCAGCAGGTTGGGGATCCGCGACGGCAGGATCGTGGGCTCCTTGGCCCGACCGTCGTAGTTGTCCTGCATGTCGACGGTGTCTTCGTCGATGTCCCGCAGCATTTCCATGGCCAGCGGGTCGAGCTTGCACTCGGTGTACCGCATGGCGGCCGCGGGGTCGTTGCCCGGCGAGCCGAAGTTGCCGTTGCCGTCGACCAGGGGGTAGCGCAGCGACCACGGCTGGGCCATACGCACGAGCGCGTCGTAGATGGCCGAGTCGCCGTGCGGGTGGAACTGACCCATGACGTCGCCGACGACCCGGGAACACTTGACGTAGCCGCGGTCCGGGCGGTAGCCCGAGTCGTACATCGCGTAGAGAATCTTGCGGTGCACCGGCTTGAGGCCGTCGCGCACATCCGGCAGCGCCCGACCGACGATCACGCTCATCGCGTAGTCGAGGTAGGAGCGCTGCATCTCCACCTCGAGTCCGACCGGTTCGACCCGGAGGCGCTGGTTTCCGCCCTCGCCGCTCTCGTCGGCTTCGTTCGAGTCTTCCGGTTCGCTATCGAATGGAGTGTCCGTCACAATCAAACCCTTATCAGACTAAAAGCCGCATAAAGCCTGTGGACAACGGCTGTGGAAACTGCAAAAGCTGTGGATAACGTTGTGTGCCCGCGCCTAGATGTCCAGGAAGCGCACGTCCTTGGCGTTGCGCTGGATGAACGAGCGACGCGCCTCGACGTCCTCACCCATCAGGACGCTGAACAGCTCGTCGGCGGTTGCGGCGTCGTCCAGGGTCACCTGGCGCAGCGTACGGGTGCCCGGGTTCATGGTGGTGTCCCACAGCTCCGGGTAGTTCATCTCGCCGAGACCCTTGAACCGCTGGATGTCGTCGGGCTTGGCGTTGGGCTTCTTCTCCTGGCGGAGCCGGATGAGCCCATCGCGCTCGCGGTCCGAGTACGCGTACTGCGCGTCGTCGCCCTTCTTGTTCCACTTGATCTTGTAGAGCGGCGGGGCGGCGAGGTAGACGTGGCCCAGCTCGACCAGTGGCCGCATGAAGCGGAAGAGCAGCGTCAGCAGCAGCGTCTGGATGTGCTGGCCGTCGACGTCGGCGTCCGCCATGAGGATGACCTTGTGGTACCGCAGCTTCTCGATGTCGAATTCCTCGTGCACGCCGGTGCCGAGCGCGGTGATCAGCGACTGGACCTCGTTGTTCTTGAGCACCCGGTCGATCCGCGCCTTTTCGACGTTGAGGATCTTGCCGCGGATCGGCAGGATCGCCTGGGTGCGCGGGTCGCGCCCCTGCTTGGCGGAGCCGCCGGCGGAGTCGCCCTCGACGATGAACATCTCCGACTCGCGCGGGTCCGTCGACTGGCAGTCGGCCAGCTTGCCCGGCATCGAGCCGGACTCCAGCAGCGACTTGCGGCGGGCCAGCTTGCGGGCCTGTGCCGCGGCGATCCGGGCACGGGCCGCGGCGGACGCCTTCTGGATGATCGTCTTGGCCTCGGCCGGGTTGCGCTCGAACCAGTCGGTCAGCCACTCGTTGCAGACCCGCTGCACGAAGCTCTTCACGGGGGTGTTGCCCAGCTTGGTCTTGGTCTGGCCCTCGAACTGCGGGTTGGCCAGCTTGACCGAGATGATCGCGGCGAGGCCTTCACGAATGTCCTCGCCGGAAAGCTTCTCGTCGCCCTTGAGCAGCTTCTTGTCCGCGCCGTACTTGTTGACCACGCTGGTCAACGCCGCGCGGAAGCCCTCTTCGTGCGTGCCGCCCTCGTGCGTGTTGATCGTGTTGGCGAAGGTGTAGACCGACTCGCCGTACGACTCGTTCCACTGCATGGCGACCTCGGCCGCCATGCCCTCCTCCTCCGCGCCGAACTCGATCACCGTCTTGTGGATCGCGCTCTTGGTCTGGTTGAGGTGGCGGACGAAGTCGGCGATGCCGCCCTTGTAGAGGAAGGTCACCTCACGCGGCTTGCCGTCGTCTTCGAGCGTCCGCTCGTCGCGCAGGTGGATCGTGAGCCCTCGGTTGAGGAACGCCATCTCCTGGATCCGGCGGTAGATCGTCTCGAAGGCGAACTCGACGGTCTCGAAGACCTGCGGGTCCGGCCAGAACGCGACCGAGGAGCCGGTGCGAGTGGTCGGCTCACCCTTCTCCAGCGGGGAGGGCTTGGAGTCCCGGTACTGCTGCCGGTACGTGTAGCCGTCCTTCCAGATCTCCAGCTCCATCCGCGCGGACAGCGCGTTGACGACTGATACGCCCACACCGTGCAGACCGCCGGAGACCTGGTACGCCTTGCCGTCGAACTTGCCGCCGGCGTGCAGCACGGTCAGCGCGACCTCGACGCCGGGCTTCTTGAGCTTCGGGTGCAGGTCGACCGGGAAGCCACGGCCGTTGTCGATCACGCGAACGCCGCCGTCGGCGAGGATGATCACGTCGATGGTGTCGCAGTAGCCGGCCAGCGCCTCGTCGACCGCGTTGTCGACAACCTCCCAGACCAGGTGGTGCAGACCCCGCTCACCGGTGGAACCGATGTACATGCCGGGGCGCTTGCGGACCGCCTCCAGGCCCTCAAGGACGGTAATCGATTCGGCGCCGTATTCCTGCTTCTTCTGCGCTGCCACCCTCGGCCACTTTCTCGCACCACCCAGCGCTGGTCGGCGCGGGGGCGCGGGGTATGGCGGGCAGTCGCGATGGCAGGGGCGCGCGCCACCGCAACGTATGCTGGTGCGGGCGCTCCCGTCACCGCGGTCGCCCGCGGATCACGTTCACTCCGAGCGCCGGATTCACCCGGCGTCTTCGTCGCCCACAATCTTACTGTGCGGACGCCGGAAACCGGGTACACGGCACCCCATGCGGGCACCTGAGACCTTCGTAGCCGGCCGAATGGCGCCGGTCACGACTCCCCCACACGCACGGCACCCCGACACGGAAGACCGCCCAGCGGGACCGAAACTGCGGGAGTGCCCACTCGGGGGTCGCGCGAAGGGCACACCGTGTCGTAATTTTGCCCGGCGCCGTTTGAACGACCAGGCGCCTATCGCACTTGGCAGGCGCACGGTCACGCTGCGCTACAGAGAGGGTGACCCCACGATGGGGCTGGACAACGTCGCCGTGAAATGGCCGCGTACCGGCCGCTTTTACGACCCGGTGGCTCCGGCCGAGTTCGTCGACTTCGCCGAGCTCGCCGATGATCCACAGGTCTCGGCACCCACCGCCGCTCTTGCCGGCCACATCGCCAAGACCGGTACGGTGCGGGCAACCGCATATACGGAGCTGGTCGACCTGCTGCTCGGTCTGGACGGTGTGCTCTACGCCACAGAGGCCGCGGCGGAAGACGAAGACCCGGTGATCGACCCGGACGGCTGCGCCTGGATCGCTGGTGGGCTGGAGCGCTTCGTGGAGAGCCACCGGGAGCACGGCGAGGCGGTCACGTTCGACACCGTGGGCGCGGTGCTGCGCGGTGCCCTCGCCGGCGGCCGCCTGGCCGACCAGCAGCTGCGGTGGCTCGACAACCGGCTCGACGGTCTCCGCGACGAGTCCGGCGGCGCGCCGCAGTGGAGCTTCTCCCGCTCCGAGCTGGGAGTGCTGTCGCGCTTCTACCGCCGCTGCGCCGACCGCGGCTTCGCGGTCTACGCCGACTTCTGACCGCTCGACGCTCAGCCGTAGGTGTCGCGAGGGCCGCGCCCCCGCACCCGGCGGGTGCCGCGCGACCAGGACGGGGCGGCAGGGCCATGGATGTGGAGCTTGCGCACCACATTGTGGCCGACCTCGGCGGCGATCCGTACCAGCAGCGACGCCGCGAGCAGGCGCAGCTGAGTGGCCCAGGCCGTGGACTCGGCCTCCACGGTCAGCTCGCCGTCGTCCAGCTTGATCGGCCGGCTGTGCTTGGCGACGTCGGGACCGACCACCCGCTCCCACGCTCCGAACACAGTCGCCTCCGCCGCCGGCCGCTGCCAGCCGCGCGCCTTGACCAGCTTGGCGAGCACATCGCCGAACGCCTGCGGGTCGCGCGGGTCGGGCCCGGGCCCGGAATACCCTCGGGCCCGCCGGCCGCCGCCGCCTCCGCCGGAGGAGTCCTCTCCAGCAGCGGGGGTACGCCGCCGCGGCGGAGCGGCCTGGCGACGGGCTTTGGCCGCGTCGAGTACCGCGCGGGCCAGCTCGGGTCCGGTCTTTTCGCTCTCCGGATCAGTCGACACGGCGCACCTGACCTTCCGCCACCTCGTACCGCGCGCCGCGGAGGACCGCCGGCACGTCTTCGGCCACCGCGCAGGTGACCAGCAGCTGGCTGGCACCGCCGACGAGCTCGGCGAGCCGGGCCCGGCGGCCGGCGTCGAGCTCGGCGAAGACGTCGTCGAGCACCAGCACGGGCTCGATGCCTTCGGTGCGCAGCAGATCGTACGCGGCGAGCCGCAGGGCCAGCGCGTACGACCAGGACTCGCCGTGGCTCGCGTACCCCTTGGCGGGCAGGTCGCCGAGCGTCAGCGTGAGGTCGTCGCGGTGCGGGCCGACCAGCGTCACGCCCCGCTCCACCTCGGACGGCCGGGACTCGGCGAGCGCGGCGGACAGCGCTGCCTCCAGCGCCTCCCGGCCCGGCGGGTCCACCGGCACCGTGGCCTTGTACCCGATCGAGGCGCCGCCCTTGCCGGCCGCCACCGCGTCGTACGCCTTCGTCACGTGCGGCGAGAGCGCGGCGACCAGCTCCAGCCGCCCCGCAAGCAGCTCGGCGCCGTGCCGGGCCAGGTGCGCGTCCCAGACGTCCAGTGTGGACAGATCGCCACCACGGCTACCGCCGGTCTTTCGGGCCAGGTAAGCCGTGCGCAGCAACGCGTTGCGCTGCTTGATCACCCGGTCGTAGTCGGCGCGCACCCCCGCGTACCGGGGCTGGCGGGCGACCAGCAGGTCGTCGAGGTAGCGGCGGCGCTCGGACGGGTCGCCGCGGACCAGCTCCAGATCCTCGGGTGCGAAGAGCACCAGCCGCAGGGCGCCGAGCACGTCGCGCGCCCGCCGCACCGGTGACCGGCCGAGACGGGCCCGGTTGGCCTTGCCGGGCACGAGCTCCAGCTCGACCAGCAGCTCCCGTCCATCGTGGACGATCATGCAGCGGATCACGGCGGCCGCCGCGCCGGCGCGGACCAGGGGCGCGTCCGTGGCCACCCGGTGACTGCCCAGCGTGGCGACGTAGCCAAGCGCCTCGATCAGGTTTGTCTTGCCGACGCCGTTCTGCCCGACAAGCACCGACCCGCCCGGCTCGAGGTCGACCTCCACCCGCTCGTACGAGCGGAAGTCGACCAGCTCGAGCCGTTTGACATGCATCGCGCGGCTACGGCCGCTTGCGCACGGCGTGCCCGCCGAACTGCTGGCGCAGCGCGGCGACCGCCTTCATGGCCGGCGAGTCGTCCTGCCGGGACACGAATCGGGCGAACAAGGACGCGGCGATCACGTTCATCGGCACGGCCAGCCGGATCGCCTCCTCCACCGTCCACCGACCTTCGCCGGTGTCGTCGGTGTACCCGCTCAGGTTGGCCAGGTCCGGGTCCTCGTCGAGCGCCCGGTCGAGCAGGTCGAGCAGCCACGACTCGACGACCGACCCGTCGCGCCAGGACTTGATCACGCCGGGCACGTCGGTGATGATCTCCGACTTCGTGAGCAGCTCGTAGCCCTCCGCGTACGCGTGCATCAGCCCGTACTCGATGCCGTTGTGGACCATCTTGGCGTAGTGACCGGCGCCGACCGGACCGGCGTGCACGAAGCCGAACTGGCCCTGCGGCTTGAGCGCCTCGAACACCGGCTCGAGCCGGGCGACATGCTCGGCGTCGCCGCCGACCATCAGCGCGTACCCGTTTTCGAGGCCCCACACGCCGCCGGAGACACCGACGTCCATGTAGCCGATCCCCTGCTTGGACAGCCGCTCCGCACGGGGCGCGTCGTCGCTGAAGCGGGAGTTGCCTCCGTCGATGATCAGATCGCCCTTGTCCAGGAGCGCGGCCAGCTCCTCGATCGCCGCGTCGGTCACGGCGGACGGGACCATCACCCAGACCGCGCGCGGCGGTGCCAGCCGCTCGACCATCTCGGCCAGGCTGCTGACATCGCTGACGTCCGGATTGCGGTCGTAGCCGACAACCTCGTGCCCGGCCGTACGCAGACGGCCGCGCATGTTGCCACCCATCCGGCCAAGGCCCACCAGGCCTAGCTGCATGACTTCGTCCCCCTTGTTGTCCCTGCTGTCGCGCCGGATAAGCCGGTCAGCGGGTTACCCGGATTGGCATGATCAGATAGCGGTAGCCGGGAACGATCTCGCCGTCTTCGCCCGCCGGTGAGATCACGGCCGGCTTGAAGGCGTCGACGAACGACAGCAGCGCGGTGGGGGAACCGAGCGCGGCGAGGCCGTCGAGCAGGTACTGCGGGTTGAAGCCGATCGTCAGCGGCTCGCCCGTGAACGTGGCCTCCATCGCCTCGCTGGCGCGCGCCTCCTCGGTGCCGCCGGCCTCGACCACTAGGCCCTCGTCGCTGAAGCTCAGCAGGACCGGCGTCGTACGGTCGGCGACCAGCGCGACGCGGCGGACCACCTCGTTGAGCGCGGCGACGGACACCCGGGCCTCGGCGTTGTGCGAGGCGGGGAAGAGCGAGCGCACCGGCGGGTAGTTGGCACCGTCGAGGAGGCGGCTGGTGGTGCGCCGGGCGCCACCGACAAAACCGATCATGCCTTCGCCGGCGCCGCCGTGGGCCAGCGCCATCGTCACGTCGCCGCCGAGCGGGCCGAGTGTCTTGGCGGTATCGGCGAGCGTGCGCGCCGGCACCAGCGCGTTGATGCTCACGTCGGGGTTTTCCGGCCGCCACTGCATCTCGCGCATCGCCAGGCGGTAGCGGTCGGTGGCGAGCATCGCCAGCGAGCTGCCGTTGAGCTCGAGGCGGACGCCGGTCATCATCGGCAGCGTCTCGTCACGGCCGGCGGCGATCGCGACCTGCGCCACCGCGGAGGCGAACTCGGCCGCGTCGATCGTGCCCGCGCTGTCGGGCATCTCCGGCAGGGTCGGATAGTCCTCGACCGGCATGGTCGGCAGCGTGAACCGGGCGCTGCCGCAGACCAGCTCGAGATGGGCACCGACGGCGGCGATGTCCACCGGCTTGGCCGGCAGTGCTTTGGTGATCTCGGCGAGCAGCCGGCCCGACACCAGGGCCGCGCCGTCGGCGTCACCCTGGACGTCGACGCTCACCTGGCTCGAGACCTCGTAGTCGAAGCCGGACACGTTGAGCTGCCCCTCGGTCACCCGCATCATCACGCCGGCGAGCACCGGCACAGAGGGCCGGTTGGGCAGGCTCTTCGCCGTCCACGCCACGGCGTCGGCGAGCGCGTCGCGCTCAACTCGGAACTTCATGCCTGTGCCTCCGCGTCGACTTGGTGGTGTGGCGGGCTGGACCGTGCGCGCAGGTGCAGAACCGCCCTACCGACCATAGGGCTCCCCGGCCGGCGGCGTACGCCCACCCCCGGTGGTTTGCCCGATCAGATACCTAGCTTGGGCCGGCGGGAGCCGGTCCACAGAACGCACAACGCCGGTGATTGGTTTTTGTTGTCTTAGAGGATCAAGTTCATCGTCTTCATAGGGCCTGTGTGTTCTGTGGAAGACCGGCGTCTCCCCTGGCCAGACTGTTATCCACCGGTGTTTTGGCTGTGGAGAAGCAGGGTACGAAGCGGCCGTTCTCTCCACAGCTTCGCGATCGAGCAACAGTTGTCCACGTCTGTCCACCGGTAATCCACCGGCTATCCCCCGGTTTTCTCCCCAGGGTGTGGAGAGCGTGGCGGGACCCCACCAACACTTGTCCCCAGAACCTTCAACATCTTGTACACACCCGGGCCATCGGTCGTGGACAGAGTTGTTACCCGCCGTACACGTCCACAGCAGTTTCCCCAGGAGTTGTCCACAGGTTGTGGGTAACCCTTCGCAAGAACACAAGGGGTTGTCCACCGACAGTGGACGCAGCGTGTGGACGCGTGTGGATGGGTGTGGAAACCCGACTTTCGGCCAGGACTTGCGAGCGCGCCTGTGCACACCGCGCCACGTCGCCAGCCACACGCGGAGCGGTGGCTGGGTCGCGCGGGGCGACGGTCAGGAGTTCTGCTTGATCCGGTTGGTCAGCTCGGCGATCTGGTTGTAGAGCGAGCGGCGCTCAGCCATCTGCTGACGGATCTTCCGGTCGGCGTGCATGACCGTGGTGTGGTCGCGGCCGCCGAATGCCTGCCCGATGCGGGGCAGCGAGAGGTCGGTGAGCTCGCGGCACAGGTACATGGCGACCTGGCGGGCGTTGACGAGCACCCGCGAGCGCGAGTGCCCGCGCAGGTCCTCCAGGCTCACTCCGAAGTAGTCGGCCGTCGACACCATGATCTGGTCGGCCGTGATCTCGGGACCCGAGCCGTCCGGGATGAAGTCGCGCAGCACCTCTTCGGCCAGCGACAGCTCCACGGCGGAGCGGGTCAGCGACGCGAACGCGGTCACCCGGATGAGTGCGCCCTCGAGCTCGCGGATCGAGTTGGAGATGCGGGAGGCGATGAACTCCAGCACGTCCGGCGGCGCGAACAGCCGCTCCTGCGCCGCCTTCTTCTGGAGGATCGCGATGCGGGTCTCCAGGTCCGGCGGCTGGATGTCGGCGAGCAGGCCCCACTCGAAGCGCGTGCGCAGCCGGTCCTCCAGCGTCGCGAGCTGCTTCGGCGAGCGGTCCGACGTGATGACGATCTGCTTGTTGGCGTTGTGGAGCGTGTTGAACGTATGGAAGAACTCCTCCTGCGTCCGCTCCCGGTTTTCCAGGAACTGGATGTCGTCGATCAGGAGGATGTCGACGTCGCGGTACCGCCGCTGGAAGGCACTCGTCTTGTCGTCGCGCAGCGAGTTGATGAAGTCGTTGGTGAACTCTTCGGTCGAGACGTACCGCACCGAGCGGGCGTTGCCGAGCGTCGTGGCGTAGTGGCCGATCGCGTGCAGCAGGTGTGTCTTGCCCAGCCCCGAGCTGCCGTAGATGAACAGCGGGTTGTACGCCTTTGCCGGCGACTCGGCCACCGCGACCGCGGCCGCGTGGGCGAAGCGGTTGGACGAGCCGATGACGAACGTCTCGAACATGTACTTCGGGTTGAGCCGGTTGCCACCGGACTCCGTACCCCCGCCTGGTCGGCGGTCGTCGCGAGACGGACCGCCCGGGCGGTGGTCGGCGCCGCGGTCGGGCATCGCCGCGCGACCGGGACCGCTGTCCGGGCCGCTGTCGTGGCGCATCTCGCGGGTGGGCGGCTCGTCGCGGCGGGTGAGGTCGGGGTAGTGCATCTCGTCGCGGTAGTCGGGGACGGCCTCGGCGCGCACCGGCATCCGGTCGACGTCGCCTAGCGGCTCGCTCACCTGCCGCGGCGCGGCGAAGAGGGCGGTCGGCTCGTCCTGGGGGTCGCGGGCCATCGGCACGGTCGCGGATCCGGTCGCGGGCACGACCGCCGGCGAGATCGGGTGCTGCGCGGAGCCAGTGGGTCCCTCTTCCTCCACGAAGGCGCCTTCGAACCCGTCGTCGCCGGAGTCAAGATCGGGCGGGCTGCCATAGATCGTGCCGGACGGGCGGCCCTGTCCGTCTTCCGGCGGCCGGATCGTCACAGCCACCTGGATCGGCCGGCCGAGCCGGCGGGAGAGAGCGTCGGTGATGGCGGGGCGCAGGCGTGACTCGATCACGTCACGGGTGAACGCGTCCGGCACGGACAGCAGGGCGATGTCCTCGACGATGGCGCCGAGGCGGGTGAGCCTGAGGTACGCGCGCTGCTGTGCCGAGACGATTTCGTCGGCCAGCTCTTCCGTCGCCGCCATCCAGACGACGGCCAGATCGTTGTCGGCCACTCCTCGCGCCACCCCCTTCGCCCCGAGTCCCCCGTGCCGCCAGGTGTCCAGCGGCCGTTTTCCACAAGTTATCCACAGCCTGTGTACCGACAGTCCACGTACCGATCGATTGTGGCGCCCCGCCCGACCCACCAGCGGAGCGCACACGGCCTGCGGCGACGCTGAAGCGGGTACACCGTGCCGAACGACTGACCGCCTCGTCCGGTTTTGCACCGATATGTAGCTGCAACGACTCTCCAGACAGACCGGCAATCGGGCACGCTAACAGCGTTGTCCACAACCCTTCAACCGCTGTCCACACCGGTTCGTTGTCGGTGGCCGCGAAACCGCGCATTGAGGCCACTGCCCACGGTGATGCGGAGAGTACGCCTAGTTTCTATTGAGCGTTCGACGGCCTCGTCACCCGGTCGTTTGACGGTCATTGCCAGCGTGCGTAAGCTTGAGCGGCTGCTCCGTGGCCTGACGGAGCACCTTCTGCTGAGCAAAAAGCACCGGTAGCGAAGACGGAGATCTGACGTGAGCAAGCGCACCTATCAGCCGAACAACCGCCGGCGTGCCAAGACCCACGGTTTCCGGCTGCGCATGCGCACCCGCGCCGGTCGTGCCATCCTCGCCTCCCGCCGTTCGAAGGGCCGCACCCGCCTGTCGGCATGAGCCCGGCGGGCTGGTCGAGGTGAGGTAGTCGTGCTGGCCGCGGCGCAGCGACTGCGGCGCAGCAGCGACTTCGCCGCAGCGGTACGCGGTGGCCGCCGGGCCGGCCGCGGATCCGTGGTCGTCCACCTGACCGTCCCACAGCAGCCAGAGCTTTCCGAGCCGGCGCGCACCGAGGACCTCTCGGTACGCGCCGGCTTCGTCGTGTCCAAGGCCGTCGGTGGCGCAGTGACGCGGAACACCGTTCGTCGGCGCCTGCGCCACCTCGTCCGCGAGCGCATCTCCGCCCTGCCGCCGGGCAGCGTGCTGGTCGTGCGGGCGCAGCCGAGCGCGGCCGATACGCCGTACGAGCGGCTCGGCACAGACCTCGACGCCGCGCTCGCCGCCGCCCGCTCGCCATCCCGCGGTCCGGGCCGCGGCCGCCCCAGCCGCTCCGGTGGTACGGGCGGCGCCGGTGGTCCCGGCAGCTCCGGCGGCGCCGGTGGGAAAGGGCATGGGCATGGGTGACGAGCAGCACGACCAGCAGGCACCGAAGGCCCGGCTCGGGATAGCGGCCCGGGTGCTGAGCGCGCTGGTCATCGCGTACCGTCGTTGGATAAGCGCGGCATTGCCGGCGCGCTGCCGGTTCTACCCGTCATGTAGTGCGTATGCCCTCGAGGCCATCGCCACGCACGGCGCCCTGCGGGGGACCGGCCTCGCGACCTGGCGGTTGCTGCGCTGCCACCCGTTCCACCCCGGCGGGTACGATCCCGTGCCCCCACCCAAGAGCCACCGTCGTGCCGATGTGACTGGAGCCCCGAATTGAGTCTCGACTGGATCTACTGGGCGATCTCGTGGATCCTGCTGCGCTGGCATTCGCTGTGGGAAATGATCGGCGTCCCGGATGGCACCGTCCTGGGCACCAACTGGGCCTGGATTCTCGCGATCATCTTCCTGGTCGTCACCGTCCGGGTGATCCTCTTCCCGGTCTTCGTCAAGCAGATCAAGTCGCAGCGCGCGATGCAGGCGTTGCAGCCGCAGGTCAAGGCCCTCCAGGAGAAGCACAAGGGTGACCGGGAGACGCTCCAGAAAGAAATGATGGAGCTGTACCGGAAGGAGAAGGCCAATCCGCTCATGGGCTGCCTGCCCATGTTCCTGCAGATCCCGGTCTTCCTCGGTCTCTTCCACGTGCTCCGCCGCCTCGACCCGAGCAAGCTCAACAAGACGTTGTACGGCTGGACCGCCGAGCAGTTCGACAGCGCGGCGAGCGCGAAGCTCTTCACCGCGCCGATCGCCGGGCAGTTCGGCTCCTCGGCCGCGGAGCTGGAGCGCCTGGGCGCCAACGGCACGACGGTCAAGATCATTGCGGGTGTCCTCGTCCTCATCATGATGGGCACGACGTACCTCACCAGCCGCCAGATGATCCTCAAGACCGGCTGGGCCGAAGACCCGCAGCAGCGGATGATCCAGCGACTGATGCTCTACGGCATCCCGGCCTCGCTGCTCGTCTCCGGCGCGATCTTCCCGATCGGCGTGATCATCTACTGGGTCACCAACAACCTCTTCACCCTCGGCCAGCAGCAGTGGGTGCTCCGCAAGTACCCGCCGCCGGTCATCAACAACAAGGACGGCAAGGCCGTGCCCGGGCCGGGCGCGCGCAAGTCCACCGGCACCCAGCAGCCGCAGGACAAGCCGAGCCGGTTCAGCCGTTCCAAGGCCAATGGCGCCGTCCAGGACACCAAGCCGGCGGTCGACGGCAAGGCCCTCGCCCCGAAGCCCGGCGCGAAGCCGGTCAATCCCAAGAAGCGGAAGCCCGCGAAGCGCCAGGGTTGATGCGACCGGTGCCCGCCGGCTTCGGTCGGCGGGCACCGTGGGCGCTCCCCCGGCAGCCGCAAAGCCGCGCCGACAACAGACGTGCCCGTGGACGCAGGCAACACTCGCCCGCCGCGGGAAACCAGCGGACCGGAGACGGTCCAGCCGAACGAGTACGGAGATGAGACCGGTGACCGACACCAGCGTTCCCCAGACCGACCAGTCCCTCGACGACGAGTTGGACGCCAAGACTGAAGCGGTCGAGGACGGGGAGGACGACGACGCCAAGGAGGCGGACGCCGCCCCCAGCGACACGGATCTCTTCCGGCAGAGCGAGATCGCCGCGGACTACGTGGAGGGCCTGCTGGACATCCTCGACTACGACGGCGACATCGACGAGCTGGTCTCCGCCGGCCGGCCGGTCGTCGAGGTGGTCGGCGGGCGCCTGCAGCCGCTGGTCGGTCAGCGTGGCGCCACGCTGGAGGCGCTCCAGGAGCTGACCCGGTTGGCCGTCTTCCGGCAGACCGGCACCCCCAGCCGGCTGCTGCTCGACGTCGGTGGCTACCGGGCCAACCGGCGCAAGGAGCTCGCTGCGGTCGCCAAGAACGCCGTGGAGAAGGTGAAGGAGTACGGCGAGCCGGTGCGCCTGGAGGCGATGTCCGCGTTCGAGCGCAAGTGCGTGCACGACGTGGTCAACGCGCTCGCCGGCGTGGAGAGCGAGTCGGAGGGCGTGGAGCCCAACCGGCGCATCGTCGTACGCCCGGTCACCGACTAGCCACGTGTCTCACGATCACGAAACCGGCCCGGGTGGCTTGCCACCCGGGCCGCTGTCTGCCCCGGCCCGTGACCTCTTCGGCGACCGGCTCGACGTCGCTGTCGCCTACGCGGAGCTGCTCGCGACCGAAGGGGTCGTCCGCGGCCTCATCGGCCCGCGGGAAGCTCCCCGCATATGGGATCGCCACCTGCTCAACTGCGCCGCGGTAGCCGAGCTGATCCCGAAGGGGGCTTCTGTCGTAGACGTGGGGTCCGGTGCCGGTTTGCCCGGTATCGTGCTTGCTGTGGCCCGGCCCGACCTTATGGTCACCCTGGTCGAGCCACTGGCACGACGGACCGCCTTCCTGGCGGAGGTGGTGACGGAGCTCGACCTCGACCGGACCGTGGAAGTGGTCCGGGCGCGGGCCGAGGAGCTCGCCGGGAGGAGTCCCGCCGACATCGTCACCGCTCGGGCGGTCGCGCCACTCGATCGACTCGCAGGTTGGTGTCTACCCCTCGCCGCCATCGGTGGGCGGCTGCTCGCGCTCAAGGGCGCCTCGGCCGCCGACGAGGTTGCGGAACACCGTGACGCGGTCGGTCGGCTGGGCGGTGCCACGCCGGTCGTACGGCGATGCGGGGTCGGTCTCGTCGACCCGCCGACGACCGTCGTGGAGATCGTCCGGGAGCGCGCCGTCGGGCCGGCACGGTCAAAGGCATCGCGGGGGGCGAGCCGCCGGTCTACATCGGACGGTGGCGCCGCGCGTGGGGGTAGAGCGCGGAGGGGTTAGATGGTCGGGCGGCCGAGGACTGTTGGTGTCGGATGGCCGCCGGACGCGGTGCCAATTCTTGGTGGCGTGCTGAGGCGTGTATGCGGCTTTCTCCTGTATGTCGTACCGCCGAGTGACTCCAGTCAGGCTCATGTGTCGGACACCAATGGCCTCACGCGCCCATCGGCCGTAGGCTGGCCGCGCGTCGATAGTGTGGAACCGGCGTCGGCTTCAGTGCGGCAGCATCCCCCGCTGCCCCTCGGGCCGGACGCGTCGCCGGGGCATCTGGGCGCGAGTGCTGTTATGGCCGACCCATCCGAAGTGGACAGGGATGACACGGTGCAGGACAACGGTAGGTACGACGATTTGGGGTTGAGCCAACCCGGCGGCTACCGCGCGGGCGGTGCCGCCGTTTCACGTGGAACCGACTACGAAGGCTGGTCCGTCGGTCGGGGCGTTCCTGGGTACGGAGGTGCGCCAATGGCCGCACAGGGTGGGGTCGACCCACACGCCGTGCCACAGCCACGCGCCGGCAGCGGCTACGACCGCACCGCACGCCACGACGGCGTGCCGGGTCCGGCCACCGGGAGGTCAGCAGTGCCAGAGCGTTCGCCTCAGCCGCCAGCGGGTTACCCCACCGGCGCGCCCGACGACCCGCATCACCGCCCGGCCCCCACGCCGCGCCCGCAGCCATCCGCGCCGTCCTCGGCACCACCGGCCCAATCCCCTGCCGGTCCGCCTCCCGCCCGCGCGACCGCGTCGGTCAAGCCGGTCCCGGCTGCGTCGCCGTCGCCTTCTCCGGCGCCTTCTCCAGCGCAACAGGCCGACACGCCCACGCCGCCGACCAGCACTTACGGGGATGAAGGAGGGGTTGACGCGTACGTTTCACGTGAAACCCCATCACGTGAAGAGGATGATCCACCGTTGGCTATGGAGGCAATGCGCGCAGTCCAGATCCTGAATCCGAGTGGCGAGGTCACCATGCCGCGGCCCGCTCACCCCAGGATCATGTGCGTGGCAAACCAGAAGGGCGGCGTCGGTAAGACCACGACCACCGTGAACCTGGCCGTGGCGCTAGCCCTCCACGGCAATCGGGTGCTCGTGGTCGACCTCGACCCGCAGGGCAACGCCTCCACGGGGCTCAACGTGCCGCACCACGCGGGCATCCCCGACGTGTACGACTGCTTGATCGACAACGTGCCGCTGGCCGACGTTGCTCAGGCGGTCGAAGGCATCCCCAACCTCTGGTGCGTACCCGCGACGATCGACCTTGCCGGCGCCGAGATCGAGCTCGTCTCGGTCGTCGCCCGCGAGTCCCGGCTGTCCCGCGCGATCTCGGCGCACCCGGAAAAGTTCGACTACGTCTTCATCGACTGCCCGCCTTCGCTGGGCCTGCTGACGGTCAACGCGTTGGTCGCCGCCCAAGAGGTGCTGATCCCGATCCAGTGCGAGTACTACGCGCTTGAGGGCCTCAACCAGCTGATCAACAACATCAACCTCGTCAAGCAGCACCTGAACCCGACGCTCGACGTCTCGACGATCCTGCTGACCATGTACGACCGCCGCACCCGCCTGGCCGACGCCGTCGAGCAGGACGTGCGCAACCACTTCGGCGAGAAGGTGCTGCACGCGGTCATCCCGCGCAACGTCCGCGTGTCGGAGGCGCCCAGCTACGGCCAGTCGGTCATGACCTACGATCCCGGTTCGCGCGGTGCCACGAGCTACTTCGAGGCCGCTCAGGAGATCGCGGAGCGTGGGGTCAAACTGGGAGGAGCGGCGTGAGGCAGCCGTTCGGCGATGATCGGGAGAGTGGGGCATGAAGAACCGTCCGCGCGGCGGGCTCGGACGCGGCCTGGGGCCTTGATCCCCACCGCGCCCCCGCAGCCGTCGGGTGGCGAACCGGCGGCTGACGAGACCACGTCGCCACCCGACGTGGCTGAGGTGGCTGAGGTGGCTCCGGCCAGCGCCCCGCCGGCGCACGTGCCCCCCCTGAGCTCGCCGTCACTCCCGGCGCCACGAGCCACCTCGCCCCGGTGCCCGGCGCCCGCTTCGCCGAGATCCCGGTCGGCTCGATCGTGCCCAACCCGAAGCAGCCGCGGCACGTCTTCGACGAAGAGGCGATGGAGGAGCTCAAGACCTCGATCCAGGAGGTGGGCCTCCTCCAGCCGATCGTGGTGCGCGAGCTCGACGGCGAGAAGTACGAACTCGTCATGGGCGAGCGCCGCTGGCGAGCCGCCCAGGCGACCGGCCGCGACACGATCCCGGCCATCGTCCGCGACACCCGCGACGACGCAATGCTCCGGGACGCGCTCCTGGAAAACATCCACCGCGCCAACCTGAACCCGCTTGAAGAGGCGGCTGCGTACCAGCAGCTGCTGGAGGAGTTCGGGGCGACGCACGAGGAGCTGGCCAAGCGCATCGGCCGGAGCCGCCCGCAGATCTCGAACACCATCCGGCTCCTGAACCTGCCGGCACAGGTACAGCGGCGGGTGGCGGCAGGCGTGCTGTCCGCGGGCCACGCCCGGGCACTGCTCGGCCTCGAGGACGCCAGCGCCCAGGAAGACCTGGCTCTGCGCATCGTGGCCGAGGGCCTCTCGGTCCGCGCGACGGAGGAGCTCGTCGCCCTGGCCGTCGCCGAGGGCCCAGGACCCGAGGCGAAGCCGGCCAAGCGGCGGGTCAAGGCACACGCCCCCGCCCTGAGCGATCTGGCCGAACGCCTGTCCGACCGCTTCGACACCCGCGTGAAGGTCGACATCGGCCGCAGCAAGGGGAAGATCACGATCGAGTTCGCGACGGTCGACGACCTTGAGCGCATCGTCGGGATCATCGGCGTTGAGCGCACGGAGCAGCCTCCGGAGTAGGCCACTCCCCCGGCTTCTCGACGGCCGCGAACCCGGGCGGGTTCGCGGCCGTCGCCGTTTCACGTGAAACGCCGGCGGGCCGCGTGCGGCCGCGATCTTGCGGGGGTTGTGGCCGTCCTTGGGGCTGGGTCGGGCGCGGCGTGCGCCGGTGGCCGGAGCGGCCCTCTCGTCGGTGTCGGCGCGGTTCGTGGTTCGGGCCACCGGTGCTTTCGGGGAGGGACCGTTCCACGTGAACACTCGTCCCGGTCGGCCGGCGGCACGGAGCTCGTCGGAATGGCACTCGGGCGGGCATGGGTGCGGGCGACGGTTGGCGCCGCGCTTCGGTCTTGGCTTGGCTCGTTTCTGCGCCACCCGGAGTCTCGTGGCTGCGACCTTCCTATCGGGCGTGGTCTGACCCTCCGGTGTCGGCGTCTCTGCCCGCGCTTGTGAGTACCCCGCCGCCCGGCTGAGAAGCTCGGTGTGTGGCTGCGGACGGCTCGTCGGGACGACCAGTTGAACGCATCGGAACCACCTCGGCTCTCTTGGCCTGCGGCCGTTCGTCGGCAGGCGGTGGCCACGTTCTTCTGTGTGCCGGCAGCCTTCAGCTGTTGGTGACCCGGCCGGCAGGGTGGCCAGGTCTGGTGGCTACCGCCGCGACTCTCGGTCGCAGCAGGTCGCCAGCTTCAGCAAGCCCTACGGGTTCCCTGCGGTTGCTCAGTCGACCGAGCGACCGCGAGACCTCGCTGACGCGTTGCTACCGGCGCCCTGTGGACCGGATGGATCGTGGGACTCACGCTGCCGACGGGGCGGATCGTCCAGGCCCAGTCTGCTGGGCCGCCCACCGAAAGGTCCGGTGCCGTGCTTGGGTTGCCGGCGTGCACGTGCTCGCAGTAGGACGGGGTGGGATGTTCGACGGCGCGGGCCACGCCGCTGGCCCCGACCAACTCGGCGGCGTCGCGGCTCGTGCCAAACCTTGCGCCGGTTGGCCCGACGCACTGCCGCAGTCTTTGTCACTGAGCCGCCTCAGTGTCGCCGTGCGTCGGAGCCTTCCAAGAACACGTGGCTTCCGGTTTCCCGTGAAACATCGGCGGCGCGGCGCCTGTGGCCGCCGCTGTCTGAGCTTCGCGTTTCCGTGGTTCCGGTTCAGGTGTGTGCACGGCCTGTCGGCTCCTCTTAGTCAGTCGTCTCGGCAAGTCCGTCGACGGGAGCTTGATGTCTCGGCTCGTAACGGCGGTGTGGCCGCCGGCGGGGCCTCGCTGCGCGAGCGCCGCGGGGCGCATGTCCGAGCGGTGCGTTCTGCTCTGCGTTGACCTCAGCCCGACTGCCCCTGGTGATGCGGCCTCTCACGTAGGCCGCCGCACCGCACCCTGGAGAAAGATCAGTGCCCCAGGACGACGCCGGCAACCGTCCGGTCGGGAGGACGATCCACCGTCATGACGGCCGTTGGCAGATGGGTGGACGCAGTGGTCCAACGCCGACCGTGGTGCTGCAGCCCGTCCTCGTCGACGTTGTGGTCGTCCTCGGTTCGGCGGCCGCCGGCTCCGTGGCGGCGCCCGGTCACTCTCGGAGGAGCTTCGCCAGTTCCGAGCGCGCGACTGGCAACCACCATCTGCATTGGAACCCCCGTCTGTAGGCCCGCCCCGCACTGTGGAGCGCCTTCGCTCCTGGGAGGTCTCGGGCGTCGCGGGACCTCGACGCAAAGAGGTCTCGGCCGGACAGGCGACCACCGATCGCCTCGCTCGTCGGCCGGCTCGAAGCGGCCGGGTCGCAGCGACCGCCACCGAGGGCGCGGGTCTGCCTGGCGGACGTTGCGACCGTCCGGCGGGACTGGGAGTCGGATAGTCGCGCAACGAGTCCAAGTAAGTGGATCACCGTGTTTCCCGTGAAACATCGAGCAGTCGGCCGGCGAGTCCTAAAGCGACGAGGAGGATGCGTCCCCTCGCCGTAACTCCGGTCCGCCCGTGCCACCGGACAGCTGAGGCGTCGCCGCGTGGCCGACATCGCCCCGCCACTGAGGAATGCCCAGCGGAAGGCAGAACTGGCGGCCGCCCATGCGCATTGGACGGTGTCTCCCCATCCGGCATGCCGCCGAGATGATGGGACGTTCCACAGCCGCCGAGCTGGGTGCGAAACCACGGCAGCGTGGCATCTCCCGTCCAGTGGCGCGCCCGGCATCCTCCGGGAGCCAGGCGACAGTGGCGTGCTCGGTAGACAGAGCGGCGTGTCACCCATGTGGGTTGCCGGCCGAAGAAGGGCCGGCGCTACTGCTTCCCCAAGACGCCTACTCAAGTGAGGCGACCTGTTGGGCATCGCCGTCTGCGTCCGCCGCCGCCCGGACCGAGCCGACCCAACGACCGAGTTGGGTCGCGGAGTTGAGGCCGACGATCCTGCGGCAGGCGATTGGCAACGGCCGGTGCTTCGGCCGCCGGTTCGACTAACAGGATCTGTCGAGAGTGTCACAGTCGACGATGAGATCGCCGCGGGCGCGCTTCGCCGCGACCCCACCCTCGGCCAGGAACGCTTCGCGCCCAAGCCGCCGGGGCGAAGCGGCCTGACCGAGTGGGAACCGGCGACGTCGGTACATCACCGAGCTATGCGCCGGGCCGGCTAGTCGCCTTGCTGCTCGCAGCCCACCACGACGAGGCAGCAGAAAGGGGGAAGCCGAGGAAGCAGCCAGAACCTTCAAACTCGAAGGTCGCCGCACAGTCGACAGCGCCCCGTCACGGCCAGCCGCACGACAGCGAGTCGACGGATGCGGACGACAAGGGCGGCACAGCTACGACGGCAGCGCGGACGATCGCAGACCCGCGCGACACCACCGGCTCAGTCCGCTCGCCCAGACAATGTCCCGGCCAGGAGCCGATGGCCGTCTTAAGGCCGGCGACGATAGCCACAGCATCGTCCACTCACGAGCCGTGAACCTCGCGACGGGCATCTCGACCGCCTAGCCATCCCCGCCACGCTTCCCCCATCCGAGTGACGGCACGAGCCGCCGCCACCGCACGAGAAGCAAGCGGGCCACCGCGCCCAACCACCGGCTCCACTGCTGGCGAGCCCTCAACGAGCGGTTCCTGTTTCACGGGAAACGGCGAGGGTGACCACCGCCACCCAGCAGGCCCCCGTTTCACGTGAAACGACGGCGCTCACAATCCACAGAGGTTATCCACAGCTAGACCGGATTCGAGAGAAAGGGCCGGTCGGGGTGGGTGGTTGCCTGTGGACAGAGACGGTGGCGTCCGCCCGAAACGGGGAAGGACAGCGGTCCTGAACTCCGTTAGGGTCAGCCTCGTGCCAGACACAGCATCCCCCGTTCCTGACTTCACGAAGTGGCCCTCCTTCCCTTTCGAGGGCGACCTGCGGGTCAAGCAACTCGACGCACCGGTGGCAAAAGAGCCGGCGCGTAAGGGTGAGGACGCAGCCGACTGCAGCGCGTGCAGCGCACCCGACGAGGCGTACATCTGGGTCAGCGAGCGATGGCGTGTGCGCGCCATGGACCGGCCCACCGGACTGCCGATGGTGCTCATCCTGGAGTCCCGCTCGCACCTCGATCTGGGCGACCTGCCCAACCTGTTGGCGGCCGAGCTCGGCGTGATGACGGTGCGGCTGGAGCGCGCCGTCCGCTCGCTCGACGGCGTCGCGCGGGTCCACGTCAACCGGTGGGGTGACGGGTCGGCACATCTGCACATGTGGTTCCTGGCCCGGCCGTACGGGCGGCTGCAGCTGCGCGGCACCTTCCTGTCGCTGTGGGACGACATCCTTCCACCGATCCCCGAGTCGACTTGGCGGGAAAACCTGGCGCTTGTCGCGGCGTGGTTGGCGGAGTTCGGCGGCAGGCCGCTCGCCGAGCCGCCGCGGATCGAGTGGCAAGCGCCGTCGAGTCTGGTCCAGCAGGCAGAGGCGGAAGCAGCGAGTCTGGCGTTGCAGGCCGAGTCCGACGACACGTCCGTGGCGCTCATTGAGGCACCAGCCGACGAAGCCACCGACGACGCGGCGACCGACGACGCGACCGACGGCCCGGCGGCCAACGGAGCGACGACGGCGGGCAACACCACAACAGACCGCCCAACGCCCGGCAGCACAACGACAGACGGCGCCACCGCCCACACGGCGACTGCGCACACGCCAAAAGCAGGCGCGGCAACCACGCAGGCGGCACCTACGCAAGCGTCGACAGCAGGCGGGGCAGCAGCAGGCGGGGCAACAACAACAGCATTCGGGACAACAGCACCTGCGCCAGCAGCGGACCGAGCGACCACAATCGCGACCCCTGCCAACCAAGCACCGGCAGAAAACACAACCGCCGGACAAGCCGCGGCCGGCCCGCCGACGGCGCACGCACAAGGCGCGACAGCACACGCGGCACGAGCGGAAGAACGAAAAACCGCCATCCCCAGCCAGGCGAGCACCGCCACCCAAACTGCACCAGGAGCGGACGACGCCGAAGCCGCCACCGTCGACCTGGCTCGCCAAAACCCGGCCGCGCCCACTGTGCCAGCCGCCAGATCAGGCGACCAGACCACCGCCCAAGGCAGCAAGCCCGAACACCAAGGCGCGCCAACCTGACCCGAGCCCAAAGCACCCGAGCGGCGGCCACCGCACGAGGCAGCAAGCCCGAGCAGCCACCGCCCAAGGCACCAAGGCCGAGCACCAAGGAACCGCCGACCTGACCCCAAGCACCAAGCACACCCGCACGACCAAAAGACGCGCGAACCAAAAACGCGAACCAAAACAGAGCGCCCCCGCACCGGCGAACCGGTACGGGGGCGCTGCGGATTAAGGGCTCAACCGCCGCGGCGTGCGGCCCGCCCCACCAGCGTCGACAGCAGCTTGCCGAAGTCGAGGCCGGCGGCCTGTACCGCCAGTGGAAGCAGCGACGTCTCGGTCATGCCGGGTGAGACGTTCACCTCCAGGACATGAGGGCGGCCCTCCCGGTCGACGATCATGTCGACGCGGGAAAGGTCGCGCAGCCCCAGTGCCTCGTGTGCCGCGATCGCCGTGTCCGCCACCACGCCCGCCACCGCCGGGTCCAGTCGCGCGGGAGCGTGCCAGGTGGTGAGGCCGGCGGTGTAGCGAGCGGCATAGTCGTACACCCCGTTGCGCGGCACGATCTCGACGGCGGGCAGTGCCTGGGGCCCCTCGCCCTGGTCGATCACGGATACCGCCACGTCCATGCCGGCCACGTACCGCTCGACCAGCGCCGTCGAGTCGTACGCGAAACAACCCACCATCGCGGCCGGCAGTGCCGTCGCGTCCCGGACCACCGCGGCGCCCAGGCCCGATCCGCCCTGCGCGGGCTTGACCATCAGCGGCAGCCCCAGCCGCTCGGCGATCCGGTCGAGCACCGCCACGGCGCCCAGCTCCGAGAAGCGGTCGTGCGGCAGCGCCACCCAGTCCGGCGTGGGGATGCCGGCCTCGCGCAGCACCGCCTTCGCGGACGGCTTGTCCCACGCGAGGCGGGCGGAACGCGCGTCGCAGCCCACATAGGGCACGTCGCACAGGTCGAGCACGCCGCGCAGGGAGCCGTCCTCCCCGGTCGCGCCGTGCAGTGCGATCACGACGGCGTCGGGTGGATCGGCCTGCACGGCGGGCAGCAGCGATACGTCAGCGTCGCGCAGGTCCGCCTCGATGCCGGCGCCGCGCAGCGCGTCGAGCACGCGGCGCCCGGACTTGAGGGATACGTCCCGCTCATACGAGAGGCCGCCGGCGAGGACGAGGACGCGAAGGTCCGTATTCATGCCTCAGATCATGCCAAGCCGGGGTCAGGGGCGTCGGCCGCGGCCTGCCCCCGCCGGCGCGCGGCGAGCCCGCTCACCGCGCCGAACACCTGCCGCATCGCCAACTCCTGCTCCATCACGCCAGCGAGCCGGCGCACGCCCTCGCGGATGCGCTCGGGCGGCGGGAACGAGAAGTTGAGCCGCATGTGCCCCGCACCCGTGCCGTCGGCGTAGAAGCCGGTGCCCGGCACGTACGCCACGCGGGCGGCGATTGCCCGCGGCATCATCGCCTTCGCGTCGAGGCCCTCGGGGAGGGTCGCCCACACGAAGAGGCCACCCTTCGGCTCGGTCCAGGTGGTGCCGGCCGGCATGAGGTCCGCGAGGCCGGCCAGCAGCGCGTCGCGCCGCTCCCGGTAGATCTCCCGGTACGTCTTCAGCTGCTCGCGCCACGGCATGGTCGCGAGGTACGTGGTGACGGCCGCCTGCGCGTACGCACTCGGGCACAGGATCTGCGCCTCGCTGGCGATGACGAGCTTTTCCCGCACCGCGTGGGGGGCGAGGATCCAGCCCACCCGCATGCCCGGCGCGAACGTCTTCGAAAACGTGCTCAGGTAGAAAACCCCGTCGCGGCGGCGGGAGCGCAGCGGCGCGGGCGCGTCGCCGTCGAAGCTCAACTGCCCGTACGGGTCGTCCTCCACCACCAGCAGCCCCGCACGCTCGCAGATGTCGAGCACCCGCTCGCGCCGCTCCTCGGTCAGCGTCACGCCGGCCGGGTTTTGGAAAGTGGGAATCGTGTACAGGAACTTCGCCCGCCGCCCCGACCGCGCGACCTCGGCGATCGCCTGCTCCAGCGCCTCGGGCAGGATGCCGTCGTCGTCCATCGGCACGTGCACGACCTGCGCCTGCGCGGCCTGGAAGACGCCGAGGGCCCCCACATACGTCGGGCCCTCGGCGAGCACGACATCGCCCGGGTCGAGGAAGATGCGGGCCACCAGGTCGAGCGCCTGCTGCCCGCCGACGGTCACCACCACGTCTTCGGGGGATGCGCCGCAGCCGACGTCGATGCCGGAGAGCGCCATCACCTCACAGATCCGCTCGCGCAGCTCGAGCGTGCCCTGACCGATCCCGTACTGCAGGGTGGTGGGGCCGTGGTCGGCGGCGAGCTTGCCGAGCATCTCCCCCACCGCGTCGAGCGGGAGAGCGGCCACGTAGGGAGCACCACCGGCGAGCGAGACGACTTCCGGCCTGCTGGCCACGGCGAAGAGGGCACGGATCTCCGATGCCGTCATGCCGCGGACCCGTCGGGCGTAGCGATCGGTATAGTCGTCAAGCGTCGTGCCGGTCATGACTCACCTGCCTCTGGCGGGAGGATTCGATCAGAAGGGGCGCAGCGACAGTGCTGGCCGATCGATCGTAATCCCGAGACTCAATCCACGCCTCTAGTTACCCCCGACCGGTTCCACATTGCGGGCCTCCGAGTGGCGTGTTGCCCGACCTCTCCCCTGACGCGAAGTTCCGGCGTACGATCTGCTGTCGGGGGCAAGGAGGCGGCGCGTGGCTGCAATCGATTCGATGAGGATCTGGCAATGTCGCGACGCTTGGTCAGTCTGACGCTCGACACGCTCGAGGACCTTCCACGCCCATGCCGCGCATGCGTGTTCTGGGAGCTGGACCCGGTGGCCGCCGAGCGCGCCTGCGCCGCCGGTGACCCCGGCCTCGAAAAAGAAGCGTGGGTATCCCAGACGCTGCTGGAGTGGGGCTCCTGCGGCAAGTTGGCGTACGTGGACGGAATGCCCGCCGGCTTCGTCATGTACGCGCCGCCGGCCTACGTGCCCCGCTCGATGGCGTTTCCCACCTCGCCGGTCTCGGCCGACGCGGCGCTGCTGATGACCGCGCACATCGTCACGGCGTTCGCCGGCGGCGGTCTGGGGCGCATGCTCGTCCAGGGCGTCGCCCGCGATCTCACCAAGCGCGGCATCAAGGCGATCGAGGCGTTCGGCGACGCGAAGTACGGCGAGTCCGGCGACGGAGAAGACGGCTGCCTCGCGCCGGCCGACTTCTTCCTGTCGGTGGGCTTCAAGACGGTGCGACCGCACCCGCGCTTTCCGAGGCTGCGGCTGGAGCTGCGCACCGCGCTGTCGTGGAAGTCCGACGTGGAGTACGCGCTGGAGAAGCTGCTCGGGTCGATGAGCCCGGAAAGCCTCCTGCGTCCGGTCCGCCCGGCTACACGCTCTTTGCCCGGTTAAATCCGGGCAAAGGCTCAGGACACCGCCGCTGCCCGCAGCTGCCGCACGTCGATCGACCCGGTCGGCACATCGGCCTCCATCGGGAAGTACATGCGCTGGACCGCGGCCACGACCGCCTCCGCCACGCGGTCGCGGAAGCCCGGGTCGATCAGGCGCTCCCGGTCGGCGGGCGACGTCAGGTAGCCCACGTCGACGCGCACAGCCGGCATGCGGGTCAGCCGCAGCAGCTCCCACGTCTTCGGCTGGGTCTGGCAGTTGAGCAGGCCGGTGCGCTTGACGATCTCGCGCAGCACGAGGCCGGCCAACCGCTCCCCCACAGTGGAGGTCACGCCGTTACCCGTGCCGTAGTGGAACGCCGCGACGCCCTCGGCCTCCGGGTTGGCGTGGCCGTCGATGTGCAGCGAGATGAAGAGGTCGCCGCCCAGCTCGTTGGCCAGGTCCGCGCGGGCGAGATCGCTCAACGCCGGCCCGCCGCCAGGACCTCGGGTCAGGTGCACCCGCATGCCGGCCGCCGCCAACCGCCCCTCCAGCCGCGCCGCCATGTCGAACGCCAGGTCGGCCTCGGTCCACCGCAGAGGCCCGTCCGGCACGACGATGCCGGGGTCGGAGCCGCCGTGGCCGGGGTCGATGACGATGACCTTTCCGATCAGGTTGGGCCCCGAGCGGCGGAAAGCCTCCGCCTCGCGCAGCCACTGCGGCCGGCCGCCCACCACCTTGCGACCGAGCCGCTTCAGCGCGTGCATTGTCTGCGGCCCGCACGCCCCGTCGGGCTGCAGGCCCACCTCACGCTGGAACTGCGCCACCGACCGCGCGGTGTTGGGACCGAAGATGCCGTCGGCGCGACCCACGTCGTATCCCATCTCCAACAGTCGCTCCTGGAGTGCGCGGACGTCCTCGCCGACGAGCGGCTCGGGCATCGCGTGGTAGAGCGCCCGCGCGCCCAGTCGCCAGCGGGCGGCGTCCAGCGCGCGCCACGTCTCGTCGCCGACCTCGCCGTCCACGGACAGGCCGCGGGTCTGCTGGAAGCTGCGGACGGCGCGCTCGGTGCCGCCGTCGTACTCGTCGCTGCCGCCACTCAGGAGGTCGAGCTCGGCGAGGATTTGGTTGATCTCAATGACCGCTGGGCCGCGGTCGCCACGCCGGATCGGACGCACGGAGGACCTCCTCGGTGAGAACGCTTCAGGAGCCTATCCCGCCCCGCGTTACCCCGCGGCCGGACAGCGGTAACGACAAACAGCGTCCCAGGACGGCGCAAATAAAATCGGGGCACCCTCCAGAAGAGAGCGCCCCGACACAATTGCCTGTTACAGCGCGGCCTCGATGAGCTTGACCAGGTCGCCCTTCGGGCGGGCACCGGCCACCGACTGCACCGGCTGGCCGCCCTTGAAGACGGTCAGCGTGGGCACCGACATGACCCGGTACGCGCGCGCGGTCTCGGGGTTTTCGTCAATGTTCACCTTGACGATCCGCACCTTGTCGCCCATCTCGTTGGCGATCTCTTCGAGCAGCGGCGAGACCTTCTTGCACGGCGCGCACCATTCGGCCCAGAAGTCCACCAGGACGGGCGTCTCAGACTGCAGCACGTCGCTGGTGAAACTGGCGTCGGTGACCGCCTTGGTTGATCCCACGAAGACCCTCCTGAACTCAGACTTCCAGTGATGCGATGAACCGCTCGGCGTCCAGCGCGGCGGCACAGCCCGTGCCGGCAGCGGTGATGGCCTGGCGGTAGGTGTGGTCGACCAGGTCACCCGCGGCGAAGACGCCGGGCACGCTGGTGTGTGTGGTGGGGGCGTCCACCACGACGTACCCACTCTCGTCGAGCTCCACCTGGTCGCGGAAGAGCTCGCTGCGCGGGTCGTGACCGATCGCGACGAACACACCCGTCACGTCGAGCACTTTGCTCTCACCGGTGTGCACGTTGCGCAGGCGCACGCCGGCTACCTTGCCGTCGTCTCCGAGAACCTCTTCGACGACCGAGTTCCACTCGACGCGGATCTTCGGGTTGGCGAGCGCCCGGTCAGCCATGATCTTGCTGGCCCGGAACTCGTCCCGGCGGTGGATGATGGTCACCGTCTCCGCGAACTTGGTCAGGAACGTGGCCTCCTCCATCGCGGAGTCGCCACCGCCCACGACCACGATGTGCTGGCCGCGGAAGAAGAAGCCGTCACACGTGGCACAGGAGGAGACGCCGTGGCCGAGCAGCTCCTGCTCGCCAGGGACGCCCAGCGGCCGCCACGCGGATCCGGTCGTGAGGATGACCGCCTTCGCCTGGTACACCGTCTCGCCGACGTACACCTTCTGGAGCGCCGCCGAGCCGAGCCCGCCGGTGTCGACGAGCTCCACGCGGGTCACGTCGTCCGTGAGGAACTCGGCGCCGAACCGCTCGGCCTGCTTGCGCATCGAGTCCATCAGCTCGGGACCCATGATGCCGTCGGGAAAGCCCGGGAAGTTTTCCACGTCGGTGGTCGTCATCAGCGCGCCACCGGACTGTGCGCCTTCGATGACGAGTGGCTTGAGGCTGGCACGCGCGGCGTAGACCGCGGCGGTGTAGCCGGCCGGCCCCGAGCCGATGATGATCAGATTGCGGACCTCGTCCACTGCCGACTCCCGTAATGTTGTTTGCGCAGGGGAAAACCCATCGCGCGGCGCGATGATTCCCGACCCCTTGTCCGGGTGGGTCAGCTCACCTTATCTGCGCGCTGCCGCGGGTGTCCGCGCCCTGCCTGGCCACGCCACAGTCCGGACCTGACGCCCATATCCACCGTGCCCCGGAACCATCGGTGAAAAACACGATCGCGGCGGGTGACCCCTCAAAGGTCGCCAAGTCCACCGTCTCGACGTCGGTGATGCCCGTCGGGTGCGCGCTCGCTATCGCGTCGATGCAGGCGGCCAGCGCGGTCGGGTTTCGCAACCTGTCGAGCGCAGGTGGCGCCCCCAGGTCGACCTTCGGCTGGTCCTGCTCTTGGTGGGGGGCGACCGAGGTGCTGGCCAACGCCCTCGCGGCGCCTGGCGTCCCCGCGCTCGCAAAGGTCGTGGCGCGGTAGTCGACGCCACTCGCCACCAGCGGGATCGCGCCACCCGCGTAGGGAGCCATCTCCGGGCCGAGCTGTGCGTCGTCGCGGGCGGACGCGGGTGCCTCCGCGGCGGTGCCGGCAGTGTCGGCGCCGCCGTCCGCATCCCCGCCGCCGGCCTGGCTCAGCCCGAAACCGGCAAGCGCCGCGACACCAGCGGCAACAGCCGCCGGACCGGCCCACCCGGGCATGCGGCGCCGCCGCCGAGACGCGGTCCGCGCCGGTCCAGCTTGATCATTTGGTACGAGCGACAAGACTGGACGGTGCGGCTCCTGCTCCAGGGCCGTGGCGATCCGGTCGGCCACCTCGGCCGGCATCGGCTCCGCCGACTCACCCCAGGTCGCGAGGCTGGTGCTCACGCTCCCGGTCGCCTCGACAAGCGCGGCGTGCGCCTCGGTCCACACGGGCTCCTCGGCGACGCGCCGGGCTACGACCGCCTCCTCGGGCGTACCGTCCAGCGCACCGCCGACGTAGTCGGCGAGCAGGTCGAAATCGACCTCGCTGAACTCCTGCCCGGTCACTTCTCTTCCTCCACGCTCGCGGTGCGCGCCTGCGCCGTACTGGTTCGGACGCGGTCGCCGGACCGCGGGTTCCCACCGCGGCCGCGAAGGTGACCCAGCACAACTGCCAGTTTGGCCCGGCCACGTGCGCACCGGCTCTTGACCGTGCCTTCCGCCACGCCGAGGATCACGGCCACCTCGGCGACCGGATAGCCCTGCACGTCGACGAGGATCAGCGCCGCCCGCTGCTCCTCCGGCAGCTGGCTGAGCGCCTCCCGCACGTCGAGCGCGGTGTCGTGGTCGACCAAGGGCGCCGCCGGCTCCACCGCGACAGGGCGGTCGTGCTCGGTACGGGAGCCGTCCGGCAGCGGGACGGTGGGGTGCGCCTGGCGCCGGCGGGCACGGTCGAGGCAGGCGTTTACCACGATGCGGTGCAGCCAGGTGGTGACCGCCGAGTCGCCACGGAAGCGCGCCGCCGCACGGTGCGCCGACAGCAGGGCGTCCTGCAGCGCGTCGGCTGCTTCCTCCCGGTCGGCGAGCGTACGCAGCGCCACGGCCCACAGCCGGTCGCGATGCCGGTGGAACAGCTCGGCGAACGCGTACCGATCGCCGTCGACGTGGGCGCGCAGCAGCTCGTCGTCGCTACGCGAGCTGTCGGTCACGGCTGCACACTAGCTCAGCCCGGCGACCACGATTTCCTGCACGCCGACCTTGAACGGCCACTGACTGTCACCTGTACGAGGCATCTCGGTGATGAAGAAGAGCAGGTACTGGTACTTCTGGTCCGGGTCGAAGTCGGTGAAGCTCATCTTCGTCGCGTCGAACGCCTCGAAGGGGTCGCCCACGCGCTTGAACGAGGAAACCACCTGCTTGTCGCCCGCCGCGCTGCTGCCAGGGTCGCTCCCGCCGGCCTTGAGCTCGGCGGATGCCCCACCGTTGGAGAGCGTCACGTGCACGGCGCTGACCGTGCGGGGCTCGCCGAGGTCGATGAGGATGCCCATGCCCGTCTTGAGGTTGCCGAACTTTGAGGACTTGTAACCGTTGGGCTCCCAGCCGGTGTTTTCGTTGCCGTCGACGACAGCGTCGGCGCCCTCCAGCTCGTTGCGCTGGCCGTCCGACGGGTCGACGATGCGCACCTGGTTGGCGCTGATCGCGAAGTTTTTCGGCTGCCCGCTGACCGCGCCGCCGGTGGCGGGGTCGTTGCCAGAGGTGGCCGGTGCGTTTGACGGCGGGGACGCCGTGTCGTCGGAGTCGCCGTTGCCACCCAGCGCGCTGATCCCGAAGAGCAGGCCGGCGACCGCGATGGCGAGGAGCCCCGCGACACCTGCGGCGATCTTGCGAAGCGTCGCTCGCTGGGGCTCTGGACGCACACCGCCCGGCTCGACCGTCGCGGCGACGTCGCGAGGGCCGGACAGGAACCGCAGCGGCCCGGCCTCCTCGTAATACGGCTCGTCGGCGGCGCTGTCGAGCCGGCCCAGCTCGGCCGCCAGCACGTCGGCGGCCGGCAGCGCGAGGCGGCTGTCGAGCAGGTCCATGGTGAGGTCGTCGAGGTACGCCGGGACACCCGCGCGGATCTGGCGGGGCGCGGCAACCGCGCCGCTCGCGTCGCGCACCGCGTCGGGGAGGTTGGAGCGGCCGGCCTCGGCGTGCGGCCAGTGGCCGGTGAGCGCGAAGTAGAGGACGCCACCGATAGCCCGAACGTCGGTGTCTTGCGTGTCGGCGTTGTCGGCTCGCGCGTCGGCGAGCACGACGCGGCCGTCGTCACCGATCAGGACCGTGCCGGGGTGGATGTTGCCGTGGACCATGCCGGTCGCGTGCATCGCGGCGACCGCCTCGGCGACCGCGTGCGCCACAGTGGTGGTGCGGGTCGGGTCGAGCGGCTCCTCGGCCACGATCTCGCGCAGCGACTCGCCGTCGACCCACTCGCGCACGACATAGGCCCGGTCGGCCTCGTCGATCGCGTCGTAGACACCGACGAGGCTTGGGTGGATCACGCGGCTCGCGGCGACCGCGGCCTGCAGCATCTCCATCGCGGAGTCGCCGCCGGGATAGCGCAGCACGACCGCGACCGGGCGCCGGAGCACAACGTCGACACCCCGCCAGACCTGCCGGCCGGCGCTGTCGTTGTTGATGTGCTCCGCCAGCTCGTACCTCTCGGCCAGAATCTCACCGAGGGTGGGCGCACCGAAGGTCATGACCTGAGGCGCGCTCTCGCTCGCCTCCTGACCTTCGCCGACCTGGGTCACCCCGTCCTCCCTCGGTGATCGTGTCGATCAGTGGACCCGCACGCTGTCTTGCGATCTGACCGCTTTTGCCGGCGCCGGCATCCCGGCGGCAGGCACAACTCATAGCGTAGGCGCTACCCGCACCCGACGAGTGCGACCTTACCTGGGTCATGCGACCTCTCGACACGTCATCTTGGCGTGGCAACCGGCCTGATGCGAGTCGTCGAGTCGGGCTTGACCGCTAAGTTGCAATCGTCCCGCTTTGAAGCGTCCTGCAAATAGTGCCTTATAGGTACGCTTTTGCCATGTCTGATCTTGCGGGACAGGTGCGCGACGGGTACGCCTTCGACGGGCCGGCCCTGGACCTTGGCGCGCTCGTAGTGGACGGTCGTGGCGATCCCGGCGCGAAGGTGCGCATCCCGCTCGGCATGCTCAACCGGCACGGCTTGGTGGCGGGCGCCACAGGCACCGGCAAGACCAAGACCCTCCAGGTGATGGCCGAGCAGCTCAGCGCCGCCGGCGTGCCCGTTTTTCTCGCCGACATCAAGGGCGACGTCTCGGGCATGTCGGTCGCCGGTACCGCTAACGAGAAGATCACCGCCAGGGCCGCCGAGATCGGGCAGGACTGGCAGCCGGTGGCGTACCCGGTCGAGTTCTACGCGCTGGGCGGGCATGGAACGGGTATCCCGGTGCGGGCGACGATCACCTCGTTCGGCCCGGTGCTTCTGTCCAAGGTGCTCGGGCTTTCGGACGTACAGTCGTCGTCCCTGAACCTGATCTTCCACTTCGCCGACGCGAACGGATTGCCGCTGCTGGACATCAAGGACCTGCGGTCCGTCATCCAGTACCTGGTCTCCGACGAGGGAGCCGAACAACTGCGGTCGCTCGGCGGGCTCTCCAAGCAGACTGCGGGAGTCCTGCTGCGTGAGCTGGTGGCGTTTTCCGACGCGGGCGCGGACGACTTCTTCGGCGAACCCGAGTTCGACACCGCCGACCTGATGCGGACGGCACCCGACGGGCGGGGTGTGGCCTCGATCCTGGAGCTGCCCGGCGTTGTGGCACAGCCGGCGCTCTTCTCCTCTTTTCTTATGTGGCTGCTCGCCGACCTCTTCCAGGACCTGCCTGAGGTCGGCGACGTCGACAAGCCGAAGCTGGTGTTCTTCTTCGACGAGGCGCACCTTCTCTTCAAGGACGCGTCCAAGGACTTCCTGGAGTCGATCACGCAGACGGTGCGGCTGATCCGCTCCAAGGGGGTTGGCGTCTTCTTCGTGACCCAGACGCCCAAGGACGTGCACCCTGACGTGCTCGCCCAGCTGGGCAACCGGGTGCAGCACGCGCTCCGGGCGTACACGCCGGACGACGCAAAGGCACTCAAGGCGACCGCCTCGACGTTCCCCCGCTCGGCGTACGACCTGGAGGAGGTGCTCACCCAGCTCGGCACCGGTGAGGCGATCGTGACCGTGCTGTCGGAGAACGGTGCGCCGACACCGGTCGCCTGGACCCGCCTCTGCGCACCCCGCTCGCTGATGGGCGCCGCCGACGCCGCGGCGATGACGGCGGCCGTGAAGGGCTCGTCGCTGTACCCGAAGTACGCCGAGCCGGTCGACCGGGAGTCCGCGTACGAGAAGCTGGCCGCCCGCGTGGCACCGCCGTCCACAGGCAGTTATCCACAGGGCTCAACCGCGCCCGACGCTCCTCCCGCACAGAGTTATCCACAGGGCGACAAGCCACCGAAGGCGCAAAAGGACGAGCCCAACATGGTCGAGAAGGTGCTCGGCTCCACCGCCACGAAGTCGTTCGTCCGAGCCGCCGCCACAGCCGCCGGCGCCGCAATAGCCCGACAGATCTTCGGCACCGCCAAACGCCGCCGCCGCTAGCCGCACTCCGCGCGCCGCCAGCCGCCAGCAGGCTGATCAACCGCGAGCAGTGCGGCAGGGCGGCAGCGGCGCGGGGCTAGCGGCGGATCTTGCGGCGCACCAGCGCGAACACGCTGTTGATCTCGGAGACCTTCAGGCCCAGCGCGATGGCTATATAAGTGCCGACGATCGCCACGCCGCCTACCGCCAGCTGGAGCAGCGACTCGGGCTTGCTGGGTGTCCAGCCGCCGGGCAGCACGTACATCACGGCGAGGCCGACCACTGTCGCGCCGACGGCGGCCACGCCGACCTTGACGAACGTGACAAGGATTCCGCCCAGCCCGATCGCCCCGATCCGGCGGTGCATCAGCCAGGCGGTGATCAGGCCCGAGGCGGCGAACGACAGCGCGTTGGCGAACATCAGCCCCGGCGCCGCGAACGCCGCCGAGAAGAGCGCGAACACGATCAGCTGCACGAGGATCCGCAGGCCCACCACCGGAAGGTTGACCAGCGCGGCGGCCTTCGTCTCCTGCCGCGCGTACAGCCCGACCGTGAAGAGCTGGCTGATCGAGAAGGGCACCAGCGCGACCGCGGTCGCGACGAGCACCACCGCGGTCTCGGTCGCGTCCTCCTGCGTGTAGGCACCGCTGCGGAACAGTGCCACGGAGATCGGCGCGGCCAGCACCGCGTAGCAGATCGCGACCGGCGTCAGGACGGCCGTGATCATGCGGGTGCCGCGGGCGAGGTCGGCGGCCATGTCCCCATGCCGATGGTCGGCCGCCGCCGAGCTCATCCGCGGGGTGAGGGCCGTGATGATGGAGACGCCGATGATGCCGTGCGCCATGTACATCAAAAGGAAGACGTTGTTGTAGATGGCTGGACCGGCGGCGTCCTCCTCCCCGGCGCGGTTGAGGAGGTTGATAGCGACCGCCTGGCCGATCTGGGTGACCACGACGTAGCAGAGCGCCCAGCCACCGATCCGGCCGAGCTCGCGAAGGCCGAGTGCGCGGAAGTCGAAGCGCCACTTCCAGCGGTAGCCCACCTTGCGCAGCGCGGGCAGCAGGCCGACGCTCTGGATCACGACGCCGAGCAGCGTGCCGCCGCCGAGAAGGAGTATCTGACCGGTGGTCATCTGCTCGGGCCGCAGCGCCTCGGCGCCGTAAATGATCATGTACACGATGCCGGTCGCGATCACGACCAGGTTGTTGAGGATCGGCGTGAACATCGGCGTCGCGAAGTGGCCGCGCGTGTTCAGCACCGCGGTGAGGATGCCGGAGACACCGATGAAGAAGATCATCGGAAGCATCAGGTACGAGAGCTTCGTGACCAGGTCCTGGAAGGCCTCGCTGGACTTATCGCTCGTGTAGAGCACGGTCAACACCGACGCTGTCGCCGTCACGAGCACCGCGGCGCCGCCGAGCACCAGCACGGTGAGGGTCACGAGCCGCTGGGTGTACGCCTCGCCGCGATCCGCGTCAGCCTTCCGCCGCCGGACCAGCACCGGGATGATCGTGCTGCTCAGCAGCGCGCCGAGCAGCAGCTCGTACACGATGCCGGGCAGGACCTGCGCGGTCGTGTACGCGTTGTTGATCGCGCCGCCGCCGAGCGCGGCGGCAAGGATCACCGTGCGGAGGAAGCCGGTGCCGCGGCTGACCAGGCTTCCGACCGCCATGATCGCGCTGTTGCTCGCCGCGCTCCCCTGCTCGACCTCGACGGCCGGCTCGAGATCGGGAGAGGACTCGAGGCCGGGGGCGGGGTGCATGCCGGGCGGCATCGCCTGGGTGGAAATCAGCACGGCACCATCCGGGTACTGCTGGTGTGCGCTGTGCCCCGCGTTGGCACTCTTATAGAGGCCGCCGCCCATCTCAACCCCGCTTCTGATCGCTGCCGTCCCGAGGCAAGGGTACGGGCACTCCGCCCGCCAGGACGTCCACGACCCAGGCGGCTTCGGCGGGTGCGACCGGGTCGGCGAGCGCGTCGAGGAGGGTGGGGTGATCGCACCCGGCCGACTCCAGCGCGTCGAGCAGTGCGGCCCTGTCACCGACCCGGGCGAGCGCGCGAACCCGCTCGGTGCACCACGGCTCGGCGGCCAGCCGCGCCACCCGCAGCCGCGCCAGCCGTACCAGCTCCGCCAGGCCGTCAAAGGGAAAGACGTCGCTTCCCGCGTACCGCAACGTGCCCGCCACACCCTCACCCGGCACGCCGAGGTAGTCGGTCACCTGGTCCTCGGTCAGCACCCGCGGCGAGTACGCGAAAAGCGGCTCCTGCTCGTCCGGCGGCACCGGCACCCGGAGCGACCGCAGCGCGGTGCCGAGCAGGTCGCGTACCGCCGCGGCGTCGTCCTCGGGCGTGATCGGCGCAAACCGGCACAGCAGCGCGACCGGCAGCCCGGGGTGCGGCAGCGACGGGTCGTCGAGCGCCACCACTCGGCCCACAAGGTCCAGCTCGGGCCAGAGCAGGCCGTGCGGGTGCCACCGCGAGCGGTCGTCCCACGCCATCGGTATCGGCTCGGGGCTCACCGGTGTGCGCAGGCCGAGCGCGTACGTGCCGTACTGCCGGTCGAGGTCCAGCACCAGCGCGTAGCCGCCGGCGATCGGGAACGTCGCGCGCAGCTCCGCGGGGTCCGGATCGGGGTCAGCGGGGGCGCGGAAGAAGTAGTCGGCCCAGAACGCCGGATCGTGACTGAGCGTCCGCAGGGCATCGGGTACCGGCACGTTGTGACATCCTGCCCCACCGATAGGCTGGCTGTCCCATGTCCAAGACTTCGAACGCCACGGGGCTCACCGATGCGCAGCGCAACGCCGTGGCCGAGCTGATGCGGGTCTCCCCGATCGCCGACGAGCTCGGCCGCCGCTTCGCCAAAGCCGGGTACGAGCTGCACCTGGTCGGCGGTTCCGTGCGCGACGCGCTGCTCGGCAGGCTCGGTGACGACCTGGACTTCACCACCGACGCCAGGCCGGACGACATTCTCCGCGTGATCAAGGGGTGGGCCGAGACCACCTGGGAGACCGGCCGCGAGTTCGGCACGATCGGCGCCCAGCGGCACGGCCTGCGGCTGGAGATCACCACGTTCCGCTCGGAGGCGTACGACGGGGTGACCCGCAACCCCGTCGTGCAGTACGGCGACAACCTCCTGGACGACCTGCGCCGCCGCGACTTCACGGTGAACGCGATGGCGGTGAGCCTGCCCGAGCACCGGTTCACCGATCCCTACGGTGGGCTCGACGACCTCGCCGGCCGGCGCCTGCGGACTCCGGGCACACCGCAGGAGTCGTTCGGCGACGACCCGCTGCGGATGCTGCGTGCCGCGCGCTTCGCCGCCCAGCTGCGCTTCGCGGTCGACCCGGACGTGGTCGCGGCGATGACCGCGATGGCGGCCGACCTCGACCGCATCACCGTCGAGCGGATCCGCGACGAGTTCACCAAGCTGCTCAGCGGCGCCGACCCGGTCACCGGGCTGCGGCTGCTGGTCGACACCGGCCTGGCCGACCACTTCCTGCCCGAGCTGCCCGGGCTCAAGCTCGCGATCGACGAGCACGCGCAGCACAAGGACGTGTACGAGCACACGCTCACCGTCGTGAGCAACGCGGTGCGGCTGGAGGGCGACGGCGGGCCGGACTTCATCCTGCGGATGGCCGCGCTCATGCACGACGTGGGCAAGCCGGCCACAAAGGCGGTCGGCTCCGACAACCGGGTCAGCTTCCACCACCACGAGGTGGTCGGCGCGCGCATGACCAAGCTGCGGATGAAGGAGCTGCGCTACCCCAAGGACGTGACGTCCGACGTGGTCAAGCTTGTCGCGCTCCACCTTCGCTTTTACGGGTACGGGCGGGGAGAGTGGACCGACTCTGCGGTGCGGCGGTACGTCACCGACGCCGGTGACCTCCTCCCCCGCCTGCACAAGCTCACGCGCTCGGACTGCACGACGCGTAACCGGCGCAAGGCGGCTCAGCTGGCCTCCGACTACGACGCGCTGGAGGAACGGATCGCGCAGATCCAGGAGGCGGAGGACCTGGCGCGGGTCCGCCCCGACCTCGACGGCAACGCGATCATGGAATTGCTCGGCGTGCCGCCCGGCCCCATCGTCGGCCGCGCGTGGCGCCACCTCAAGGAGGTCCGCCTGGAGCACGGGCCGCTCGACCGGGACGAGGCCGAGGCCGAGCTGCTGCGGTGGGCGCGCGACCAAGGTGTGATCTAGCCAGTCGGACGGGTCTCAAAGGCCAGCCGGTTTGTTGGTTACCGGGCGTGGCGCGCCTCGACTACCGTCGCTCGCGAAGTGGGGGCGACATTTCCGTGCGGTGGGGGAGGTAGCTGATGCAGCCGTGTGCGGTCTGCGGGGGCGTACAGGTGGACGCCGCTGGCTACTGCACGCAGTGCCGCACGTTCCGGGGAGTACCGCAGCCTCCACCTGGTTATCCACAGGCACCCCCGCCGGCGTACACCGGTTATCCACAGCCCGGCAGCCCACCGGCGTACCCGACGAGCGTGCCGCCGGCGGGATATCCGACGAGCGTGCCGCCGTCGTACGCGCAGCAGACCAGCGGCGGTGGCTACCCCGGTTACCCACAGCAGCAGCCGCAGCGCGGCCGCTCCTTCCTCGTTCCCCTGGTCGCCCTCGCCTCGACGCTTGTGGTCCTGGTTGTCGCGATCGTGATCGTGGCCGCGGTCCGCGGGGGTGACGAAGAGCCGGTTGGCAGCCCCACGACCAGCGCTCCCACCAGCGCGGGGCCGGGCGAGAGCCAGAGTGCCGCGCCCGCCGGCGACATCGACCAGTGCGTGATCGGCACCTGGCAGGTCACGTCGCACCGGGAGGACGTGCCGGTCGAGGGCGTGGGAAAGGTGACGTTCATCGGTGGTGAGGGCGCCACACTCCAGCTCAACGCGGACGGCACCGGCGAGACCGACTACCGCAGCGGCACCGAGTTCCAGGGCACGACCGGCGGCCGGACGTACAAGCTGGAGGTCTCCGGCAAGCTGACCTTCGAGTACACGGCGCGCAGCGGCAGTGCCGAGTTCACCGACGTCAACTCGAACGCGAGCGGCAAGCTCTTCATCGACGGCGAGCAGTACGGCGGCTCGATCCCGTTCAACGCCGAGGCGGACACCTCCACGTACACGTGCTCGACCGGCCTGCTGACGCAGAAGACGTTCCTCTACACCACCGAGTACGAGCGGGTCAGCTGAGCGACGCTGTCGTACCCCCGGGCAAGAATGGGGTCATGCGCTGGGTGGTAATCGACTCGCCGATCGACGAGCTCTCCGTCGCCGTTGACGGCACCGGTGTGTGCGGCGTGCATTTCGGCGCGGTCGACGACGCCGGCGAGGCCGACGACCCTCGCCTGGATGAGGCGATTGCCGAGCTCCGGGCGTATTTCGCGGGCGAGCTCACCGACTTCACGGTGCCGCTGTCGGTGCGCCGCGGCAGCGAGTTCGAGCGCGCGGTGTGGCACCAGATGACACTGATTCCTTATGGGGAGATGCGGACCTACGGTGAGATAGCCGCTGCGGTCGGCGACCCTGGTGGCGCCCGCGCTGTCGGCGTCGCCTGCAATCGCAACCCGATCCCGGTCATCGTGCCCTGCCACCGCATCGTGGGTGCGGGCGGCAAGCTCGTCGGCTTCGGCGGTGGCCTCCCCCGCAAGCGCTACCTGCTCGAGCTCGAAGCCCGTGTCGCCCTCCAGCGCTCCTGGGGTGCCTGAGCCAAGCAAGCGGGCCGGGACAATGTCCCGGCCCGCTGTTGCTCGTGCTTGATCAGCGCTCGATTTCGCCCTTGATGAAGGCCTCGACGGCGGCGTGCGCCTCGTGGTCCGCGTACTGGACCGGCGGCGACTTCATGAAGTACGACGAGGCCGACAGGATCGGTCCGCCGATGCCGCGGTCCTTGGCGATCTTCGCGGCGCGGAGGGCGTCGATGATGACGCCAGCCGAGTTGGGCGAGTCCCAGACCTCGAGCTTGAGCTCGGCGTTCAGCGGGGTGTCGCCGAACGACTTGCCCTCCAGCCGGATGTACGCCCACTTGCGGTCATCGAGCCACGGCACGTGGTCGGACGGTCCGATGTGGACGTCGGACTTGGCCATCTCGTGCGGCACCTGGGACGTGACCGACTGCGTCTTCGAAATCTTCTTCGAGACGAGGCGGCTGCGCTCCAGCATGTTCATGAAGTCCATGTTGCCGCCGAAGTTCAGCTGGTACGTGCGGAGCAGCTCGACACCGCGGTCCTCGAAGAGCTTGGCCAGCGCGCGGTGCACGATCGTGGCACCGACCTGGCTCTTGATGTCGTCGCCGACGATCGGCAGGCCGGCGTCCTCGAACTTCTTGGCCCACACCGGGTCGGAGGCGATGAACACCGGGAGCGCGTTGACGAAGGCGCAGCCCGCGTCGATCGCCGCCTGTGCGTAGAACTTGTCGGCCTGCTCGGAGCCGACCGGCAGGTACGACACGACCACGTCGACCTGCGCGTCGCGCAGAGCCTTGACGACGTCGACCGGGGAGTCGTCGGACTCCTCGATGATCTCGCGGTAGTACTGGCCCAGGCCGTCGAAGGTCGGGCCACGCTGCACCTGCACGCCGGTCGGCGGCACGTCGCAGAGCTTGATGGTGTTGTTTTCGCTGGCGACAATCGCCTCAGCGAGGTCTCGACCCACCTTCTTGGCGTCCACGTCGAACGCCGCGACGAACTCCACGTCAGACACGTGGTAGTCGCCGAAGGTGACGTGCATGAGACCCGGGACGCGGTCGGTGGGGTCGGCGTTCCGGTAGAACTCCACGCCCTGCACCAGAGACGAGGCGCAGTTTCCGACACCGACGATGGCCACGCGTACGGAGCCCATCGCGTTTGCCTCCTTCTTGTTCATCACGGCCGCTCCGGCATGTCCTTGGTAGACCGAGGCGGGCTGTCTTCAACTTGTGGGCTGCCTGAGGCCTTGGCCTCGGGTGCCCGGCCGGAGCGCTCGTTGGCGATGAGCTCCTCCAGCCAGCGGACCTCGCGCTCGCAGGCGTCGAGTCCGTGGCGTTGCAGCTCGAGCGTGTAGGCATCGAGCCGCTCGGTGGCGCGGGCCAGCACGTCGCGCAGACCCTCCCGGCGCTCCTCCACCTTGCGGCGGCGGCCCTCCAGGATGCGCAGCCGGGTGGCGCGGTCGGTGCGGGCGAAGAAGGCGAAGTGAACGCCGAAGCCGGCGTCGTCGTAAGTCTCCGGCCCGGCCTGCGCCAGCAGGTCCGCGAAGCGCTCCTTGCCTTCCGCTGTGATCTTGTAAACAACGCGACCTCGGCGGGTGGTCAGCGGCGGGACCTCTTCGGCACCGACGGCCGCTTCACCCGCCTCGGTGATCCAGCCGGCGCTCTGCAACCGCCGCAACGTGGGGTACAGCGTGCCGTAACTGATCGCCGCGCGGATCGCGCCGAGCTTTGTGGCCAGCTCCTTGCGCAGCTCATAGCCGTGCATAGGAGCCTCTTGCAGCAGGCCAAGGATGGCGAGCTCGAGCACGTCCCCATCCCCCTTACCCGCTCGTGGACTTGTGTTAACCGAGGCGATGTATCGCCCCGATACATCGCACGGTAGCGCGCAGGTGGCCGGAGGGCAAACATCAGAATCGAGTCGTCCGGTAGCGGAAAGTGACGGTTGTCGCCTCCTCGGCCGGAACCGCGTACCCTCGTCCGCATGCGCACGCAGCGACAGGTTGTCGACTACTCGCTTCAAAAGCGAGCGCTGCTGCGTGAGGTGCTTTCCGGCCGTCTGGGGACGTATGAAGTCTGCGACGCCTCTCCTTACTTGAAGAACGCCGCCCGCTTCCACGGCGAGCCGACCGACCGGCGCTGCCCGATCTGCCGTCGGGAAAACCTGACGCTCGTCCACTACATCTATGGGGATGAGCTCAAGCAGTCGGCCGGACAGGCCCGCACCCGCACGGAGCTGCCGGTGCTGGCGATGACTTTCCGTGAGTTCCAGGTGTATGTGGTGGAGGTCTGCCGCGCCTGCGCCTGGAACCACCTTGTCGAGCAGTTCCTGCTCGGCCGCGACGGGCTGAACGATGAGCCCGGCGCCGAGGCGGCCGCTGCCGTCGGCTCATCCACTTCCGGTTCATCCGCTACCGGCGTTGGGGCGCCGGCGACCAAGCGAAGGCGAGAGGCCCGACGGTGACCGAGGCTTGCCCGAACGACGGGGTGGAGGACCCGAAGTGGCGGGGCAGGCAATCACTCGTTAATCGGATAAGTCCGAATTTGTCGGGCGAAGCCTCGTTCGGCCATGTGGCCGAGCTGGCGTCAGAAGGTGTCCTAACTCACCGCAACACGGTGGCGTCGCGGAAGCGCGCCATCGCGACCGGCAGGGTGTGACGAATGAACTCGTACGACGACCCTAGTTCCGCGCGCGGTCGGGCTGATTTCCCTGGCCCGTCCGACGACTACGGGGCACCACGCGCCCGTGGATCGGCACGCGGCGGCTCCGAGGGTGGCTGGTCCCGAAGCAGCGACGGGTACGGCTCGGCGCCGGGCCCCCGCCCCACGTCGGGCCGTGCGCCCGCGGGTTCCTCGGGACGGGCATCGGTCGGCTCTTCGGGCCGCGCATCGGTTGGCGCATCGCCCGGGCGGGCCTCCGCCGGCCGGGCACAGGTCGGCGCGGCACCGCCCGGCGCGGCACCGCCTGGTACGGCCGGACGCGCGTCCGTCGCCGGCAGCGCAGGCAGGGCCACGGTCGGCCGCGCGTCGGTTCGGCCGGTGTCGCCGGCGGGCCCGGAGTTCGGCCGCCCCGACGTCATGGAAGGTCCCGGTGGACCCGGCGGTCCCGGTGGGCCGACCGGCCCCGGGCGCAGGGCCGCGCGTGGTGGCAAGGGCGACCCCGCGGCGATCAAGCGGGCCAAGCGGCGCAAGCGGATCAACTGGATCGTCGCCGCGTTCGCCGTCGTCGTCATGGCGGCGGGCGCCGGCGTGGTCGGCCTGACCTGGTTCTACGACGATGTCCCGGCGTATGACACGACGGAGCTCCAGGCGACCTCGATCGTCTACGCCGACGGCAAGACCGAGCTGGCCAAGCTCGGCGAGGTCAACCGCACGCTCGTGCCCGCCGAAAAGATCTCCCCGGTGGTCAAGAACGCCGTGATGGCGGCCGAGGACAAAAACTTCCTCGACCACGAGGGCATCGACCTCAAGGGCATCGCCCGCGCCGCGTGGAACAACTTCACCGGCGGCGACACCCAAGGTGCCTCCACCATCACCCAGCAGTACGCGCGGCACGCGGCCGACCTCAGCGGCATCAACTACAACCGCAAGATCCGCGAGGCGGTGCTGGCCCGGAAGCTGGAGCAGGACCTCACCAAGGACCAGATCCTGGGGTACTACCTCAACGCGATCTACTTCGGCCGCGGTGCCAACGGTGTCGAGGCGGCCGCGCAGATGTACTTCCGCAAGTCCGTGCTGACGCCGCCCGGCCAGAAGGGCGCGCTCACCAAGGAAGAGGCGGCGGTACTCGCGGCGGTGATCAAGCAGCCGGAGCCGGACCAGGCGACGGGCCACAAGGGCTACGACCCGGCGACCAACAAAGAGGCGGCCGTCGAGCGGTGGAACTACACCCTCGGCAACATGGTCGAAAAGGGTTGGATGACCGCCGAGGAGCGGGCCAAGGCCGTCTACCCGGAAAAGACGCTGCAGAAGTACGACCCGAAGAAGTGCAACATCGGGTGCGGCATCGACAAGCCGACCGGCAACGTCGTCAACTACGTCCGCGACGAGCTCGAGGCCATGGGCATCCCTTCGACCGAGTGGAAGAAGGGCGGGTACCGGATCACCACCACGATCAACCCGCAGGCGCAGAAGTCGGCGGAGGAGGCGGCCCGCTGGGCGTCCAAGACCTCCCCGATGAGCAAGCTGCCGAAGTACTACAAGGCGGCGCTGGTGGCGATCGACCCGTCGAACGGTCGAGTGCTCGCGTACTACGGCGGTGAAAACGGTACGGGCTACGACTACGCCGGCCTCAACGACGGCGGCAAGTCGGGCGGCCACGCGGCGGGTTCGACCTTCAAGATCTACACTCTCGCGGCGGCGCTGCGGGCGGAGATCCCGATGGACTCCCGCTGGGACGCGCTCAAGGACGACGACAACGGGCGGAAGATCTCGAACGCGGGCCGCGACGCCGGCGACATCCGGTGTGGCCACAGCTGCACGCTCGAGCAGTCGACGATCTCTTCGTACAACGTCCCGTTCTACTGGATCGCCGATGGGCTCGGGCCGGACAAGGTTGTGGCCGCCGCGCGCGACGCGGGTATCCGCACGATGTTCGACACGAGCAAGGGTGCGCCGCACGACCTCACCAAGACCAAGCCGGAGAAGTTGGCACCGGCCGAGTTCGACAACGAGGTCGCCTTCGGCCAGTACCCGGTCACGGTGCTCGACCACGCCAACGGCGTCGCCACCCTCGCCAACCGTGGCGTCTACAACAAGGCGCACTTCATCCTCTCGGTGGAAAAGCGCGACGCCAACGGCAAGTTCGTCAAGATCGCTGGCAAGGGCGAGAAGCTCAACCCGCAGCAGCGGTTCGAGGCCAACCAGATGGACGACATCAACTCCGTGCTCCAGAAGATCCCGGACAACATCGGCAAGGATCTGAAGGGTGACCGGCCGGCGACCGGCAAGACCGGTACCTGGGAGCTCAACCAGGACCGCAGCGACAACGGCGACGCCTGGATGGTCGGCGCGACGCCGCAGGTGGCCGCTGCGGTCTGGGTCGGCACCGAGGGCAAGCGGCGGGCGATCAAGGAAACCAGCGGCAAGAAGATGTCGGGTTCGGGCACGCCGGCCTCGATCTGGGAAATCTTCATGGACCTGGTGCACGAGCGGATGAAGCTCGACGTCAAGCGGTTCGAGGACCGGAAGAACACCGGCAATCCGGACAGCGAGTACCCGAACGGCCAGTCGCCGCCACCGCCGACGCAAGGCCCCGGCAACAACAACTGTGGCCTGCTGCCTGACATCCTGTGCCCGGACCGCAACCGCGACCGGGGCGGCAACGACAACAACAACGGCAACGGCAACCAGGGGCCGGGCGCGGGCATTCCGTCGACGGCTCCACCACCGCCAAATACGTTCCCGGGCGGCTAGCGCAGCTGCTGCCTACTCGACGATTACTGGGATCCGCGCGGTCAGACCGCGCGGATCCCGCCGTTGATAGGGCATGATGCCTCCTTATGAGCGTGCGGACGACCGGCATCGATGGATCTGAACGTGTAGATCACCCGGGGCAGTCGGACACCTTCGTTCGCGGCCTTTCCGAGGCCATCGGCGGGCCCCTGGGCGAGCATGCGGCGGGCTACGACAAGCCACAGACCCAGTGGGGCGGCCGCTTCTGGACCGCCACCCGCATCGTCATCGCGCTGACCTGCCTGACGCTCGCCCTGCACTGGGTGCAGAAGTCGCCCTGCCGTGACGGCGCCTGGGCAAACCACATCCAGTACACGCGCTTCTGCTACACCGACGTGCTGGCGCTGTACTACGCCGAGCGGCTCAACGAGGGCGCCGTGCCGTACCGCGACCACGCGGTCGAGTACCCGGTGCTGACCGGCTACTTCATGGGTGCCCTCGGGCTGCCGGTGCACGAGTTCGGCAAGAGCCGTCCGGATCTCAACCAGGCGTTGTGGTTCTACGATGCCAACGCCCTGGTGCTCGGGGCGCTCGCGGTCGCCACTGTCGCCATGATCCTGGCTGTGCGACGACGACGACCCTGGGACGCGGCGCTGTTCGCCCTCTCTCCAGCGCTCTTCGTCACCGCGACGGTCAACTGGGACTTCCTCGCCATCGGGCTGGCCGCATTCGGCATGTACGCCTGGGCCAAGCGACATCCCGTGGCCGCGGGCATCCTCTTGGGGCTCGCAGGCGCGGCGAAGATGTGGCCACTGTTCATCCTCGGGCCGATACTCGTGCTCGGCCTGCGCACCGAGCGGCTGCGGCAGGCGCTCATCGCCACCGGCACCGCGCTGGTCACACTCGTTGCCGTCAACCTGCCGGTCGCCATCCCGTACCGGGAAAATTGGGACCGCTTCTTCGAACTCAATACCGAGCGCCCCATCGACTGGGGCACGCTGTGGTACATCGGGCGATATCTGGACGGCAAGTGGAACTCCGGCGGACCCGGTGACATGGGGCCGTTCCAGTGGCTGAGCAACCACGTGCCGACGCTCAACTACGTGACGTACGGGCTGTTCGGCCTCTGCTGCCTCGGTGTCGCGGCGCTGGCCCTCTTCGCGCCGCGAAAGCCCCGGCTCGCCGCGCTCGCCTTCCTGGTGGTGGCCTCGTTCCTGATCTTCAGCAAGGTCTGGTCCCAGCAGTACGTGCTGTGGCTGCTGCCGCTCGCCGTCCTGGCCCGCCCGCGGTGGGGTGCCTTCCTGGCCTGGCAGATCGCCGAGGTGCTGTACTTCGTCTCCTTCTACGGCGAGCTGCTCGGTGCCTCCGGCAAACCGGTCTTCCCCGAGGGCGTCTTCGTGCTCGCGTCAACGCTCCGCCTCGTCACCGTCGCAGTCCTGTGTGGACTGATCGTCCGCGACATCCTGCGCCCGGAGCGTGACCCGGTGCGCCAGACGTACGAGGACGATCCCGACGGCGGCATCTTCGACGGTGCCGACGACGCGCCATGGCTGGTCCGATGGCGTGAGCGGCGCGCGCTGGCCGATGGCAGCCGACCCTCGGACAACCCGCCGCAGGACCGCGAGCCCGTGACCGTCTGATTCCAGCCGCCGCTCCCGACTCGGGGACGGCGGCTGGATCTTTCAGAGGCGGTACACGATCGTGTTGCCGATCTCCTCACGCTGGATGCCGAGCGAGTCGACCGGCAGGTCGACGGCGGCCTGCCACGGTGTACCGGAGAGCGCGTCGCGCAGCAGCACCACGGTCCGGACGCCGAGCTCGCGCAGGTAGTCGACGCTCGCCTGGTCGGGGAACGTCTTCACAGCCTCACGCGTGCGCTCCTGCCGCACCGGCGTAAAGCCGCTGCCGCCGTTGACCACCGGCTGGAAGCGCGTGGTCGTCCAGAGCATGACGGCCTGCTCGTAGGTCAGGTTGAAGGGCAGCACCATCATCGGTCCGTCGTCGGTGCGCATCACCTCGGGCTGCCTGGGCACGACCGGGTGCGGCGTCGTGTTCAGCCCTTCGACAAGCACGAGCAGCAGGGGTACGAGCGTGACCAGGCGGAGCAGCAGGCCCGGCCGCAGCGTCACCCGCGTGGCGGCGATGTCGTTGACGCGGCGCACGAGCGCGCTGACGGTGCCGGCCGCGAGGATGCCCAGCAGCAGCGTCGTCCACAGCATGAGCCGGCCAGGTGTGCGCAGGCCGTCCCAACCCGGCAGGTGGTTGAAGAGCGGCAGGTAGGTGTACGTGCCGCCGAAGAAGTTGGGGCCCATCGCGAGAATCGCGGTGACCAGGACGCCGGCGAGCAGCAGCAGCCTGTGGCGCACCTTCCAGATCGAGAAGAACAGGCCGGCGATCGCGAGCGCGTACAGGACATATCCCGGCAGCACGGTCATCTCGGCCGGCCACCGGAGCCCGTCACGCACGTTTTCGTGCAGGTCACCCCAGATGAGCGACTCGGGCGGCGCGATGAAGAAGCCGCTCGGCGGCGGCGCGTACGCCTCCAGGTCCTGCACCCGGCGGGTCGCTTCCGGATATTTGTGCGCCACGTCGAAGTACGGCAGCGCGAGCAGCGCCCCGGTGCCCGCGAAGACAAGCCCACCGAGCAGGTCGGCGATGACGAGCCGCTCGCCCCAGGGCCGACGGATCCGCCACTGCCGCACCCGTCGCCCGACGCGGATCGCGATGGTGACGATCGCGATGACGCCCAGCACGTACCCGAAGACCAGGCCGATGCCGAAGCCGAGGCTGATCTGCCACGCCGCGACAAGCCAGCCGGCGAACGCCCATCCCGCGTGCCGCCGCTCCGGACGGAAGCCGTGCGCCAGCGACCAGCCATGCCCGCGGGCAAGCATCGCCAGCGCGAGCGGGATGCCGCCGTTGGAGACGATGTGCAGGTGGCCGGCCTGGGCCAGCATCCAGGGAGCGTAGGTGTAAGCCGCGCCGGCCACGATCGCGCCGGTGCGGCCCGCGCCGAGCTGGCGGACCAGCGCGTACGCCCCGAAGGTCGCCAGCGCATGGGCCAGCACAAACATGATGTTGTACCGGAGGATCGCCGCAGCCGGGCCGTCACCGATCAGCCCCGCCGGCGCGTATCCGAGCAGGGTGTCGGAGAACGCGAAGCTCAGCGGTTCCGGAAAGAACGTGTTGGAGTCCCACAACCGGCCCGGGTCGCTGATCAGGATGTGGCCGGACCACGCCATCTGCCACGCCTGCAGCGCCGGGTCGTGAAAGTCCTGCGGGAGCGTGTGCAGCGGGTAGCGCAGCGTGGGCCAGGTCATCAGCACCGCGAGCACGAGCGAACCGACGCTGGCGAGCGTCCACTCGTGAATCAGGAAGCGCCCGACCGCGCGCACCGCCCGCCGGCGCCGGGTGGGCACGCGCTCCGGCTCAGGCGCGAACGCGGCGAACGGATCACGCGGCGGCTCCACCTTGGTCGCGTCGACCTTGGTGTCGCTGTCCTTGCGCTCGTCGCCCTTGCCCTCCTTGCGTTCCTCGCCGTCCTTGCCCTCCTTGACCGCGTCGCCCTTGCCCGCAACGCCGGCCTTCGTGGGGGTGTCATCCTTGGCGTCGCCATCAGCAGCCTTGTCGGCGCTGGTCTCGTCGCCTTCGGCCTTCGCGTCGCCGTCAGTCTTCGCGCCGCTAGCCGACTTCGCGTCGCTGGCGGAGGCGCTCTCGTCGGGCTTGAGGCGCTGGTGTGGGGGCTCGGCTTCGGCGACCTCGCCAGTCTTCGCTGCCGCGCCGCCCGTGCCCTCGGCATCAGCTTCGGGCGAGCCACCGGTGATCCGACCGCTGCTCCTGGGCGCCACACCGGCCTCGGCCAAGCCGTCCCCGCCAGACGCAGCCCCGCTGTCGCCCGTGGGCAAGCCGCCGGCCGTCGCCCCGCCGTCGCCCTTGGATGAGCCGCCGGCCGCAGCCCCGCTGCCACCCTTGGATGAGCCATTGGACACGGCTCCGCCGTCATCCTTGGGCAAGCCGCTGGAGGCGGCCCCGCCGTCGCCCCCAGCTTCACCGCCGACCTTGGGATTGCCGCCGCCCCCAGATGCAGCCCCGACCTTGGGCTCGCCCCCGTCCCCACTTCCAGCCCCGACCTTGGGATCAGCCCCGACCTTGGGATCAGCCCGGACCGCGGGATCAGCCCCGCCCCTGCGGTCGGCGTCAGCCGTGGGATCGGCCCCGACCGCCAAGGGGTCGACGGGGTCGGGTGGGCTCGACTCCGGAACCGTCGGATCGTCCTTGACGACCTGCGGCTGCTCCGCGCTCATCGAAATGGGGTCCCTATCGGCCGACTCGGTCACGCAGGAAGGTGATGTCGGCGGCCTGGCCCTCCACGCCGCCCGGCGTTTCCACGACCACCGGGGCGCCCGCCGCGCGGACCACGGCCACCACCAACTCGGGGTCGATCCTGCCGCTCCCCAGGTTGTCGTGTCGATCCCGCCCCGAGTCGAAGTCGTCCTTTGAGTCGTTGGCGTGGATCAGGTCGATGCGGCCGGTGATCGCCTTGATGCGGTCGACCGCGGTGAGTAGGTCTTCACCACCGGCGTGGGCGTGGCAGGTGTCCAGGCAGAAGCCCGGCTCGAACTCGCCGATCGCGTCCCACAGCCGGGCCAGCGCGTCGAACCGCCGGGCGCAGGCGTTGTCGCCGCCAGCGGTGTTTTCGATCAGGACCGGGGTGGCGAAGCCGCCGGCCTTCGCCGCGTACTCAAAGGCCTTGCGCCAGTTGTCGAAGCCGGTGGCGATGTCCTCCACCTTTTCGACGTGTCCACCGTGGACGATGATGCCCTTGGCCCCGACGGCGGCCGCGCCCGCGGCGTGGCTCATCAGCAGCTTGCGGCTGGGGATCCGGATGCGGTTGTTGAGCGTCGCCACATTGATCCGGTACGGCGCGTGGATGTAGACGTCGAGGCCCGATGCGCGCAGCGCCTCGGCGTCGTCACGCGGCACCGGGTCCTTCCACGCCTGCGGGTCGGTCAGGAAGAACTGCACCGTGTCGGCGTCGCGGGCGGTCGCGGCGCCCAGCGGGTCGGTCGAGTCGACGTGGGCTCCGATACGCATGGGGCGAGCCTACTGAAGAGGGCTGACGGTCCGTCATCGAGCGGCGGTTCGTGACAAATCACCCGTCACCGGCGACTCGCCCGATTCGTTACTTCGAGTAGATCCGAGCCCGGGAGGTCCATAAGTGCGGCCTCCCGGGCGCGCCTCCGACCTGGGGAGATGAATGCCGCCGCTGGCCCGACACCGCGCCGCGGCCACCGTGGTGGCCGCGCTCTTCGCCGCCACGCCGCTGCTGGTCGCCGCCGCTGCGCAGGCCGCACCGACGCCGGACCCGATGCCGGCGGAGAGTGGCAAGGAGGTCGTGTTCAGCGGCGACCGAGGGCTGCTCGGCGTCTCGTGCGCGGCCAACCCCAGTACGAGCTCGGTCACGATTCCGGCGGAGACCACGCTACGGGTGGTCAACAAGACGGGGTACCGCGCGAAGCTGCTCCTGGACGGCGCCTCGCAGGGTGAGCTCGCCGACGGCGCCGCCGCCCCGGTGGTGTTCCACCGCGGCCCGGTGACACTCGGGCTCAAGCCGAGCTGCATGCTGTCCGACGAGTCGGCGGTGCGCGTGGAGGTGGTTCCGGCGCGAAACGCCACGGCGCCCGGCACCAAGCCCCGGACCGGTTCGGCGCCGCGACCGGCCGGCGGCGCCCGCGGCCAGCAGGAGGAGCAGCCGGAGGCCGAGCCCTCGGCCCAGCCGACTCCCACCGCCGCCGCCGCGACCGAGACACCCGAACCGGCGACCGTGGGCGAAGACGGTGGCGACTCGGGCGAGGCCGTGGCTACCGTTGAGGACACATCGGGTACCGGCGACGAGGGTGTTGCCGCCGAGGCGCTTTCCTCGGTCCAGCCGGTACGTAAGAGTGGACCAATCGGACTTCTAGCGCTCATCGCCACTGTCTGTGTGGTGGGTGTCTCGGCCGGCGCAATTCGGGCAATTATCGCCCAACGTGCAACCCGGACGAGTGTGGCGTAATATATAAATCAACACAGGCTCCGCGGGGCGCCTTCTATCCAACCTCGTCGGTGTGGTCGTTCCTCCCCAGGTCCCACCCAAAGAAGCGGATAGGGCGCCCCGCGGCTCTTCATGCCGGGGCAGCCCGGTATCCTGGTTCGGTTCGCCTCGGCGCCGTGGGCCTATCCCACGGCGTCACTTGTGCGAACAGACGCACGACCTCCTGCCACGGATGGACCGTGGCCACTAGCCCATAGGAGGTGAGCACGTCTTGCGTCATTACGAGATCATGGTGATCCTCGATCCAAGCCTCGAGGAGCGCACCGTCGCCCCGTCGCTCGACACGTATCTCAACGTGATTCGGACCGCGGGTGGCTCGGTGGAGAAGCTCGACGTCTGGGGTCGCAGGCGTCTGCAGTTCGAGATCAAGAAGAAGGCCGAAGGCATCTACGCGGTCATCGATCTGCAGGCATCCCCTGAGGCGGTTGCGGAGTTGGACCGTCAGCTGCGGCTGAACGAGTCCGTTCTGCGTACCAAGGTCATCCGGCCGGACGTCCGCTGACGCGGCGCCGGCTCGCCCGGATCAGCCTCATCGGGTTGTCGTAGGGCTCTGGGAGCCTGTGGCAAGCGATGAGTGCGCGAGGAGTTGGTCATGGCAGGAGACACCACCATCACGGTCATCGGCAACCTGACCGATGACCCCGAGTTGCGCTTCACCCCGTCGGGTGCGGCGGTCGCCAAGTTCCGGGTCGCTTCGACGCCGCGGATCATGGACCGCCAGTCCGGCGAGTGGAAGGACGGCGAGCCGCTGTTCCTTTCCTGCACCGTGTGGCGGCAGGCGGCGGAAAACGTCGCGGAGTCGCTCCAGCGCGGCGCCCGCGTGATCGTCTCGGGCCGGCTCAAGCAGCGGTCGTACGAGACCCGTGAGGGTGAGAAGCGCACGGTCATTGAGCTGGAGGTCGACGAGATCGGCCCCTCGCTGCGGTACGCCACGGCGAAGGTGCAGAAGATGTCGCGCTCCGGCGGTGGCGGCGGTGGCTTCGGCTCCGGTGGTGGCGGCGGCCAGGGCGGCGGCGGAGGAAACTTCGACGACCCCTGGGCGACGGCGGCTCCGGCCTCTTCCGGCTCCGGTTCGGGCGGTGGCAGCAACTTCGACGACGAGCCCCCGTTCTAAGGCGGCAGCCCCGGCGCGGGCTGCGCAGGATCATCAGGAGCAAGAGCAATGGCTAAGGCTGCGGCACTTCGCAAGCCGAAGAAGAAGGTGAACCCTCTCGACAAGGAGGGCATCACCTACATCGACTACAAGGACACCGCGCTGCTGCGCAAGTTCATCTCCGACCGCGGCAAGATCCGTGCTCGGCGGGTGACCGGCGTTACGTCGCAGCAGCAGCGGCAGATCGCACGCGCGGTCAAGAACGCCCGCGAGATGGCGCTTCTGCCGTACACGGCGACGGCGCGCTGAGGGGAGGCACCACGATGAAGATCATTCTGACTCAGGAGGTGTCCGGCCTCGGCGCTCCTGGTGACGTGGTGGAGGTCAAGGACGGCTACGGCCGTAACTACCTGCTCCCGCAGGGCTTCGCCATCACCTGGTCGAAGGGCGCGGAAAAGCAGGTCAGCGTGATCCGTCGGGCCCGTGAGGCCCGGGAGATCCGCGACCTCGGCCACGCCAACGAGATCAAGGCCCAGCTCGAGGGCCTCTCGAAGGTCACGCTGTCGGCTCGCGCCGGCGACGGTGGCCGTCTCTTCGGTTCGGTCACCCCGGCCGAGGTCGTCGAGGCCGTCCGCGCCGCGGGTGGTCCGGCCCTCGACCGTCGCCGGCTGGAGCTCTCCGGGCACATCAAGTCGCTCGGCGCCCACCCGGTCCGGGTCAAGCTGCACCCGGAGGTAACGGCCCGCTTCGACCTGACGGTGGTCAAGGCCAAGTAAGGCACGCACAGCGAAATGGGGGCGCTCCGGCGCCCCCGTTTTCGTATCCGCAAGAGACCGGCGCGGTCAGCGCACCGCCACCGTCGGATGCTTCAGCCGCCCAGCGGCTGGCCGCTGAGTGCGGAGAGCAGCACAGTGGACAGTCCACCGCCCACCACGGCCGCGGCGAGGCCGACGCTGATCGAGCGCCAGGTATTGCTCACCCAGCGCAGAAGCACGGCCACCACGAGGCTGACCGCGAGCGCCGCGCCGAAGCGGGTGAGCCCGCCGGCCAGCGAGCCGAGCACCTGGGACTCCTCGCCCTGGACGACCGTGTAGACGGCGAAGAGCAGCAACGGCACCGCGTACCAGGCGAGGGTCGCCACCACCGCGGCGAAGACGCCGCCAGGTGCCCGGTTGAACTGGTCTTCCAGCTCGTCCGGCGTCGCCACCCGGCGGATGGCGGAGCCCAGCCCGCGCTCGCGGCCCGCGTCGGCCGCGGGTGGGCGCCAGTCGGCGGCGGGAGCGGCGCCACGGCCGGACACCTGAGCCCTCCCGCGCTCGATGGCCGGGACGGTCGTGGGTGCACGCCAGTCGGTGGGAGCGGCCGCCCGCGCCGACGCCGCGGCCGGACCGCGCTCGCTGCCGGGCGCCGCCGTGGGCGCCCGCCACTCGGTGGGTGCCTCGATGGCGCGGGCCTGGTAGGCGGTGGGCGTGTCGTCCCGGTACACCGTGGAGGAGCCGGCGTCGCCGCGGCGCTGGGCCGGCGGCATGCCCGCTCCCCGCAGGTCGTCATCCCGGTAGGTCGTCGGGGTGGCCCGGGCGGCGGGACGGTCGTCGTAGTCGAACTCGGGCTCGTCGGGGAAAGCCACCGCGGGCGAGCGCGGTGCCGACGACGGGATGCCCACCCAGCGGGGATCGTCTTCGGAGAGCCGGGCGTCGCGCGCGCCCGACCACCGCGCCGCGGGCTCGTCGCTCCGGCTGACCTCCGCCCGCCCGGACCAGCGGGACGAGTCTGCCACCCCGGAGACGGGAGCGCTGCTCGACCAGCGGGACGTGTCTGCCACCCCGGAGACGGGAGCGCTGCTCGACCAGCGGGACGTGTCCGCCACCCCGGAAACCGGAGCGCTGCTCGACCAGCTCCCGGAAGGCTCGTCGGCGCGGTCGCTTTCGGGACGAGTGCTCGGCCACCGCGCCTCGGTCTGGTCCTGCCACGACCGGCGCCGGCGACCGGTCGCCGACGACGGGTCCATCCCGACTGCCCAGTCGGGCCGGCGCGGGCGGGACGCCTGGCCGCCGCCGGCAGGCTCGCCGCGCTGAGGGGTCCACTCGCTCGTGTCCGTGAAGCTGTCGCGCTGCGGCGGGACCGCGGGTCGGCGGTCGTCCTGGCCACTGGGCAGTGCGGGCAGCTCGCGCCAGTCGGGCGCGGCCCGGCGCCGCCGTCCGCCGCCGCCCGGCTCATCGCGGCGGGCACTGTCCGAACGGGACGGTGTCAGCGGCTCACCGGTGTCGCGGTGCCACTCGCCCGTGAAGTCGCCACGATTCCACTCGCCCGTGTATGCCTCGCGGGTCCACTCGCTCTGGCTCGCGGCGCCGACCCAACCACTGGTGGGTGCCGCCGGCGGGGTCCAGCCGCTCGTCGGGGCTATCTCAGGCGTCCAGCCACCCGCGTGGCGGCCGCCGCGGTCGTCAGGCTCCTCGTACCGGCTGAAGGTGCCGGTGGCGTCTTCCTCGCCTTGCTGCCAGCGGGTGCGGGCACTGCGACGCCCGAACGGGCGGTCGTCGGCAACCGCGTCGTCCTGCTGGCGTCGGCGGCCGCGGTAGATGCTGCCGGACGAGTACGCACTTGATGACGAAGAGTAGGAGGTGTAGTCACCCTCGCCGCCTCGGCGCGCACCGCTCGGCCGCTCGAGGCCCGAGATCTCGCCGGTGTAATCCCAGCTCTGAGGGTGCGCGTCATCAGCGGACCGGCGCTCGCGCGGGCCGCGAGAGTCGTACCCCCAGTCCCGGTAGTCCACGTGACCTTTCCTGCTGTCCTCACGACGCGAAAGTCCTTGAGGCACATCTGTCGATGGTCATGATATGCCGGAAACAGGCTTCCGGCAGGCCCGGAATCTTTCCTCCACACCTTGGGGACCAAGTCCGCCCACGTCACACCCTACCGGGCGGGTAATCCCCAATGGTTATACACAGCCTGTGCACAGGCTGCACACACCCCCTCGGGTGACTGTCCACAGGTTGTCCCAAGACTCGTCCACCGACGCATTTGAGGTCTTGACCAGCGTTTTCGTATCGTGTCGGCTCGACCTCCATGCGAACTTGTCGTACCCGTACGGTTCGCTGTGCAGAAGTCGATCACGTGTGGGGGAGGGGGACGGGGTGTCGGTCACCGACGACGTCCGGCCGGCTGGTCGCCCACCGGTAGATCCCCCGCCACCCGGCGGGCCCGGCGGATTCGACGGGCAGTTCGACAAGACGCCGCCCCAGGACGTCGCCGCGGAGCAGTGCGTGCTCGGCGGCATGCTGCTGTCAAAGGACGCGATCGCCGACGTCGTCGAGATCCTCAAGCCCGGCGACTTCTACCGTCCGGTCCACGCGACCATCTTCGACGCGGTCCTCGACCTCTACGGGCGGGGTGAGCCGGCAGACCCCATCACGGTCGCCGCCGCGCTGGCCGACACCGGCGACCTGGGACGCGTCGGTGGCGCGCCCTACCTGCACACGCTGATCGCGAGCGTGCCGACGGCCGCCAACGCGTCGTACTACGCACGCATCGTCGGCGAGCGCGCCGTGCTGCGCCGCCTCGTCGAGGCCGGCACCCGCATCGTGCAGCTCGGCTACGGTGCGGCCTCCGGCGCGGGTCGCGACGTCGACGACGTGGTCGACCTGGCCCAGCAGGCTGTGTACGACGTGACCGAGCGGCGCGTCAGCGAAGACTTCGCGGTGCTCGCCGACATGCTGCAGCCGACGCTCGACGAGATCGAGGCGGTGGGCGCGCAGGGCGGCGTGATGACCGGCGTGCCGACCGGCTTCACGGATTTGGACCGCCTGCTCAACGGGCTCCACGCCGGCCAGCTGGTGATCGTCGCCGGCCGACCCGGTCTGGGTAAGTCCACCGTTTCAATGGACTTTGCCCGAAACGCCGCCATCCGTCATAACTGCGCCAGCGCGATCTTCTCGCTGGAAATGAGCAAGGTCGAGATCGTCATGCGACTTCTCTCGGCCGAGGCGCGGGTGCCGCTGCACGTGCTCCGTTCCGGCCAGCTGTCCGATGACGACTGGACGAAGCTCGCCCGTCGCATGGGCGAGATCAGCGAGGCCCCGCTGTACGTCGACGACACGCCGAGCATGAACCTCATGGAGATCCGGGCCAAGGCCCGCCGCCTCAAGCAGCGCCACGATCTCAAGCTCATCGTCGTCGACTACCTGCAGCTGATGTCCTCGCCCAAGCGCACCGAGAGCCGCCAGCAGGAGGTCGCCGAGCTGTCGCGTGGTCTCAAGCTGCTGGCCAAGGAGGTCGAATGCCCGGTGATCGCGGTGAGTCAGCTCAACCGTGGTCCCGAGCAGCGCACGGACAAGCGCCCGCAGCTCTCCGACCTGCGTGAGTCCGGCTCGATCGAGCAGGACGCCGACGTCGTCATCCTGCTCCACCGCGACGACTACTACGACAAGGAGTCACCGCGGGCGGGCGAGGCCGACTTCATCGTGGCGAAGCATCGAAATGGACCGACCGACACCGTCACGGTGGCGGCTCAGCTGCACCTGTCGCGCTTCGTCGACATGGCGATCGTCTGACGCCCGAGCGGGTGGGCGCCCCGCGACGGTGAGCGGGACGCCCGGTGCTCGCGGAGCTCAGTCGAAGAGCTCGCCGAGGAAGCCGCGGTGCTTCTTCCGCCGGTAGTGCCCGTGGTAGCCGTAGTGCTGGCCACCACCGCCGTACGCCGGGGCGGGCGCGGGATAGCCGTGAGCCGGCGCGGGCGGCGGCGGAGGAGCGTACCCACCGGGCGGCGGCGGGGGCGGCGGCGCGTACCCACCGCTGGCGGGAGCCGGCGGGCGCTGGGCCGCGGCCGCGGGGTGCTGCTGGTTCCAGTTGGCCTCGGCCTCGAAGAGCTTCTCCAGCTCACCCCGGTCGAGAAAAATCCCACGGCACTCGGTGCACTGGTCAACGGTGACGCCACTGCGCTCGTACGTGCGCATCTCGCCACGGCATTTCGGACAGGTCATCTGCATCCCTCGACGGTACCGGGTGACTTCACTCGCGGCCCGGTGCGCGATCGCCCAGAGCGGCGTCGACCTCGTCGTCGGTGACCTGGTGGAAGTCGAGGTAGTAGCGGCTCACCGCGCCGAAATCCACCGCACAGATGGGGCACACGATTTCGTCGGCCACCGCGGCGAGGCTCTCGCACGCCTCAGCGGCGCCGACCGGCACGGCCAGCACGATGCGCTCGGCCCCAGCCGGTGCGCGACCACCACGGCCGCCCGCGCGGTGGCGCCGGTGGCGAGCCCGTCGTCGACGATCACCGCGGTGCGCCCGGCGAGGTCGAGGGGCGGGCGTGCGCCGCGGTAGCGCGCCTCCCGGCGTGATCGCTCAACTTCCTCCCGATGGGTGACGTCGGCGATCTGGTACGGCTCGAGCCGGCCGGCGATGTCGTCGTTGAGCACGCGCACACCCTGCGGGCCGAGCGCCCCGAACGCCACCTCGGGCGCCCAGGGCACGCCGAGCTTGCGGATCACCAGCACGTCGAGTGGGCTGCGGAGCCGGGACGCCACCTCGGCGGCCACCGGTACGCCGCCGCGGACCAGGCCGAGCACGACCGTCTCAGGCCTTCCGGCGTAGGGCTCCAGCCGGTCGGCGAGCACCGCGCCGGCCGCCCGGCGGTCGCGGTATTCGGCTCCCATGCCTCCAGGTGTACGCCCATCCGGCCGGCCACGCGACCCATGCGCTGCACAAACTCAAAGTGCCCTGCCGATGGCCACACCGAGGACAGCCGCCGCGATGCCGGCGACAAGCGTCACCGTTACATAGCGGGCGGCGGTCGACCGGGCGCGTGAGCGGCCCAGCTCGACCGCCTCCAGCGCGAAGGTGGAGTACGTCGTCAGCGCCCCGCAGAAGCCCACCCCGACAAGCGTGCCCACCCAGCCCGGCAGCGTGCTGCCGAGCCCGGCGAGCAGGCCGAGGAGGGCCGAGCCGGCGACGTTCACCCAGATGGTGGACCAGGGGACCACCCAGCGGACCAGGTAGCGCGCGAGCGCACCGACCGCGCCGCCGGCGAGGACCAGCACGAGCGTCATGCGTGACTCCGATGTGGACGCAGGCCCACCCACACGGCGGCGACGGCGGCGGCCAGCGTTCCGGCCACGTAGGCACCTGCCGCGAGCGGGCGGCCGGCATCGGCGAGGGTCCACGCGTCCACCGCGTACGTGGAGAAGGTCGTGAAGCCGCCGAGCACGCCCGTGCCCACGAACGGCCACACAAGACGGTGCGTGGGCGCCCGCCGGGCCAGCACACCGATCGCCAGGCAACCCAGCACGTTGACGCCGAGCGTGGCCCACGGGAAGCCGCCGGCGTCGTGCGGCAGGGCCAGGCCCACGCCGTACCGCGCGGCGGCGCCGAGCGACCCGCCCGCGGCGACGACGGCGAGCACGTCCCAGGATGGGCGGTGGCTCATGCGGGACGCCGCAGCGCGGGCACCCACGCCAGGAACGCGACCGGATACAGCAGATAGCCGAACCGCGTCGACGGCATGAGCAGGATGGCCGCGAGCAGCCCGTACCCGCAGACTGCCGCCGCCGCGGCGGCCGTGCGGGGCGGGCGGCGGGCGAGCCAGACGGCGATTGCCACCGCCGCGGCGGCGAGCAGCGCGGCGGCGATGGCCCGCCCACCGGGCAGGTTTTCGGCGATCAGGTAGCCGGGGAACGGGGACTGCGCCGGGCTCGTCACCACGCCCTCGCCGAGCGGGAAGCGGATCACGTTGTCGACGAACGCGGTGGCGTCCACCAGCACCGCGGGCAGCAGCGCCGCCGCGGGCAGCCCGATCGCGCCGGCCGCCAGCCGCGCCGCCGGCCGGCGCCCGGCCGTCAGTGCGTGCACCAGCAGCACGGCCACGACCGGCCAGGCGAAAAGCTTGAGCGCGGCGGCCAGCCCCACCGCGATCCCCGCCGCGCCGTAACGGCGCGTCGCACACAGAGCCAGAGCCAGAAGACACAGCGAGAGTACGGGTATGTCGTCCCCACCCGTTGACAGCGTGAGTGGCACGAGGGGGATCACGGTGCCGAGCTGGAGGGCGCGCAGGAGCGCGGGTCCCCACTGCAGCTGCCGGATCGCGAGTGCCAGCGCGGCGATCGTGACCACCGCGAACCAGATCCGCGCGTCCGTCCACCAGGCGTCGCCGGCGGCAGCGCGGGGCAGGCCGAAGAGGGCCATGCCCGGCTGGTACGGCAGGTAGCCGAGCAACTGCTCGCCCGGTGGCAGCGTGGCGATGGTGTCGCTCGACAGGTACGGCGTGCCGTGCTCCAGGAGCCGCTCGCCGCCGTGCTCGACGACGACGACCTCCTCCTGCGCGCGATCGGTGCGCCCGTTCGCCCGCTGCACCGCCTGGATCACCATCGGCAGCAGGGCGGTGGCGGCGAAGGCGAAGGCGGCCACGAGCGCGCGTTCCCGGGTACCCCATCGCCGGCGGACGAGCTGGACCACGACGGCGATGGCCGCCACCGCGTAGCCGGCGGTGGCCACCGCGCCCCACGCCCGGTGTGGCAGCAGAGTCGACGTGGCCGCGGTGATTGCGGCAAATGCAGCAGAGAGTCCGTAGATCGCCAGGTCGATGCCGAGCGTCCGGGTTTGGGTACCTTCCGCGACCGCGATCACGCCGGCAAGTGTGGCAGGCGGTCACCCCTGTTGCGGCCGGCGGCCCGGCGGTTGGGCGAGAGCCGGATGACCGAGCCCTCGTCGTGCAGGGCCGGCGCGAGCGTGCCGGGGCGACCGCCGGAGCCGCGATGCAGCGCGGCGAGCAGGCGGGCCGAGGGCATCGGCCGGGCGAAGAGGTGGCCCTGGCCGGCCGTGCAGCCCATCTCCCACAGCGCCCGCCGCTGCGGCTCGCTCTCGACACCTTCGGCGACCACGACGAGGTTGAGGCTGCGGCCGAGGTCCAATGTGGAGCGGATGACGGCGGTGGCCTCCGCCGAGGTCTCCATCTCCCGCACGAAGCCCCGGTCGATCTTGAGCTCGTGCACGGGGATGCGGGAGAGCACCGACAGCGACGAGTAGCCGGTGCCGAAGTCGTCAAGTGCCAGCCGGACGCCCGCGTCGCGCAGCTGGCCCAGCACCTGGTCGACGACCTCCAGCTGGCTGATCGTGAGCGTCTCGGTCAGCTCCAGGAAGAGGCGGTCCGGTGGCAGGTCGTGTGCGCGCAGCCGGGCCACCACCGAGCTGGGAAAGCGCGGGTCGAGCAGGCTGCGCGGCGAGACGTTGACCGCGACCGGCAGGTCGAACCCGGCGTCACGCCAGGTGCCCGCCGCGACGAGCGACTGGTCGAGCACCGCGTCGGCGAACGCGGGCAGCAGGCCGGAGCGCTCCACCGTCTCCAGGAAGCGCAGCGGGTCGAGGTTGCCCCGGTCGGGGTGGTGCCACCGGGCCAGCGCCTCAGCGCCCACCACCTCGCCCGTGCCGAGGTCGACGATCGGCTGGAACGTCACGGTGAACTCGTGCTGTGTCAGCGCCCTGGGCAGGTCGCCGCCGAGCGCGAGGCGGCCGACGTCGGCGGTGTCGCGGGCCCGCGCGTACGTCGCGGTGCGCTGGCCCGAGCGCTTCGCCTGGTACATCGCGACGTCCGCCCGGCGCAGCAGCTCGGCCATCCCCCCGCTGCCCGGCGCGACCGCGATGCCGCCGCAGGCCTCGACGCTGATCCGCATCCCGTCCAGCGACATCGGCTCGTGCAGCGCGGCGAGCAGGCCCTCCGCCCGGTGCGCCGCGATGGCGGGCGCGGGCAGCCCGGTGATGAGCACGGCGAACTCGTCGCCGCCCAGCCGCGCGACAAGGTCGTCGGGGCGTGCCTCCCGGCGCAGCCGCGACGCCACCTCGACGAGCACCCGGTCGCCGGCGGCGTGCCCGAGCGTGTCGTTTACCTCTTTGAAGTGGTTGAGGTCGATCAGCACCAGCGCGGTGACGCCGTCGACGTGGCGGTTGGCGAGGATCTCGGTGCCGTGCTCCAGCAGCTGCCGCCGGTTGGCCAGGCCGGTCAGCGCGTCGTGCGCCGCGGCCCGCGCGTGCTCGGCGGCGACCCGGGTCAGCTCCTCGTACGCCGAGGCGTTGCGGACGGCCGTGCAGAGCGCGGAGGCGAAGGTGCGCAGCGTGTAGCTCTCCCGCTCGGAGAGCTTTACCTGGCCGTTGACGCGCAGCCGCAGCTCGCCGACGTCAGCGGTGCCGTCGTGCCCCTCCAGCGCGCTGGGGATGACGGTGCCGGTGGTGGCCGGCGCCTCCGGCGCGGGCCCGTCGTACGTGATGCCCTTCGCGTTGCCCCGCACGAGGCGGGGACGGTCGTGCAGCTCGACCTCGACCTCGTCGACGGAGAAAAGCTCGGCGGCGCGGGTGACCGCACTGCTCAGCACGGCGTCCAGGTCGACGTCGTTGAGCGCGTCGGTGGCCAGCGCCAGCCGCTGCCACGCGTCCCGCTCGACGCGGTAGCGCACGCGTGACGCGTACGCCAAGTGGAGGCTGATGATCAGTGGTGGCACGGCCAGGAGCAGTCGCGGATCGGCCTGCAGGATCATCACCGTGCACAGGACCACGATCAGGCGACCGATGCCGCCGCCCAGGCGGAGGTCGAGATCCTGCCGGAAGAGCTTGCGGAGCTCGGTGCCGGTCGCGAGCCCGATCACGGGAAGCGTGAGGAGCTCGTCCAGCACGACGGCCGTCAGGTAGGCGAGGGCGAACGGCCCCACGACCTCCAACGCGTGGTCAGCCGGCCGGGTCCACCCCGCGAGGTGCAGCGCGGCACCCGCCGCGCCGGCCAGCAGCATGTTCTTCGCGACGCCGAAGGCGGCCTTCTGCACCGGCATCTTGTTCATGACAGCGCCGATGGCCACGCCGAGGCCGGTGCAGAGCACGACCCACTCCGCCGGTGCGACGGCCAGGCCGATCACGATGACCGTCTCGGACCAGGAGAAGTCGTGGTTTGTCGACCTGATCCGGATCCGGACCTTGATCCGGAAGCCGGCCGCGGCCAGGAAGACGAGGGTGGCGGCGAGGCCCAGGTCGCCGAGCGACGGAGCGGTCGGTGCGGTGACTGCTACGCCCAGTGAGTGCCCGCCGAGCAGGACAGCGCAAATGACGATGAGACCGACAAGCAGCGGAAGCCGCCGATCGGTCTCAGCATCGCGTCGGTCTGGGCGAGTCACGCAGGTCCTTTTGGTCGCCACGCGGTGGCGGTGCAGTGCCTCGCCAGACTACTTCCAGTCGCCCTGGTGTGTCAGTGGGTCTCAGCCCCATTCGTGCGCACGCATGACGTCTCCCTCGGCATACATGCACAAGAGGCGAAAACTGATCGCCGCTTTGTGCCAGTCCAGCCCCCGTCTTACTGAGAAGGAGCCTAAGGGAAGCATCTAGCGGTTAACACCGATAAGTGTCTTAATGCGCAGCATCAGCAACTATGGCCCGGATTGTCACGCCCTGTCCGTGGACATGAACGGAGCGCAATCGTCGTCGTATCAGAACCGTTTCCGCTACATCTACAGTTACGCGTTTCGTCGCCTAACGGAAGACTCGATCTTGTAGATGGCCTGATCACGTGCTGTGGCGCAAAGCGCTATCACCATAGCGGCTCGTCCGATAGGTGCGTTGTTGGCCGGTCTCATATGCGGATGCAAGGTCGCTTCCTCCGCCTATTTGATCAGATCGATAAGTCCTTCATGCTCTTATGGTGAGAGGCGCCAAAGCTCCCCCACTGCAACCGGACGGAAACGCAACCCGCCGCTTCGAAGCCGTTCCTGCCGCCGGTTACCCTGCATACTTGGTGGCCCGACACTATATCGATCCTTCTCTCTGGGAGACAAACGGTGTTGGAGGTGCGCGTCCTAGGGCCGTTGGAAGTCCTGGCCAACGGTGCGACATTGCCGTTGGGTACTCGCAAGCAGCAGACGGTCCTGGCGATGTTGGCGGTCCAATCCGGGCGTGTGGTCGGCCTCGAAGAGTTGATCGATGAGCTGTGGCCGGCCGATCCACCCGCCTCAGCCGTGCCCAACGCGCGCACGTACGCGGCGAACCTCCGCCGGCTCTTCGACGCCACCGGGCCGGCCAGCGGCCTGATCCGGCGCCAGGGCGACGGCTACCTGCTGGTGGCCGAGCGCTCCGACGTCGACCTGCACGCCTTCCTCGACGACTGCCAGGCCGCCCGCGACCTGCGAGCCGGTGGCGAGCCGCTCAAGGCGGCCACGGTCCTGGCCGGCGCGCTCGCCCGGTGGCGCGGACCGATGCTCGCCGGCGTGACCCAGGGCCCGGTGCTCGCCGCCCGCAGCGCCGCGCTGGAGGAGGAGCGGCTGGTCGCCACCGAAGACCTCGCCGACATCCACCTCGAGCTGGGCCAGCCGGCCGAGGCCGCCCGGCTCATGCGCGACCACACCCACATGCACCCGCTGCGCGAGCGGGCGTATGGGCTGCTGATGCGTGCCCAGGTGGCCGCGGGGGACGTGGCCGGTGCGCTGCGGGCGTACACGGCCGCGAGGCGAGCGCTCGGCGAGGAGCTCGGCATCGAGCCCGGTCCCGAGCTGCGCCGGCTGCACCGGGCCGCGCTGAAACCGGCCGCCGAGCCGGTACCTGTCGCGCCTCCCGAGCCGCCGGCGCCGGTACCGAGCTGGCTGCCCCGCCGGGTCGCCGACTTCACCGGCCGGTCGCACCTGGTGGCCCGCCTCCTGCGGGCGGGGCGGGAAGCGGGTGACCACCCGGTCATCCAGGTGATCGACGGGATGGCCGGCAGCGGCAAGACGGCGCTGGCGGTACACGTCGCGCACCAGCTCGCCGAGCACTACCCGGACGCGCAGCTCTTCATCGACCTGCAGGGCCACGGCGAGAGCAGCCCTGTCGAGCCCGCGGCGGCGCTGGTCACGCTGCTGCGGCAGATCGGCGTACCGGCCGAGCGGATCCCGGCCGACGTCTACGACCGGATCGCCCTGTGGCGCAACGAGCTGGCCCGCCGGCGGACCGTCGTCGTGCTCGACAACGCGGCCGGCACCGACCAGGTCACCCCACTGCTGCCCACTGCGCCGGGATCCGTGGTCTTGGTCACCAGCCGGCGCCGCCTCGCCGCGCTCGAGGGCGGCCACCTGGAGTCGCTGCCGCTGCTGCCGCCCGGTGAGGCGATCGACCTGCTGGCCAACGCGGTCGGTCCGGAGCGGGTGCGCGCCGAGCCGGAGGCGGCCGGCCGGGTGGTGGCCCGCTGCGGCTACCTGCCGCTGGCGATCCGGCTGGCCGGCGCGCGGCTCGCCCACCGGCCCGGCTGGCGCCTCGCCGACCTCGCTGACCGGCTCGGCCACCAGGCCACCGTGCTGGCCGAGCTGACCGCGGAAAACCGCTCGATCGCCAGCGCGTTCGGCCTCTCGTACGCGCCGCTGCGCGAGCCGGCCAAGAAGATGTTCCGGCTGCTGGGCCTGTGGCCGGGCGAGCACTTCCCGATCGAGGCGGCCGCCGCCCTCAGCGGGCTGACGCTCGCCGAGGCGCGGCGGGTGATCGACGAGCTCGTCGACCGGCATCTCGTCGAGGAGCCGGACGCCGGCCGGTTCCGCCTGCACGACCTGATGCGCGAGTACGCGCAGGCGCTCGCTCTGGCCGTCGATCGGCCGGCCGAGCGGGAGGCGGCCGTACGCGGCGTGCTCGACCACTACCTGCAGTCCGTGGCGGCGGTGACCGAGCCGATGGAGCCGGCCGCCCTGCGCCGGCACATCGCTCTGGGCCAGCCGCTGCGCCCGGACCTCCTCGACGAGCAGGGAGTGGTCGACAGCGACTGGCTGGAGCGCGAAAACGGCAACGTCCGGGCGCTGGTACGCCACGCGGAGCAGACCGGCCACGACGAGTACGCGTGGCGGATGGCCCGCGCGCCCTGGCGCTTCCACTACCTGCGCGGCTACATCGACGACATCGTGGAGCTGCACGAGTGCGGGCTCCGTGCCGCCGAGCGGCTCAAAGACGACACCGCGATCGCCTCAATGCACAACTACCTGGCCTCCGGCCTCCAGCGCGTGGGCCGTTCCCAGGAGGCGGTGCACCACCTGGAGATCGCGATCAAGCTGCGGGAGCGCACGGGCGACCTGGGTGGGGCCGGTCAGAGCAGGGCGAACGCGGCGAGCGTGTACTGGATGCTCGGACGGTTCGAGGAGGCGGCCTCGATCAACCTGATGGCGCTGGCCGAGAGCTGGCGCCTGGGTGGCGACCTGTCGGTCCTGCTGATCCTGCCCAACCTCGGCATCCCGCTCATGTACCTGGGGCGCCTGGACGAAGCCCTCCGGGCGCATCGCTGGCACCTGTTCCTGGCTCGCCAGCAGGGCGACTACTACCACATGGCGCAGGCGCTCGGTCACATCGGCGCGGTGCGTGTGCGGATGGACGACCCGCTCGGCGCGATCCGCGTCATCAAGGCGTCGGTGGCGCTGAAGAAGCGCATCGGCATCCGGCTCGGCGTGGCCGAGTCCTTCAACGACCTTGGCTGCGCGTACCAGCGCCTCGGTCACCTGGTCGAAGCCGAGCGGATGCACCGGCTGGCGCTGGTGGAGGCGGCGGCCGTGGGTCACCGGAGCATCGACGTCACCACCCTGAACGACCTTGGCTTGACGCTGGCCCTCGGCGACCGGTGCCGTGCCGCGATCGAGACCCACGAGCAGGCACTGGCGCTGGCCACCCGGATCGGAAACCCGTACGAGCAGGGGCGGGCGCTCTCCGGCATCGCCGCGTGCCGGGTCGACGAAAACCCCGTCGAGGCACGCCGCCACTGGGAGCGGGCGCTCGCCCTGTTCCGGCAGATGAACGTGCCGGAGCAGCACGAGGTCGAGCGCCGCCTCGCGGGCCTGGCGCCCGCCGTCCCCCACTGACCTATCGCCGCCTTATCGATTTCTTGTCGGACTCCTGCTCGCGGCCCCCGTACGGTCGCCTGCGTGCCCGTGGCAAGGCGCACAGGGAGGCGTGAAAGATGGGGCGGCCAGAGCGCGGGCTCGATGCGATCGACGGGCCCGTGGAGAGTTTCGTCGCCGAGCTTCGAGATCTACGACGGACAGCCGGAAACCCGAGCTACCGGGAGCTGGCCAAGCGAGCACACTACGCACCGACGACGTTCTCCTCGGCCGTCTCCGGGTACCGGCTGCCGACCCTCGACGTGACGCTCGCGTTCGTGAGCGCGTGCGAGGGCGACGTCAGCCGGTGGGAGGAGCGGTGGCGGGAGGCGGACAGCCAGACGCGGGCCGCGTCCACCCGGTCGACCGAGGGGGTCGCCCGCGCCCCGTACCGCGGGCTCGGGCCGTACCAGCCGCACCACGCGGAGTGGTTCTTCGGCCGTGACCGGCTGGTCAACAGGCTGTCCGCCCTGCTGCCGATGCGGCGGGTGGTGGTCGTGTCCGGCCACAGCGGCACGGGCAAGTCGTCGCTGCTCCGGGCGGGGCTCATCCCCCGCCTCAACGCCGCGGCGGCACGGCCGGCGTGGCTGCCGGTCCTGCTGACGCCGGGCCGCCAGCCGGCCGCCGAGCTGGCCCGGCGGGTGCGCGACGCGATCACCCGTACCCCTCATGAGGTGGCCCTGACCGTCGTCATCGACCAGTTCGAAGAGCTCTTCACGCGCGGGGTCGGCGAGGCCGAGCAGGCCGAGTTCCTCGCCGCGCTGCGCGGGCTCGTCCGGGCGCCGCACGGCCGGCACCGGGTCGTTGTGGGGGTCCGCACCGAGTACGCCGAGCGCACCGCCGACCTGCTGGCCGGCGCGGCGAACGGCGTGGGCCGGCTCGCCGTCGACGAGATGACCGGTCCGGAGCTGCGGGAGTCGATCGTGCGCGCGGCGCGGCAGGCCGGGCTCGCGGTGGAACGCTCACTCGTCGCCCGCATCGCGGCCGCCGCACCGGGCACGCCGCACGCGCTCCCGCGCATCTCACACGCGCTGCTCGAGGCTTGGCGCCGGCGGCGCGGCGTGATCATCACGCTGGCCGGCTACGAGGCGGCGGGCGGAATCTCCGGCGCTGTCGAGCAGACCGCGGAGAGCGTGCACACAGGTCTCGGCGGGCCGGAGCGGCAGGCCCTGCGCTGGACGATGCAGCAGCTTGCACGGATGGACAGCACGGGCAAGGTCTCACTTCTCGGGCACGCTCCGGCCGGCACCAGCCCTGCCGCGGTGACCGCGGTCGGCCGCATGGCGGTCGCTGGCCTGCTCACGGCCACTCCGGAGACCGTGGAGATCCCGCACGCCGCGCTCGTGACGGCCTGGCCGCGCCTGCGGGGGTGGCTCCGCGACGACGCCACCAACCAGCCGCGTATCGCGCAATTGTCGAGTTCGTATCGATCGGCCTCCTAGGGTCGCTTGGCCGCGACCGGCCCGCAGCCCGAGGCAGGGCCATCACCCGGGGAAGGGGTGTCACGGGGGCGCTCCCTTCCCCGGGTCGGCGAATAAGCTCACCTGGTGACGGATTCCGCCCATCTCACCCACGTCGACGACGCCGGCGCAGCCCGCATGGTGGACGTCTCGGCCAAGTCGGTTTCGGTGCGCCGCGCGGTCGCCGCCGGGCGCCTGCGCACCACCGCCGAGGTCGTCGACCTGCTCCGCCGCGACGGCCTGCCCAAGGGCGACGCGCTGGCCGTGGCCCGGATCGCCGGGATCATGGGCGCCAAGCGCACGCCCGACATCGTCCCGCTGTGCCACCCGATCGCGCTGCACGGCGTCACGGTCGACTTCGAGCTGACCGCCGAGACCGTGGAAATCACCGCGAGTGCCAAGACCGCCGATCGCACCGGCGTGGAGATGGAGGCCTTGACGGCCGTGGCCGCCGCCGGGCTCGCGCTTGTCGACATGGTCAAGGCCGTCGACCCGGCAGCTTCCATCGAGGGGGTACGGGTGATGAGCAAAGAGGGCGGCAAGACCGGCGACTGGCTCCGCCCCGAGGATCGGCAGTGATCAGGGCGCGCGTGGTCGTCGCTTCCAATCGCGCCTCCGCGGGCGTCTACGCCGACACCAGCGGCCCGCTGCTCGTCGAGGGCCTGCGCGGCCTCGGCTGCGAGGTGGGCGACCCGGTGGTCGTGCCGGACGGCGAGCCGGTCGCCAGCGAGCTGCGCCGCGCCGTGGCCGAGGGCCTCGACGTGGTGCTGACAAGTGGCGGCACCGGCATCAGCCCGACCGATCGCACTCCGGACGTGACCCGCGAGCTGCTCGACTACGAGGTGCCGGGCATCGCCGAGGCGATCCGGGCGTACGGGCGGGACAAGGTGCCCACCGCCGCGCTGTCCCGAGGGCTGGCCGGGGTCGCCGGCCGTACCCTCGTCGTCAACCTGCCGGGCTCCAAGGGTGGGGCGCGCGACGGCCTCGCCGTGCTCGGGCCGTTGCTGGCACACGCCGTTGATCAGCTCCGCGGTGGCGACCACGCGAGCCAGCCACAGGGATAGGCTCGGCGGGTGAGCACGCAGACAGCGCCGGTCTCGTGGGCCCGGGCGCGGTCGCTGGTCTACACGGCCGGCTTGGCCGCCGCCCAGCCGGCGGTGCAGGTGCCGCTGGCCGAGGCCGACGGGCACACGCTCGCCGAGCCACTGACCACGCTGACCGACCTGCCCGCGTTCCCGACCTCCAGTGTGGACGGTTGGGCGGTGCGCGGCCCGGGGCCGTGGCGGGTGGTCGGTCGGGTGCTGGCCGGCAGCAGCCCGGCACCGCTCGACGAAGACGGCACCACGGTCGAGATCGCCACCGGCGCGATGCTGCCCGAAGGCGCCACCGCCGTGCTCCGCGTCGAGGAGTCGGCGCACACGCCCGACGGGCTGGTGACCGGCACGCCGAGGGCGCAGCCCGAGTGGCGGGTGCCCGGCGACGAGGCGCACAGCGGCGAGGTGCTGCTGCCGGCCGGCGCCGCCGTCAACCCGGGAGTCATCGGCCTCGCCGCCTCCTGCGGCTACGACACGCTGCCGGTCCGCCGCCCGCCACGCTCGGCCCTGCTGGTCTTCGGCGACGAGCTGCTCACCACCGGCCTGCCCGGCGCCGGCCGCGTGCGTGACGCGCTCGGCGCGCCGGTGCCGGCCTGGCTCCGGCGGTACGGCGCGGAGCCCGGCCTCTTCGTCGGACCGGTCGAGGACACGCTCGCGGCGCACGTCGCCGCCATCCGCAAGGCGCTCGACGGCGCGGAGCTTGTCTGCACGACCGGCGGCACGATGCGTGGCCCGGTCGACCACCTCCACCCGGCCCTTCGCGAGCTGGGCGGGGAGTACGTGGTGAACACCGTCGCGGTCCGCCCCGGCTTTCCGATGCTGCTGGCCCGGGTGCCCGGCCCTGACGGGCGGTCCCGTTTCCTGGCCGGCCTCCCGGGCAACCCGCAGTCCGCGATCGTCGCGCTGGTGTCGCTGGTCGCCCCACTGATCGCCGGCCTGCACGGGCGGCCCGAGCCGGTGCTGCCCACGATCACGCTGGCCGAGGCGGTGCCGGGCCGCGGTGAGTACACGCATCTGGCGCTCGTCCGCGTCGACCCGGTCGACCACGTCGCGCATCCGGTACGGCACGTCGGCTCGGCGATGCTGCGCGGGCTGGCACAGGCCGACGGGTTCGCGGTGATCGAGCCGGGCACCACCGGTGAGGCGGGCGCGGTCGTCCCGTTCGCCCCACTCCCCCTCTTTTCTGGAGAGCGGCCATGACCGGCAGTGGTGCGATCGTCCTGCTCGCGGTCACCGACAAGCCGCTCGACCTCGCCGCGCACGAGGCCGCGGTCGCCGAGCGGCGGGCCGGCGCGGTGGTGTCGTTTCAGGGCGTGGTGCGCGACCACGACCACGGCCGCTCGGTGACCAAGCTGGAGTACGAAGGCCACCCCTCCGCCGAAGCGGTGCTCCGCGAGGTGGCCGCCGAGATCTGCGCCGACCCCGAGGTGTACGCGGTGGCGGTGTCGCACCGCGTCGGTCCACTCGAGATCGGCGACGCCGCGCTCGTGGCGGCCGTCAGCACAGCACACCGGGCCGCCGCCTTCGCTGCCTGCGCCCGCCTCGTCGACGAGGTGAAGGCGCGACTGCCGATCTGGAAGCACCAGATCTTCAGCGACGGCACCGACGAGTGGGTCAACTGCCCCTGAGCGCCTCGTCCGCCTGGCGTGGCTCCACCGGCTCCGCCGCCCTGCGGGCCGGGCCGCTGCGGGAGACCTCGTGCGTGCGGCGCGGGCGGAGCACCGTGTTGCCCACCGCGTAGGCCGGGCCGTTGAAGACCGGCTCGGCCCCGGGGCGCCACGGCAGGGCGGCCACCAGCACGATGATCGCCAGCGCGAGGGAGTTTTCCATCAGCGCGCCCCAGAGCCCGTCCGCGTAGTGCGAGACCTGCGGCAGCTGGTGCTCGTACGGCCAGATGGGCGAGCGCACGAAGAGCAGGAAGAGTCCCACAGCCGCCAGCGCGTGGCGCATGCCGGCCAGCGCGGGGAACCAGGACGGTGCGCGGAGGCCGGTCAGCGCGGTCAGTCCGGAGGTGACCGGGCCCGGCCGCCGGATGGGCCCTCGGCTGGCATCCCGGCGCCGCAGCGTGGCGTCGAACAGGATGATCATGACCGGGAGCACGTAGAGCAGGTGGTGCGACCACGAGATCGGGCTGATCACGTTGGTCGTCAGGCCCACCAGCGTGAACGCGGTCAGCTCGTCACCGTCGGCGTGCGCGTGCGAAGCCCGGGAGAGCCCGACCGCGAGCAGCAGCAGCGAAAACGTGAGCCACAGCAGGGTGGGCGCGGTCACCGAGTCGTACATCCGGGCGAGCACGCCGGCGAGTGACTGGTTGGGCGTCATGTCGGCCTGACCCACGCGCTCGGTCTGCCAGAGCACGCTCGTCCAGTACGTCGTGGACTCGCGCCCGGCGATCGCGAACGTGGCCATGGTCACACCCACAGCGGTGCCGATCGCGGTGAAGGCGACCCGCCACTGTCGAGTGAAGATCAGGTACACGATGAACAGCGCGGGCGTCAGCTTGATCGAAGTGGCCAGGCCGATGCCGGCACCGGCCCACGCGCCGCTGGCGAAAAAGCGGGCCAGCTGCCCGCGTCCACTGAGGAGCGGGTTGCTGCGGCCACGGGACCGCCAGCGCAGCGCCACGAGGTCGGCGAAGATCAGCGCGAACAACAGCAGGTTGACCTGGCCGAAGCCCAGCGTCTCGCGGACCGGCTCGGTGGCCGTGGCCAGCGCTGTCGCGATGCCCACGACAAACCACAGGGACCAGCCGTATCGCCGGGTGATCGGCGCGAGCAGGGCGGCCAGCACGAGCGCGAGCGCCGAGAGGCTGACCACGATGTTGATGACGCCCGCCGCCTTCACCGGCACCAGTGCCAGCGGCATCATCATGATGCCCGCGAAGGGTGGATATGTGTAGCCGATGGTCATGCCTGGAGCGATGAACTCGTATAGCTCGTTGCCGCCTGCCCACCAGACCACCGCGCCGTGGTAGATCTTCATGTCGAAGAAGTCGTAGAACCGCCCGTACGCCTCGATGGCGCGCCAGGCGGCGTAGAAGGTAACGGCGACGATGCCGACCCGTACGACCAACCAGAGATCGATCCCACTGAGCACACGGCGGACTCGGGCAAGGCGGCCCATCCGTCTCCCGACGGTCGCCGGCATGGCGTGGCCACCCCCGTACCAATGTCGTACTTCCCACCCAGGTCCGCCTAGAAGCCTAGAACGGCCTGTCACTCCAGTACCTCCTGCGTTACCCGACCGTGTCCGATCCCACACTGGTTCGCGACATTTCCAACGGGTTAACGTACGGCGTGTAGTTCAGGTGATTCGTGTGAGTTATCCCGGCAGGTGCCGGCCCACAGACGCCGACTTCACGGCGATTCGCGCGTCCCGCCGGGCGGCCCGGACACCACGCTTTATTGAACGCCGTCGATCCCCCACGAAGCGCCCCGTACGGTAGCGCAGGCTCGGTCGCCCCTCGGTGTCGGCGACCGCCAGCAGCAGTCCGCCGAGCAGCCCGATGTTCTTCAAGAAGTGGATCTGCTGGGTCCGGCGCTCGGCCGGGTCGTCGTGCTCCCAGAACGCGTGGCCCGCGAGCGTGGTCGGCACGAGCGTACCGGCCAGCACCGCCGCGGCACCGCGACTCCCCCGGCCGGTGGCCAGCAGCAGCCCGGCGACCGCCTGGACAGCGCCGTTGACGCGGACCAGCGTCCGCGCGTCGGTCGGCAGTTGAGCAGGCACTTTCTCGATGAGCGGAGAGACCCGGTCCGTGACCCGCTTGGCCCTCGGGACCAGCGGGTCCGGGTTAATGATCGCGTGCGCACCATTGGCCACGAAGATGGCGCTGAGCATGGCACGTGCCGCGCCGCGTACGGGTCTCATGCGCTCTTCATACCCGGTCGCGCTGCTGCTTATCCCACTGTTCGCAGGTATCGGCCGAAGTGCGGCACGGTGAACGCGACGGTCCCACGCTCGCCGGAGTAGATGAGCCCTTTCTTGATGAGCGCGTCGCGGGCCGGCGACAGGCTGGCCGGCTTGCGCCCCAACTGCTTGGCGATCTCGGCCGTGGGCACGGCGGCGTCCATGTCGTCGGTCGGCTCGTTCACCGACAGCGCCGCCATCGCCCGCATGTACTCGCGCTCGGCCGGGGTGGCCCGCTCGTACCGCGAGCCGAAGAAGCCCACCGCCAACTCCCCCTCGGCCTCCGGCGCGGCCACCCGCACGTCTTCGGCCGTGATCGGCGAGCGCGGCGCGTGATCCCAGGTGGCCTTGCCGTACGCCTGGACGAAGTACGGATAGCCGCCGGACTTCTCGTAGAGCAGGTCGAGCGCCTTCTGCTCGTACTCGACCTCCTCGCGCGAGGCCGGAGCGCCGAGCGCCTGGTCGGCCGAGAGCCGGTCGAGCCGGTCGATCCGCTGGTACCGGAAGAGCCGCTCGGAGTACGACTTGGCGGCGGAGAGGACGGCCGGCAGGTGCGGCAGGCCCGCGCCGACCACGATCAGTGGCGCGCCGAGCTGCGAAAGCTCGTGGCAGGCGGCGCAGAGTGCCGAGACGTCCTCCGCGCCGAGGTCCTGCATCTCGTCGATGAAGAGCGCGATGCCGGTGCCGACGTCGGTCGCCACGCTGGCCGCGTCGCTGAAGAGCTCGACCAGGTCGATCTCGATGTCGCCGGAGTCGGCCCGCCCGGCCCGCACCGGCGCGTCGATGCCGGGCTGCCAGCGGTCGCGCAGCTTGGCGTTGGACGCGTTGGCGCGCAGGGCGAACGCCTTGAGCACGCCGAGGAAGTCGTCGATCCGGTCGGGTGCGCGGTGATGCGGGGCCAGCTCGCGCACCGCCATGTGCAGGGCGGCGCTCACCGGACGGCGCAGCGACTGGTCGGGGCGGGCCTCGATCTTGCCGGTGCCCCACAGCCGGCCGATGGCCTGCGAACGCAGCGTGTTGAGCAGGACGGTCTTGCCGACGCCGCGCAGGCCGGTGAGCATCAGGCTGCGCTCGGGGCGGCCGCGGGCCACCCGCTCCAGCACGACGTCAAAGACCTCCAGCTCGCGGTCGCGGCCGGCGAGCTCGGGCGGGCGCTGCCCGGCGCCGGGGGCGTAGGGGTTGCGGACCGGATCCACGTATCGCACCGTATCGGCTCGTCTACGGCAGACCCTAGATTGCCGAATACATGGGTGTGTCGCGGCAAGTCGACAAATAAATAGCGCCGTCTAGCCTTATCGCTAGACGGCGCTATAGAGGGCTATCGCTATCGCTGCTTCATGCAGAGCACGAAGTCGAGCGGGTTGAGCTCACTGTCGAAGAAGTAGTGGAACTGGTAGCCCTTGACGTCCTTGCACTTGGCCTCGTAGTCGATCGTGCCGTCGAAGCGGGCCAGCACCTCGAAGCTCTTCGCGCGGCAATCAACGATCTTGAGCTCCGGTGCGTCGTTGGAGCCCTCGTTGACCACGCACTGGCCGGCCTTGACAAAGCGGGCGTCAGTGGAGCTTTCCGGCGCCGGGCTTGCGTCACCCGAAGGGTCTGCCTGCCCGCTGGGGTCGGCGGACGCGGACGAGCTGGGCAGCGCAGTGCCCGGGTCGCCGTCGGATCCGCCCAGCTTGATCACGGCCGCCGCGCCGCCGGCAACCACCAGCAGCGCGAGCGCCACGATCACGAAGATCAGCGCCCGGTTGCCCTTCTTGCGCGGCGGCGGTGGCACCGGCTGGCCCCACACCGGCTCGGTCGCGGGCGGCGGGTAGCCCCCGGCTGCTCGTACTGCCTGGTGGACGGGTAGCCGGGGCCCTGGTCGTAACCCGGACCCTGGTCGTAGCCACCGCCCTGCTGGTAGCCGCCGCCACCCTGCTGGTAACCGCCCTGGTCGTATCCGCCGCGGTCATATCCCCCGCGGTCGTAGCCGCCGCCCTGGTCGTACCCCGGGTAGCCACCCGGCGACGTGGGACCGGCAGGTGGCGTCGACGAGGGCGTGCCTCCCCATGGGTCCGGCTGTCCGCCCCAAGGGTCGGACGGCTGCCCGTACGGCTCCTGCGGCTGATGCGGCTGCTGCCTCCCCCAGGGCTCCTGTGGCGGGCCGGAGTAAGACCCGTAGTTCGACATGTGAACAGCCCTCCCGACACTGCGATGCTCCCGGTCACCGTAGCGTGGTGACCCCCTGGCCATACCTCCCGGAAGCGCGCCAATCTCCAGCGCATCCGATCACAGGAGGCGCAGCTGGCGGTCTTTCGGACGTCGTGGACCGGAGTCGCCGAGACGATCGAAGAGGCCGCCGTCGATCGCGTCCAGAAACGGGGTCGGCCGGGCCTCGCGCTCGGTGCCGAAGCGGGTGCGGCGGGAGGCGTGGCTGATGTACAGCCGGTCCTGCGCCCGGGTGACGCCGACGAAGAAGAGGCGGCGCTCCTCGGCCAGCTCCTCGTCCGTCGCCGGCTTGCCCGGAAGCCGCATCGGCAGCAGCCCGTCCTCGCAGCCGACCAGGAAGACGACCGGAAACTCAAGGCCCTTCGCGGCGTGCAGCGTGAGCAGCGTGACCGCCTCGGCACGCGGGTCGAGCGCGTCCACCTCCGCGCCGGTGGCCAGCTGCGACAGGAAAAGCTCAAGGTCGTCGCCGCACCGCTGAGCGAGCGGGGTGAGCACCTCGACGGCCGCCCAGATGTCCTCCGGCGTGTTGGCCGCGGGCGCGTCGAGCGTTGGCGCGGTGAAGCGCTGGGCCAGAACCTGGCCGGCCAGCCGCACCCGGGCGGCGATCGAACCGCCCAGCCCACCGGCGTGACGCAGCTCACGCGCGATGGCGCCGACGCCTGCCCGGTCGCGCAGCCGGTTGTGCGAGCGCTTCTGTACCGGGATGCCGGCGCGGGAGAGCGCCTCGATGACCGGCGCGGCCTGCGCGTCAGTGCGGTACAGGACGGCGATGTCGGAGAACCCGATCGTGGAGGCGCGACCGTCGATCCGCCCCGAGTCGAGCGAGCGGTGCGAGACGCCGCCGACCAGCTCGTCGACGGTGCGGCGGACGAAGTCGGCCTCGTCGCCGGCAGATCCCGCCGGGAAGAGGCCGATCAGCGGTGCCTCGGGGTCGAGCCGGGCGGGGTCCAGCCGCCGCCCGCTGACCAGGGTGGTCGGCGCGATCGCCTGCACCGCCGCCGCGACGATGGGCGCCGCCGAGCGGTAGTTGCGGGTCAGCCGCACCAGCCGGGCGTCGATGAAGTCCTGGGAGAAGCGCAGGAAGTAGGTGACGTCGGCGCCACGGAACGAGTAGATCGCCTGGTCGGGGTCGCCGATCGCGCAGAGGTTGCCGTCGGCGGGGCTGAGCAGCCGGAGCAGCTCGTACTGGGTCGCGTCGACGTCCTGGTACTCGTCCACGAAGATCCAGCGCCACCGCGTGCGGTACGTCTCGACAAGCTCGGGGTCGTCGCGCAGCAGGGCCACCGGCAGCTCGACAAGCTCGTCGAGGTCGACGAGGTTTTGCTGGCGGAGCACCTTGACGTACGCGTCGTGGTCGTCGCCGGCCTCGGCCCGCGCCTCCGCCCGCTGGGCGTCGTCGGCCACCCCGAACCCGTCGGCGAGCCCGGCCGCCTCGGCGTGGTCGCGCAGGATCGCGAGGCCCAGCGAGTGGAAGGTGGCGACCGTGACGTCCTCGGCGACCGGACCGAGCAGCCCGTCGAGCCGCTCCCGCAGCTCCTCGGCCGCCCGCCGGGTGAACGTGATCGCCAGGCACTGCTCGGGATAGACGTTCAGCTCGGCGCAGAGGTACGCGATGCGGTGCGTCAGCGTGCGGGTCTTGCCGGTGCCCGGCCCGGCCACGATGAGCAGCGGCCCGCCGGGTGCGGAGGCGGCCACCCGCTGCAGCGCGTCGAGCCGGTCGAGCAGGCCGGTGCCGACCTCCTCCATGCCGGAGAGCATCGGCTCGAAGGGCTCGTGCGGCGACGCGGGCTGGGCGATGGGAGGCAGCTCCGCCTTCGGCGCGCGGCGCCGCTCCGGTGCCCTCGCCTGCTCGGCTTTGCGGCGGGGTGCCGGCTCGGCGGGGCGGCGCTGTGCGGGCACGGGCACGTCGAAGAGCGCGTCCGGCTGGTGGCCGTGACCCGCGCGGGGCAGCTCGTCCGGCTGGAAGATGGTGATCACGCCGTACTCGCCGTCGTATCCCGGCACGCGCCGCACCTGGCCCCGGCGCAGCCGCCCGATGGCCTCGGCCAGCAGCTCGCCGCCGGCCTGCCCGACGTCGGCCAGCGGCGTTTCGGTGAGGATGCGCAGCTCCGGGCCGAGCGCCGCGACGAGCGTGTTGACCTGCCCGTCGACGGTCTTGGAGCGCGGGCCAACCCCGTGGATCTCGCCGACGATCTGCGGCAGCGAGAGCAGATGGGTGACCTCCTTGGCACCGGGACGCGCCTCGGTGCGGTCGGCGAGGTCTTCCACCCGGCTGAGCACGCCCACGGTCAGCGGCTTTCCGCACTCCGGGCAGAGGCCGCCGGCCGCCCGGGTGCGATCAGGTTGCCAGTTGACGCCACAGGCGCGGTGGCCGTCAGCGTGGTACTTGCCCTCTTCCGGGAAGAACTCGATCGTGCCGTGCAGCCCGTCTCCGGTGCGCAGCGCCTCGCGGATGCCGAAGTAGTCACGCTCCGCGGTCAGTACCGTCGCCTCGCGGGCGAGCGCCGGCGGCGAGTGGGCGTCGGAGTTGGAGACAAGCTGGTAGCGGTCGAGGCTGGAGACCCGCCAGTTCATCTCCGGGTCGGAGGAGAGCCCGGTCTCCACCGCGAAGATGTGGTCGGCCAGGTCGGCGTAGCAGTCGGCGATCGCGTCGAAGCCCGACTTCGAGCCGAGCGCGGAAAACCACGGCGTCCAGATGTGCGCCGGGACCAGGTACCCGTCGGGGCTCGCCTCCAGCGTGATCTCCAGCAGGTCACGCGAGTCGAGGCCGAGGATCGGGCGGCCGTCGGCGCCCAGGTTGCCGATCCGCCCGAGTGCGGTGTTGAAGCGGGTCACCGAGTCGAGGTCGGGCAGGTAGATGAGGTGGTGCACCTTTCGCGTGCGGTCGTCGCGCTTGTAGATCGTCGAGATCTCCACGCTCAGCATGAAGCGCACGGGGTCGGCCTCGGCCGCGCTGGCCAGCCGGGGCGGCAGCCGGCGGGCGATGTCACGCTCCGTCTCAGGGCTGAGCCGGTAGAGGCCCGGCTCGGCGGGGTGCAGCGTCTCGCGCAGGTGGTCGTGCCAGGCGGGGTGGGTGAAGTCGCCGGTGCCGAGCACGCTGACGCCCTTGCGCCGCGCCCACCAGGCCAGATTCGGAAGGTTCAGGTCGCGGCTGCAGGCGCGGGAGTACTTCGAGTGGATGTGCAGGTCAACGACGTACGGATTGCTGCCGGTCGAGCTGCCCTGAGGTGCAACGCTGAACGGAGGCACGCCGCATAGTGCCATGCCCGCATCACTTGGCGCGCGTTGCCACGCGCGCGTGACGCCCACTACTGGCTGTTCAGCTCGACAAGGGTGACCTGTGGTGGTGCCCCGACGCGGACCGGCGGACCCCAGAAGCCGGCGCCGTTCGTCACGTACACCTTCGTGCCGTCGACCGTGCCGAGGCCCGAGACGATCGGCTGCTCCAGGCGGACGAGGAGGCTCCACGGGACCATCTGGCCGCCGTGGGTGTGCCCGGAGAGCTGGAGGTCGACGCCGTGCTTGGCGGCGTCGTGCGCCTGCACCGGCTGGTGCGCGAGCAGCACCACCGGCCGGCTGGTGTCCCGGCCGTCGAACGTCTTGGCGAAGTCGGGCCCGTCGTCGTACTCCTCGCCGGCGATGTCGTTGACGCCCGCGAGGTCGAGGCCGTCGATCTCCAGCCGCTCGTTGCGCAGCGGGCGGAGGCCGAGCCGGGCCACCTCGTCCACCCACTGCTGGTAGCCCGAGAAGTACTCGTGGTTGCCGGTCACGAAGTACGCGCCGCGGCGGGAGCGGAGGCGTTCGAGCGGGGCGGCGGCCGCGCCGAGCTCCTCGACGCTGCCGTCGACCATGTCGCCGACGACCGCCACGAGGTCAGCGTCCATCTCGTTGATCATGTTGACGATCCGCTCGGTGTGGCTGCGGCCGCGCAGCGGGCCGAGGTGGATGTCGGAGACCAGCGCGATGCGCATCCCCTCCATCGAGCGCGGCAGCTTGGCGAGCGGGATCGTGACCCGGTCGAGCTGGGGCGGGCCGAGGGCGCTGCGGATCCCGTACCCGGAGATGCTCGCGGCGGTGAGCCCGGCGAAGATGGCCGCTCCGCGGGCGAGGAGCAGGCGGCGGTCCGGGTTGTGGCCGGGCGGCGTTTCGGCCGGCGGCGCCTCCGGTGGCGGACCGCCGGCGCCGACCAGCGCGGGCTCGGGTGCCTGGGCGACGACCGCGGCGGCGGCCTTGCGCTGCCGGCGCAGCCAGAGCTTGGCGACCAGCATCGGGATCTCGAGCACGACCAGCACGACGATCAGGTAGAACATGACCGCCAGCCAGAGGTAGCCCGGCCAGGCCAGCCACCACTGGCCCGCACGGGTGCCGATCAGCGTCGCGGGCACGAGCACGCCCAGCGCGATCGCGGCCACGCCGCCGGCCCGCCGCCAAGGGCCGGGGCGGGTGGTGTCGCGGACCAGGCGCTTCCACAGGTACAGGTGGATCAGCCCGATCACGGCGAACGCGAACACCACGAACACGATCACACCCACGCTCTGCTCAGCCTCCGGCGAAAGGGGGAAGGACGTCGACGGTCACCCCGCTGGGCAGGGCGGCCCGGCGATCGTGGCACGCGACGCCGTCGACAAGGAAGCTGGCCGCCTTGAGCACGGTGCCGAGCCGCTCGCCCCGGCGGGTCGACAGCTCGGTCGCCAGGTCGTCGAGGCAGAGCCCGGCCGGTGCCAGCTCCTCGTGCACGCCGGCGGCCGCGCGGGCGCCGGCGAAGTACCGCACGGTGATCGAGTCTGCGCTCAAGTCCTCACCCGCCGATCGCGGACATCGGGCGGGTGGGCTGGAGAAACTTCGGGTCGTCGATGCCGTGGCCGGCGCGCTTGGTCAAGGTCGCCGCGCGCCAGCGCCGGGCGATCTCCTCGTCGTCGGCGCCCTCGCGCAGCGCGCCGCGCAGGTCGGACTCCTCGGTCGCGAAGAGGCAGTTGCGCACCTGGCCGTCGGCGGTCAGCCGGGTGCGGTCGCAGTCGCCGCAGAACGGCCGGGTCACGCTGCCGATCACGCCGACCTTCGCGGGCGAGCCGTCCGGGGTGGTGTAGCCGTCGACCAGCCAGGTCTCGGCGGGCGCGCCGCCGCGCTCGGCCGGGTCGGGCAGCAGCGTGAACCTCTCCCGCAGTGCGGCCAGGATCTCCGCGGCGGTGATCATGCGGGCGCGGTCCCAGGCGTGCTGGGCGTCCAGCGGCATCTGCTCGATGAACCGCAGCTCGTAGCCCTCCGCGAGCGCGAACCGCAGCAGCGCCGGCGCCTCGTCCTCGTTGATGTCCCGCATCAGCACTGAATTGATCTTGACAGGCGTGAGGCCGGCGGCCTGCGCGGCGGCGAGGCCGGCGAGCACGTCGGGATGGCGCTTGCGGTGGGTCAGCCGCTCGAACCGCTCGCCGTCGAGCGTGTCCAGCGAGACGTTGACCCGGTCGAGGCCGGCGTCGCGCAGCGGCCGGGCCAGCTTGTCGAGGCCGATGCCGTTGGTGGTCAGCGAGATGCGGGGCCGCGGTGCCAACTCGGCGACCGCACCCACGATCTTGGCGAGGCCCGGCCGGATGAGCGGCTCGCCGCCGGTGAACCGCACCTCGTCGACCCCGAGCCGCTCCACCGCGACCCGCACCAGGCGGATCACCTCGTCGTCGGTGAGCACGGCCGAGTTGGGCAGCCAGGGCAGGCCCTCGACCGGCATGCAGTACGTGCAGCGCAGGTTGCACCGGTCGGTGAGCGAGACCCGCAGGTCGGTCGCCACCCTTCCGTACCGGTCGACGAGCCCCGCGGTGGTCATCTCTTGACGTTACCGCGTCAAGTGCGCAGCGCGGACTCAGCAGTTGCCCGGACGGCGGATCGGTACGCGCCGCCGAACAGGGCGGTGTGCACGAGCATGAGGTGCAGCTGGTGCACCGGCACCCTGGCCTGCCAGCCCTCCGCGAGCGGCCAGGCCTCCCGGTACGCGGCGAGCACACGGTCCAGGTGCGGCACACCTCCGAAGAGGGCGAGCTGGGCGAGGTCCGTCTCGCGGTGGCCGCCGTGTGCCGCGGGGTCGACCAGCCAGGCCCGCCCGTCAGCCGCCCACAGCACGTTGCCGGGCCAGAGGTCGCCGTGGATGCGGGCGGGCGGCTCGCTGCCGCCGTACCCCTCGATCCGCGCGACCACGTGCTCCACCAGGGCCACGTCGGGCGTGGAGAGCGCGCCGTTGTCGGTCGACATCCGCAGGTAAGGCAAGAGGCGGCGCTCGGCGAACCAGGCCGACCAAGGGCCGCCCGACGGGGCGTTGTCCGCGGTCAGCGCGCCGATGAAGCCCGGCCACCGCGCTCCGAAGGCGTCCGCGCCGGCCCGGTGGGTGGCGGCGAGGTCGCGCCCGAGGCGCTCCGCCGCTTCCGGCGTCGCTTCGCCGGGCTCCACCCACTCCAGCGCGAGCAGATCGGGCAGCGCGGCGATGACCTCCGGCACGGGCGCTCCGCCGGCATCGCGCAGCCACCGCAGCCCTGCGGCCTCCGCTTCAAAAAACCCATTTGGTACCGGCTGCGCCGCCCCGCCCCACGACTTGGCGAACAGGGACGCGCCGTCGTCGAGCGTGAGCCGCGAGGCGGTGCAGATGCTTCCCCCGGGCACCGGCGTCTCCCTGATCCGCTGATGGGTCAGGAATGCGGGGAGATGCTCTGGATGCGCCCGAAGGTACGCGAGGTCCATGTCGACCACTCTTACCAAGTGGGTGTCGCCGCGGGCGCAACAGGGGTAAGCATGACTTCATGGCGGTGACGATCCGGTCGTATCGGCCCGGAGACCACAGCGCCGGCCGGCGCCTGTGGGTCGAGCTGGCCGAGCGGCACCGGGCGCTTTACGACGACCCCGGCTTCGGTGGCGCCGATCCCGGCGCGGCGTTCGAGGAATACCTCACCCGGCTGGACCTGTCCGGCATGTGGGTGGCCGACCACGGCGAAGACGGCGTGGTGGGGCTTGTCGGCCTCATCATGAAGGGCCGTGCCGGCGAGGTGGAGCCGGTGGTGGTGACCGAGGCCCGCCGGGGCGAGGGCATCGGGCGGGCGCTGCTTGGGCACGTCGCCGACGAGGCGCGGCGGCGCGGTCTCACCTACCTGACGATCTCCCCCGAGTCGCGCAACGTGGACGCGATCCGCAGCCTGCACGCGGCTGGGTACGACGTGCTTTCCGCGCTCCAGCTGACCCTCGATCTCGGGCGGCGCGACCAGGGGCGGCGCCAGGACATTGACATTCACGACCTTAGATTTAAGTCCTGAGGTGCGCGACTACTGAGCGTGCCTGTGGATAACCCGGGTGTCATCCACAGGGTCTTCTGATCTCGTCCGGTCGGGGGCCAGGCTGCCCCGCATGACTCCGCTCGCCCTCCGGACACCTGCCGATCTGATCACCGCCATCCCGTTCCTGCTCGGCTTCCACCCGAGCGACAGCGTCGTCGTCGTGGGGCTCCGCGCCCGCCAAGTGGTCTTCGCCGCCCGGGGTGACCTGGGCGAGCCGCCCGGCTTCGTGGAGTACGTGACGTCCGTCGTCATGCGCCAGGACATCGACACCGCCGCCGTGATCGGGTTCGGGCCCGACGAGCGCGCCCGCGAGCCGGTCACCGCCATCCGCGAGGCGCTCGAGCGCCACGGTGTCGGCGTGCTCGACGCGCTGCGCGTGGCCGGCGGGCGCTACTGGTCCTACGCGTGCGTCGGCCAGGATTGCTGCCCATCGGAGGGCACGGCGTTCGACCCGGTGGCCAGCCGGATCGCCGCTGCCGCCACACACGCCGGGCAGGTGGCACTCCCCGACCGCGCCGCGCTCGTGGGCCGGATCGCGCCGGTCGGCGGGCTGACCCGCGAGTCGATGCGCCTGGCGACCGATCGTGCCACGGCGCGGCTCGCCACCGTGCTTGCCGCTCCGCCGCCGGGCGACCTGCTCGGTGGCCGGTCGGTGCGCAGGCTGGGCGTCGCCGCGGTGCGGGATGCCATGCGCCGGCACCGCGACGGCGGCCGCCTGACCGACGACGAGGTGGCCTGGCTGACCGTGCTGCTCGTGCACCTGCCGGTCCGTGACTTCGCGTGGGAGCGGGTGGGCGCCGAGGAGTGGCAGATGGAGCTGTGGGTCGACGTGCTGCGCCGCGCCGAGCCACACCTGGTGCCCGCGCCGGCGTGCCTGCTCGCGTTCGCGGCCTGGCGGTGCGGGCAGGGCGCGCTCGCGCTGGCCGCCGTGGAGCGGGCCAAGCGGTCCGACCCGTCCTACTCGATGGCCCGGCTCCTCGACGACGTGCTGCATCGCGGCATCCCACCGTCCACCTTGGACTCCTACCCGCTGCCGCGGCACGCCCGGGCCGGCGGCCGCCGCCCGCGCCGCCGGGTCAGGACCTGATCCGGTGGTGCCCCGTGTAGACGTTCATGGTCTCGCCGCGCAAAAAGCCGACCAGCGTCATGCCCGCCTCGTCGGCAAGGTCGCCGGCGAGTGTGCTGGGTGCGGACACCGCCGCCAGCATCGGCAGCCCGGCCATCCATGCCTTCTGGGTCAGCTCAAAGCTGGCCCGGCCGGAGACCAGCAGCACGTGACCTCGCAGGGGCAGCCGCTGCTCCCGCGTCGCCCAGCCGATCAGCTTGTCGACCGCGTTGTGCCGCCCCACGTCCTCGCGGAGCGCGACGAGCTCGCCCGACGGGGTGAAGAGCCCGGCCGCGTGCAGCCCGCCGGTGCGCTCAAAGACCCGCTGGGCGGCGCGCAGCCGGTCCGGCAGGGCGGCCAGCACCCGGGCGTCCACCGCCATCGGGTCGTCCGCGACGGCAAAGCGCGACCGTGTGCGGATCGCGTCGATGCTGGCCTTGCCGCACACCCCGCACGAGCTGGTGGTGTAAAAGTTGCGGGCCGGGTCGGTCTCCGGCGGCGGCACGTGGCCGGCGAGCACCACGTCCACGACGTTGTAGGTGTTGGGCGTCGGCTCCTCATCGGGCGCGGCCGTGCCGGCGCAGAGCTGAGCCGTCACGACGTCGCCGGCCTCGCGGATCACACCCTCGGTCAGCAGAAAGCCGATGGCCAGGTCGATGTCGTCACCCGGCGTGCGCATCGTGACCGCGAGCGGCCGCCGCCGGGCCGGGCCGGCCGGACCGACCCTGATTTCCAGCGGCTCCTCGGCGGCCAGCGTGTCCCGCCGCTCCACCGTGCCCTGCCCAGCCGTGTCGATCCTGAGGACCGTGCGCCGGTCCGTTGCCCTGCCCATGCCTACCCCGCTCCGCCGCTCGGCGCTCGTTCGCCGTCGTGGTCAAGGTTCGTAGCCTCCCGGCTCCCGCTCATCCCCCAATCTCCCCCGACTCCCCAGTTCGTGCCACCCGTTCGCCGGTGGCCAATCGGTGGCCGACCAGCCTCCGAAGCCCTCCACAGAAGCCGGCCTCACGCCGGGTCACGAGGGAGGAAACCCGATGGGTTCGAGGAAAGGAACTGCACGGCGGATCTCGGTCACCGCGACCGCGCTCACCGCTGGCCTTGCCGGAGCGGCGCTGGCGGCGGTCGCCACCGGCATGGTCTCGATAGGCACGTGGGTGCCCGGCAGCGACGACGACACGCGGGCCGAGCTGGCCGGTTCGCGGAGCCGGGCGGGCGACGGCTACGGCGATCGGGGTGACCTCTTCGTCGTCACCCAGGACAACCGCCTCCACCGCTTCGACAAGCTGGGCAGCGGCCGCCAGGAGCTGAGCGTGGCGATCACCGGGCTGGCAGCCGGCGAAAGGCTCGTGGGCATCGACACGCGCCCGGCCAACGGCCAGCTGTACGCGGTGGGAAGCACCAGCCGCCTCTACGTGATCGACCCGGCCACCGGGGCGGCTGCCCAGGTCGGCGCCCCGTTCACGACCGCGCTCGCGGGCAAGCGGTTCGGCGTCGACTTCAATCCGACCGTCGACCGGCTGCGCATCGTCAGCGACACCGGGCAAAACCTGCGCATCGACCCGACCACCGGCGCGGTCGCGGGCGTCGACACAGCGCTCAACCGCAGCGGCGTGACATCGGCGGCGTATACGAACAGTGTGGCGGGTGCGACGTCCACCGCGCTGTACGACATCGACAGCAGCAAGGACGTGCTCGTGCTGCAGGGCACCAAGCCGGGCGTGATGCCGGCCGTCTCGCCCAACACCGGCCAGCTCTTCCCGGTCGGCCGGCTGAGCGTCGACGTGCTCGGGCTCGACGGGTTCGACATCGTGGGCGCGGCAAAGGGTGACATGTTCGACGAGGGTGACTACACCGCGCTGGCCGCCGTGCGGGTCAAGGGCGACGGCGACAACACCCGCCTGGTCCGCGTCGACCTGCGCACCGGCAAGGCGAGCCCGCGGGGCAAGCTGCCCAAGGGCGTGGTGGGCATCACCGCTTCGGCGGGCGAGGCCACGACCGTGTACGCGACGACGGCCCGCAACGACCTGGTCCGCTTCGACCGCGACTCGCTGAAGATCCGCTCGCAGCAGGCGATCACCGGGCTCGGTGCCGGTGAAAAGCTGCTCGGCCTCGACGTGCGCCCGGCCAACGGCCAGCTGTACGCGCTGGGCAGCACCAACCAGATCTACACGGTCAACCCGCGCACGGCCGCCGCGACCGCGGTGGGCACGCCCTTCAGCGCGGATGTCTACGGCAGCGCGGTCGGCTTCGACGTCAACCCGGTCGTCGACCGCCTGCGCGTGGTCACCTCGTCCGGGCTCAACCTTCGCCTCGTGCCCGACACCGGCGCGGTGGCGGCGGTGGACAAGTCCCTGGCGTATGCGGCTGACGACCGCAACGCCGGCACCGGGCCGAAGGTGTCGCTCGCGGCGTACACCAACGGCTTCGCGGGCGCTACGGCCACCACGCTGTTCGACATCGACACCGGCATCGACGTGCTGACCGTGCAGGCTCCGCCGAATGACGGGGTGCTGCGCACGTCCGGCAAGCTGACGCTCGACGTCGACTCGGTCGGGGGCTTCGACATCGCCCCCGACGGCCAGGCGATTGCGGCGCTGTCGCGCTCCGGCGGCAGCCGCATCTACGCGATCGACCTTCAGTCCGGCAAAGCACGCCTGATCGGCAAGCTCGGCCGCGGCAGCACGTTGACCGGCCTCGCGGTGGCTCCGCGCGGCGTCCTGGCATAACCCGCACAGACCGCCCCGGTCCTATCGTGGGAGGGCCGGGGCGGGTGCGTGCGCGCACCCCCTGCCGTTGATCAGGGACTTCGCGGGCGGGTCGTCCAGCGCGCCGCTTCCTCCGTCTGCGGTGATCAGGGACTTCGTGGGCGCGTCGTCCGGCGCGCCGCCTCCCAAGGTCCCTGATCAACGAGGCGTCGCCGCCACCTGCCGGCTACGGTCTGGGGTGTGCGGGATTTCGCGGCGATCGTGCTGGCCGGCGGGGCCGGGCGCCGCCTGGGCGGTCCGGCCAAGCCCGCCCTGCCGGTGGGCGGCCACAGCATGCTCGGCCGGGTGCTGGGCGCTGTGGCGGATGCGGCGCCGGTGGTCGTGGTCGGCAAGGCGCCGGTGGACCTCCCAGCCACCGTCCGCGCCACACTCGAAGATCCGCCCGGTTCGGGGCCGGTTTCCGCGGTTGCCGCCGGGATGGCCCTGCTCCCCCACGCCGCGGACCATGTCGCCGTCCTCGCCGCCGACCTGCCGTTCCTGACGCCGCAGGCGATGGGCGACCTCCGCCGGCGGCTCATCGACTCCACAGTGGACGGCGTCCTGTACGTCGACGCGGACGGGCGCCGCCAGTTCCTCTGCGGCGTTTGGCACGCCGCTCCCCTGCGTGCCGCCCTCGACCGCCTCTCCACGGGGCGCGGGCTGGCGGGCGCTTCGATGCGCGCGCTTCTCGCCGACCTCGACGTGCGCGAGGTGGCGTGGACGGAGCCCGGCCCGCCGCCGTGGTTTGACTGCGATACCGACGAAGACCTGCGGCAAGCTGAGGAGTGGGCCCGATGAACCTCACCGAATGGACCGCCGCGGCCTGCGCCGAGCTGGGCCTCGACCCGGACGACGCCAACACCAAGCTGGTGCTCGACCTCGCCCGGGACGTCGCGCACAACGTGGTGCGCCCGGGCGCACCGGTGTCCGCCTACCTGCTGGGCCTCGCCGTCGGGCGTGGTGCCGACCCGGCCGCCGCCGCGGCGCGCCTCACCGCGCTCGCCGAGCGGGTGGGCGCGGCGGAGCAGCCGGAGTAGCTCAGGTGGCCGGCTCGAGCCGGATGACGATCTGCTTCGAGGTGGGCGTGTTCGAGCCCTTCGCCGTCGAGTCCAGCGGTACGAGCACGTTCGCCTCGGGGAAGTACGCGGCGGCGCAGCCGCGTGCCGACGGGTACGCGACCGCGCGGAAGGATTTTGCCCGGCGCTCCACGCCGTCGGTCCACTCGGAGACCATGTCGACCATGTCACCGTCGGCGACGCCCAGGGCGGCGAGGTCATCCGGGTTGACGAAGACCACGCGGCGGCCGGCGTGCACACCGCGGTAGCGGTCATCCATCCCGTAGATCGTGGTGTTGTACTGGTCGTGGCTTCGCACGGTCTGCAGCAGCAGCCGGCCCTCCGGCACGCGGATCACCGACACCGGCCCGGCGGTGAAGTGCGCCTTGCCGCTGGCGGTCGGAAACTCCAGCCGGTCGCGGGGAGGGTGCGGCAGCGTGAAGCCGGCCGGGTCGGACACCTTCGCCTCGAAGTCGTCGAAGCCCGGCACCACCGTGGCGATCACCTCGCGGATCGCGCGGTAGTCGGTCTCGTACTCGGCCCACGGCACCGGTGACTCCGGCATCAGCGCGCGAGCCAGCCGGCTGACGATCGACACCTCGGAGAGCAGGTCGGGTGAGGCCGGTGCGAGGCGGCCGCGGGAGGCGTGCACCGACGACATCGAGTCTTCGACGGTCACGAACTGCTCGCCGGACTCCTGCCGGTCGCGCTCGGTGCGGCCCAGGCAGGGCAGGATCAGGCTCGTCGTGCCGGGCACCACGTGCGAGCGGTTGAGCTTGGTCGAGACGTGGACGGTCAGCGCGCACGAGCGCAGCGCCGCCTCGGTCACGGCGGTGTCGGGTGTGGCGGACGCGAAGTTACCGCCCAGCGCCATGAAGACGCGCACCTTGCCGTCACGCATGGCGCGGAGCGCGTCGACCGTGTCGTACCCCCGGCGGGTCGGCATGGGAACGCCGAGCAGGTCGCCGGCGGCGGCCGACCAGGACGGCGGCTCGTGCCAGATGCCCATCGTGCGGTCGCCCTGCACGTTGGAGTGGCCGCGCACCGGGCAGAGACCGGCGCCCGGCCGGCCGAGCATGCCGCGCAGCAGCTGCACGTTGACGAGTTCGCGGATCGTGGCGACCGCCTCGCGCTGCTGGGTCAGCCCCATCGCCCAACACACGATCGTCGCGCCGGACGACGCGAACGAGCGGGCCGCCGTCTCGATCTCTTCACGCGAAAGGCCCGTCGCCGCCGTGATCTCGTCCCAGTCGAGAGCACCGAGCGCGGTGGCGTACGCGTCGAAGCCGACCGTGTATCGATCCACAAAGGACTTGTCGACAGTGCCCCACTCGACCAGCAGCGAGCCGATCGCGCGGAAGAGCGCCTGGTCGCCGCCGACCTTGATCTGCAGGAACTGGTCGGCCAGCGGCGTGCCCTTGCCCACGAGGCCGCGCGGCTTCTGCGGGTTGCGGAAGTTGATGAGCCCGGCCTCGGGCAACGGGTTGATGGCCAGGATCTTCGCGCCGCGCCGCTTGGACTCTTCGAGCGCGGAGAGCATGCGGGGGTGGTTGGTGCCAGGGTTTTGCCCCACGACCACGATCAGCTCGGCGCGGTGGATGTCGTCGAGCGTCACCGACCCCTTGCCGATACCGATCGTGCCGGACAGCGCGACGCCGGACGACTCGTGGCACATGTTGGAGCAGTCGGGCATGTTGTTCGTCCCGTACGCCCGGGCGAGCAGCTGGTAGAGGAACGCCGCCTCGTTGGAGGTGCGACCTGAGGTGTAGAAGACAGCCTCGTCCGGCTCGGCCCCGCGGAGATGTGCGGCGGTCAGTGCGAACGCCTCGTCCCACGATATGGGCGTGTAGTGGTCGGCGTCGGGGCGCCGCACCATCGGCGTGGTGAGCCGGCCCTGCTGTCCGAGCCAGTGGTCGGACCGCTCGGCGAGCTCGGAGATCGGATGTGCGGCGAAGAACTCGGGCGTGATCCGCCTCAGCGTGGCCTCTTCCGCCACCGCCTTGGCACCGTTTTCACAGAACTCCGTGTGCGAGCGGGCTCCCGGAACCGGCTCGGGCCAGGCACAGCCGGGGCAGTCGAAGCCACCGGGCTGGTTGATGCGCAGCAGCGTGAGCGCCGTGCGGCGTACCCCCATCTGGGCCAGCCCCGCCCCCAGCGCGTGGGTGACACCCGGCAGCCCGGCCGCCGTGCGCTTCGGTGTCTCTATCCGCAGGTCGCGGTCGCCCGCGTCATCGCGGGGCGCCCCTTTCGCCATAGCTGCACAATAACCCCGTACACCATGGATGACCGGTGGCCAGTTGCGCCAGAACCGCTCGGTAGGGTGTGGCTGACGGACGGAGGCGATCATGACCGAGGACCAGGGCAAAGCCGGCGTAGGCGGCGAGCAGGCCCTCCCCGGGGCCCAGCGAGCGCGGCGAGCGCAGCCCCGGACACCATCCTGCTCGATGAGCCGACGACGGCAGACCTGCGCTCCAAGGTGACCGAAGCGTGGCGAGAGTTCGCCACCGCGCTGGCGGCGATGCTCGCCAAGCTGCCCACCGGTGCCAACGTGGAGTTGACCCTCGACCCGACCGCTTCCGGTACGGGCGACGCCGTGTACTCGGTGAACGTCAACGTCGCGGACGACGGCCGGATCAACGCCTTGGCGGTGGGCAACGCGAGCCTTCCCCCGGGTTCCGGATGGACCGCGCGGCCGTGGCCGACCTCGTGGCGCTCGGATGGTCGCCGCCCGGCGTGGTCGAGGGCTCCGGTGAGCACTTCGGCCTCCGCTCGACCACGGCAGAGGCTCCCCGCCTGGCCACCACGATCTCCCGGACCCTCCGCGACGTGTACGGGGCACCGCACCCCGCGTTCCTCGTCTACCTCGTGCACGACGCCGAGGACGAGCCGCTGCCGGTCGACCCGCTCGGCACCGCGCGGCCCGAGGCACTCCTCGACGAGGCGGAGGCGGAGCTCGCCGAGCGGGTGGTCCGTGGCGCCGACTCCGACGAGGTGATCGCGCTCGACGAGCAGGTGCGCATGGTCGTGGCCGCGATGATGAAGAGCGCGCCGGACCAGCTCCAGGTCGACTCCGACGGCGACATCGGCATCCGGGCCGGCTCGGCGATGGTGTTCGTCCGGGTCCGCGACAACCCGCCGCTGGTCGACGTCTTCTCACCGGTGCTCACCGAGGTCGAGCCGACCGAGCAGCTCTACGTAAAGCTCTCCGAGCTCACCAACCGCATGCCGATCGGCCGGCTCTACTGCACCAACGACACGGTGTGGGCGTCGATCCCGGTGTTCGGCCGCAACTTCCAGGCCACCCACCTGATGCTCGCCGTCCAGGTGATGACCGGTCTGGCCGACGAGCTTGACGACCGGCTGCACGGCGAGTTCGGCGGCAAGCGCTTCTTCGGCGAGGGCGACAAGCCGACCCGCGAGCAGGACGACCACCGCACCGGCATGTACCTGTGACGCGTCACGGCACGCGCCGGCCGCACGGCCGGCGCGTGCCGTGGGTTCAGCGTTTCTCCTGCCGGCACCGATCGTCCTCGGGCTCAGGAGCGCGGTCGCGTGCGGTGCGGGTCGGTAGGTGGGTGACCGCCCACCCCAGGCGCTCGTTGGTGGGATCCGTCCCCAGCGGTGCTGCCATCACTTACTCCAACTGAGCCAGGCTTGGGTGTCCAAGGTGGACATGTTCGTGGCCATGAGGCCGCTCTCCGAGACCGTCCACAGGTCGTCGCCGATGACCAGGGAACGGCGGATCATCTCGAGGCCGGGCTGCGTCGCCTTGTGCGAGACGGTGCCCACCTCGGAGATCGCGTTGTCGCCGATGCGCAGCACCAGCGCGCCGTTGCTGCCCTTGTCCCGCTCCCACACCGACAGCGGCATCACCAGCAGCCGGTCCTCCGGCCAGTAGAGGAACGCGTGCGGGTCGTACTCCGCCTCGGAGTAGGCCGACTTCACGTGGTGCTGCGCGAGGCGAGCCGGACTGTCCAGGTTGGACACGTCGAAGAGCGAGATCTGTGTGCCCTGCGTACGGCCCTGGTCCGACGCCTCCTGGCCGACGCCGATCACCCGCCCCACCTCGGCCGGGTGCAGGTAGGCGGAGTAGCCGGTGATCTTCAGCTCGCCCGCGACGCGCGGCTTGGCCGGGTCGGTCAGGTCCACTGTGTACAGCGGGTCGGTCTGCCGGAACGTCACGACGTACCCCGTCGTGCCGGCGAAGCGCACCGCGTAGATCCGCTCCCCCTTGCCCAGTCCGGTCACCTTGCCGACCTCGGGCAGGGAGTTTCCGGCGAGGCGCAACACGTACACGGTGGAGCTGGACTTCGGCGACTCGCCCCACGTGCGGCCGCTGGTGGTGGCCACCCGCAGGTGACCGTCCCATTCGGACATCGCGTACTGGTTGATCAGCCAGCCGTGCACCGAGCCGGAGCCGGCGTAGACGGGGCGGCCGGACTGCGAGATGTCGAAGCGGTAGATCTCGGTGATCTCGTCCTCGGGCTTGGGCTCACCGTTGCTCTGCTGCAGCCAGCCCATCACCCGCCACCGCTGGTCGTTGGCGATGTAGAGGCTGGACCCGTTGCTGTACACCGTGTCGCCGTCGGCCACCACGCCGACCGGGTTGCCGTCGCCGAGGCCGTCGGCGCCGAGGTCGAAGCTGAGCACGGTGACCATCGAGGTGCCCGAGTACGTGGCCGGGCGGGAGTAGCGCTCGCAGCCGACCAAGCCCTTTGACGTGTTGCCGCCGGTCGTGACCGTGTACTTCGGGAACCAGTCGTCCGCCGTGGCCTTGTCGATGATCCGCTTGTTGGCGGCCACCCGCTGCTTGTCGGTGCCGTGCTCGCGGTACGGAAACTCCAGGCGGGGGGAGGAGCGCACCACGACGCGGGCGGTGCCGCCGACCTGCCGCGCGTCCACGAGGTTGCCGTCCACCTCGTACTCGCTGATCTTCTTGGGCGCGCCGGAGATGTCCAGGAGGATGAGCCGCGCGCTCATGGAGCCCGCCGGTCGGGCGATGTCACGGGCGGCGGCGTGCCAGCCGCCGCGGATCAGGGCCAGCGCGCGGTCGCCCTGCAGGAGCAGCGTGCCGTCGCCCCACCGGACCGGATCGTCGGGGTTGGCGGCCAGGTCGAGCTTGCCGGTCAGCTTGCGGGACGAGGCGTCCACGACGCGGACGACGCCCTGCTGGAGCGTGACTATCCGCCGGCCGTCGGTCTTGACCAGGTCCGGCTCGTCGACGCCGGCCTCGTGCGTGTTGGTGCCCGAGTAGCTGGTCGCCTTCTGCGCCGTGGGCGCGCCGCCGGCGGCGGTGTCCGCCGCGCCCGCCGCGGACCGCGCGCCCTCGGCGAACGTGACGACGTCGCCGCCGAAGCCATAAGGCCCGACGTACTCCTTGGCCGCCTTCTTCATCAACTGCAGCCCGTTGGCGCAGGAGTCGAAGGCGACGAGCTTGAACTGCCCGGCGGGCACGCCGGGATCGCGCTGGGCGGGCGGGCTCGGCGGCTCCGGCGACGAGGTGCACCCGGCGAGGGCGACCAGCAGCGCGAGCGGCACGCTCGCGGCGACCGCGAGTCTCGGTGTCATGGGGCTTTGACGCCGCGCTGGCGAAAGGCGTTCCCAGCGTTTCGACGCCGGTCTCGGTCAGATCGGTGCGGCGACGACCGTGGGGGAGTCGACCAGCCGGGACAGGACGATCGTGCTGCGGGTAGATGTCACGAAGGCTTGGGCCCGCAGCCGCTCGAGGGCGTCCTCCAGATGCGCGATGTCCGCCGCGCGCAGGTGGACGAGCGCGTCGGCCTCGCCGGATACCGTGTACGCGCCGACAACCTCGGGGAGCCGCCGCACCGCCACCGCGATCTGCGTCGGCGTGGTGCGGCCGGCACAGAAGAGCTCGACGAACGCTTCCGTGGTCCAGCCCACCGCGGCGGGGTCGATGACGGCCGTGAATCCCCGGATCACGCCGCTGGCCCGCAGGCGGTCGACGCGGCGCTTGACCGCCGGTGCGGACAGGGAGACGCGGGCGCCGATGTCCGAATACGAAGCGCGGGCGTCGGCCACAAGTGACGCAATGATTCGCTGGTCTACGTCGTCGATCTGCAACGTTCCGCCTCTCCGACGCAAGATTTTCGGCTGTCACCGAACATGCAGCGTACCTACTCTTTGTGCGTGACCCAGCAGCGCATGCCGCGAAACCGGACATATCTCATGTGCCCGCCTGAGCACTATGAGGTGGCTTACGCGATCAACCCGTGGATGGACACCACCACACCGGTCGACACCGAGCTGGCGCTCAAGCAGTGGGAGCGGCTGCGTGAGACCCTCAGCGGCCTGGGGCACACGGTCCACGTGCTGGCGCCCGAGCCGTACCTGCCCGACATGGTGTACGCGGCCAACGGCGCCTTCACCGTCGACGGCGTGGCCTACGGGGCCCGCTTCAAGTACGCACAGCGCACCGCCGAGGCGAGCGCGCACCGGTCGTTCTACGAGGCGGGCGGCTGGCAGTTCCGCGCGCCTACGCAGACAAACGAGGGCGAGGGCGACTTCGCGTACCTGCCCGCGGCGTACGGCGGATTGATCCTCGCCGGCTACGGCTTCCGCACCGAGCCGGACGCGCACGCCGAGGCCCAGGACATGCTGCGCCGGCCGGCGGTCTCGCTGCACCTCGTCGACCCGCGCTTCTACCACCTCGACACCGCGCTGGCGGCGCTCGACGACCGCACGATCACGTACTACCCGGGTGCCTTCTCGGCCGGGTCGCAGCAGGTGCTGCGCCAGCTCTTCCCGGACGCGGTGCTTGCCGACGAGGCGGACGCGTACGCCTTCGGTCTCAACCTGGTCAGCGACGGCCGCAACGTGGTGCTCAACAGCGAGGCCATCGGCATGGCGCGCAAGGTCGAGGCGGCCGGCTACACACCGGTGCTGGTCGAGCTCTCCGAGCTGAAGAAGGGTGGCGGCAGCGTCAAGTGCTGCGTCGCTGAGCTGCGTCCCTGAGCCTGTGCGGGGGGCCGTCGCGCCGGCCTCCCGCACAGAACAACGCTTCTAGCCGAGCGTCGCGAGCTCGCTCAGCAGCACGTTCGACATGACCTGGCCGTCGGGCCGCACCTGCCGCAGGTACCAGCGCTGCTGCGGTGTGCGCGGCTGGTTGAACTGCCACGTCCCGCGCGGGCTGTCGATCTGGCCCACCCGGCCGAGCATCAGGTTGACCTGCTGCGCGGTGGGGCGCCCTCGGCACAGCCGGATGGCGCGGTCGAGCACCTGCGCCGCGTCGTAGGACGCCATGGCGGACGCCGAGGGCAGCAGGTCGTGCTCGCGCTGGTACGCCGTGGCGAAGAGGCGGTTGGCGGCGTTGTTGAGGTCGGCCGAGTAGTTCATGGCGGTGTAGATGCCCTGTGCCGCCTCGTCGCCCATGTCTTCGATGGCGGTGCCCTCGGTGAAGCCGCCGGGCGCGTAGACGGTCGCGTCGAGCCCCTCCGACCGGTACTGCTTCACGAACTCGACGGCGGCCGGCCCGGTGTAAAACGCATACACCACGTCTGCGCCGCTCGTCTTGAGCTGGCCGAGCGTCGGGCGGAAGAAGTCCTTGCCGGGTGCGGTGGTCGCCTGGGTCCAGAAGGTCTCGATGAGCCGCGCGTCGGTCGCGCCGAACGTCTGCCGGAACTTGTCCACCGCGTCCCGGCCTGTGTCGTCGGTGGGTGCGATCACGGCCACCCGCTGGCTGGCCGGCACGATGCCCGTCAGGTAGCCACCGAGCGCCTGGCTCGGGTCGCTGTCGACGAACGAGGCGGACCAGATGTACAGCACGCCCTGCAGGGTGCCGGGAACGCCGTTGGTGGCGAGGAGGGGCACCGTGGCGCCCTCGATCGTGTCTCGCATGCCGGCGAGCGAGGCGGAGTTGGCCACACCGGTGAGCGCGAGCGCGCCCTGCTGGAGCAGTGACTCGACGGCGGCCTTCGCGGACTTGGCGTCGGCACCCTCGTCGGCCGTCACCAGCTGGACGGGGTGGCCGCCGAGCCGGTTTTGGTTGAGCTGGAGGTAGAGCTGGAAGCCGTTGACGAGCTCGTCACCGATCACCTTCAGCGGGCCGGTCTGCGGCGCCACGAGTCCGATCCGGACCGGGTCGTCGCTGAGCTGTGGCTCGTTGTCGGCGCTCTCGTCGGAGGCGCACGCGGCCGCGAATCCGGCTGCGCCGAGCGCCGCGAAGAGTTTCAGCGCCTGCCGGCGGTCTATCTGGGGCACGGTCACCCTTTCCCGAGGTCGAGGGCCGGATCGCGGCCCACACGGCTGTCTACCCGGTTCGCGACGCTGCGTCAATGAAGCTTTTTCAACCTGGGACCCAGAGCGAGCGCTCCGGCACGCAGAGCGCCGCCCTACCGGACCAGGTTGATCAAGGGTGCATCGATTGCAGCGACCGCTTCACCACCGGCCAGGCCGTCGACTGGGGGTCGATAAGGGCGAAATGTTCTACGTCAGGTAGTTCGATAAGTGAAACATCCCCACCTTCGGCGCGTGCGGTCGCGGTGTACTTCCGGCTTATCTCCACCGGAACGTGGCGGTCGCGAGCGCCGTGAATGATCACACTCCGTGCACCCGGAGGCGTGCGGGCGGAAGGATCGGCCTCCGCGTACCGATCCGGCACATCGTTCGGCCCGCCGCCGAGCAGTGCGGCCACCGCGCCGCGGTCGAGATCGAGCCGGTGCGCCTCGGCCAGGTCGGCGACCGGGGCGAGGGCCACGACACCGAGCACGGGCGTGGGGCCGGCAAGCGCGTACCAGAGCGCCAGGTGGCCACCCGCCGAATGCCCGAGCAGCAGCGGCGGGGACCAGCCCAGCCCCATCAGCTGCGGCACAGCGGTGATGCCGGCCACGACATCGGCGAACGTGCCCGGCCAACCGCCGCCCGGCTGCCCGGTCCGCCGGTACTCCAGCTGGGCGACGGGGTAACCCGCCGCGGCCAGCTCGATGGCGAGTGGCGAGGTGTGTGATCGATCCCACTCCGACCGCCAGAAGCCGCCGTGCACCAGGATCACCAGGGGGCGTGCTTTGGCACCGGGTGGGGGCATCCGCACGTCAGCGATCTGGTCGGGATGGTCGCCATACCGCACTGTGGCGTCCGGCGGCGGGGTCTGTCGGTGGAGGACACCGCGGGGGTCGCTGGACATGCCGAGACGCTATCCCGACGCCGGACCCCGGAGTTGCCCCACCGGTGCCCGCCGGCCGAGGCACCTGAGCGAAGATGGACGGCATGACCGAAGCACCCCGCAATCCGGAAGAGCCCGGCCCTTCCCCGGGCACCGTCGTGGTGGTCGGTCCGGACGGACGTCCGGTCGGCACCGTCGATACCGACGCGGAGTCCGATGGCGAGGATCCGTCGCGACTGATCGAGCAGCCGGCAAAGGTCATGCGCATCGGCAGCATGATCAAGCAGCTCCTCGAAGAGGTGAAGGCCGCGCCGCTCGACGAGGCCAGCCGCAGCCGACTTCGCGAGATCCACAAGCGTTCGATCACCGAGCTCGAAGACGGCCTCGCGCCCGAGCTGCGCGACGAGCTGGAGCGCCTGTCGCTGCCCTTCGAAGAGGGCGTGACGCCGAGCGAGGGCGAGCTGCGGGTCGCGCAGGCGCAACTGGTCGGCTGGCTGGAGGGCCTCTTCCACGGCATCCAGGCCGCGCTGGTGGCCCAGCAGATGGCCGCCCGCCTGCAGCTGGAGCAGATGCGCGGCGGCCGTCCCGCACTGCCCGCGGTGCCCGGCGGCCTCATGCCCGGCATGCCCGGCGGCCAGCAGCCCCCGCAGCCGGGCGAAAGCGGCCGCACCGGCCAGTACCTCTAGGACCCACAAGAGCTTCGAGAGATCCGGGCTACCGCGACGTCCGCGGTGGTCCGGACCGTTGCTCCCGCGGCCTCACCCTCCGCGGTCGCACAACCAAACCCCGGTCACCACTAGGGCTGGCTCTCCAGTTCGAAGAGGTCCTCGAGGTACGCGGCGACCCCGTCCTCGTCGTTCGACAGCGTCACGTCGTCGGCGATCTCGCGGACGGCGGGGTGGGCGTTTCCGACGGCGACGGCGCGGCCGGCCCAGGTCAGCATCGGCACGTCGTTCGGCATGTCACCGAATGCCACCACTTCGGCCGGCTCGATGCCGTGCTGCTCGCAAAACCAGGCCAGCCCGGCCGCCTTCGTCACGCCCGCGGCCGAGATCTCGATCAGGCCGGAGTACGACGAGTGCGTCGCCTCCGCCAGCCCGCCGAGCGCCGCCGCCACGATCTGGACGAACGCGTCCGGGTCGCGGCGGCCGGCCCGGATGAGCAGCTTGACCGCCGGCACCGAGGCCACCTCCTCGGGCGTGGCGAGGACCCGGATCGACGGGTCTTCGGCGTCCCACAGCACCGGCCACTCGGCGTCGTGGCGCAGCTCACGCCCGTCCGCGACCTCGACCGCGAAGACCGCGCCGGGCACCTCGGCACGCAGCCGCTGGGTCACCTCGGCGAGCAGGTCAGGGGCGAGCGGATTGGCGCGCAGCACGCGGTCGGTGCCCGGGTCGTAGACGACGGCGCCGTTGGCGCAGATGGCCGGGAGCGGCTCGTGCAGCTGGTTGTACACCTGGCTGAGCCACCGCACCGGGCGGCCGGTGACCATCACGACAAGCGTGCCCCGCTTGGCGATCCGGGCCAGCACGTCGGCTGTGCGCGGGCTGATCGAGCGATCCTGCCGCACCAGCGTCCCGTCGAGATCCGTGGCGACCAGGCGCGGCAACTCTCCCATCAACGGGACAGTAGCCGATCGAGGTAGACCGCCACGCCGTCGTCGTCGTTGCGCAAGGTCACTTCGTCGGCGAGCAGGCGCACCGTCGGGTGGGCGTTGGAGACCGCGACGCGCCCCCAGCCGGCCCACTCGAACATCGGGATGTCGTTTGGCATGTCGCCGAAGACCAGCACCTCCGCCGGGTCGACGCCGAGCAGGTCGGCCACGACGGTGAGACCGGTGGCCTTGTCGACACCGGGCGGGCAGATCTCCACGAAGCCGAGGCCCGCCTGCGTCACCGACGCCTGGTCCGGCCGCACGATCTCGCGGGCGGTGGCCAGCAGCGTGTCGACGTCGTGGTCGACCGTGCGGGCGAACGCCTTGATCACGGTGCCGCTGAGGCAGTCGGCCCGGGAACGCTGCTCAAAGCGCTCCGGGTACCGCCAGAAGGGGTCGAAATCGCCCCACAGCGGCGAGTCCGGCCCGTCGAGCGCCTCGACCATCACGGTCAGCGGCCCGACCCTCGCCTCGATGTCGGTGATCAGCTTTGCCAGCACCTCGCCGGGGAGACGCTCGTCACGCAGGATCACCGGACCCGCCGGGTCGGTCTGGTCGATGACCCGCCCGCCGCCGGCCATCACCAGGTAGTCGGCCGCCCGGATGTCGTTGCGAGTCAGCTCGGCGAGCCGCGGCCCGCGCCCCGTCGCGCCCACGATCGGGATGCCGGCCCCCCGCACACGGTCGAGCACCTGGTGGGTGAACTCCGACACCGTGTCATCGCTGCGCACCAGCGTGCCGTCGAGGTCGGTGGCGATGAGTTTCGGCAGTCCCGGGCGCGGCATGGTCCCTCCTCACCCGGCCGGGACCGGGGGCGGTGACTCCGCTCCAGCACCGGCGGGGGAGCAACCGTACCTCACCGACCGCTACTCATCCATGACTTTCGTGCGACGCGGAGGTCACACGGGCTCTAACACGTCACGCCCACCCAGATAGGGCTGGAGCGCCTTGGGCACCCGCACCGAGCCGTCCGGCTGCTGGTGGTTTTCCAGGATCGGGATGAGCCAGCGGGTGGTGGCGAGCGTGCCGTTGAGCGTGGCGGCCGTCTGGGTCTTGCCGTCCTCGTCGCGGTAGCGGATGCCCAGGCGGCGGGCCTGGAACGTCGTGCAGTTCGACGTCGACGTCACCTCGCGGTACCGGCCCTGCGACGGCACCCACGCCTCGCAGTCGTACTTGCGGGCCGCGCTCGTGCCCAGGTCGCCGGCGGCCACGTCGATCACGCGGTACGGCACCTCGACCTTGGCCAGCATCTCCTCCTGCCACGCGAGCAGCCGCAGGTGCTCGTCGTGCGCCACCTCGGGCCGGCAGAAGCTGAACATCTCCACCTTGTCGAACTGGTGCACCCGCAGGATTCCGCGCACATCCTTGCCGTGCGACCCGGCCTCGCGGCGGAAGCAGGTCGACCAGCCGGCGTACCGCGTGGGCTGCTCCAGGTCGAGGATCTCGCCCGAGTGGTACGCCGCGAGCGGCGCCTCACTCGTGCCGACCAGGAAGAGGTCGTCCGCCTCCAGCCGGTAGACCTCACTGGCGTGCGCGCCGAGGAAGCCGGTGCCCTCCATCGACTCCGGCTTGAGCAGCACGGGCGGGATGGCGGGGGTGAAGCCGTACTCCACGGCCTGGGAGATCGCGAGCTGCAGCAGGCCGAGCTCCAGGAGCGCGCCCACGCCGGTGAGGAAGTAGAAACGGCTGCCGGAGACCTTCGCGCCGCGCTCCATGTCGATCGCGCGCAATGCCTCACCCAGCTCAAGGTGGTCACGCGGGCTGTCGAGGCTCGGCTTCTGCCCGACCTCGCGCAGCACCACGAAGTCGTCTTCGCCGCCCGCGGGCGCGCCATCCTCCACCACGTTGGGCACGGCCAACTGCGCCTGACGCAGTGCCTGCTCGGCTTGGGTGGCGGCAGCCTCGGCCGCCTTCACCTCGGCCGACAACTCCTTGGTACGTGTCAGGAGCGCGGCCTTTTCCTCGCCCTTGGCCTGCGAGACCTGCTTGCCCAGCGACTTCTGCTCGGCGCGCAGCACCTCGAAGGCCTGCACCGCCGCACGGCGCTCCTCGTCGGCGCGCAGCAGGTCATCGACAAGGGACTCGGACTCACCACGCGCTCGCTGGCTGGCACGGACAGCGTCGGGGTCGTCGCGGAGCAGGCGGAGGTCCATCACAGAACAAAAGCCTACGTGCTCGGAGCATCCCGTTTTCCGTCGGGCAGGCCCGCCTTGCCGTCCTGCATGGGCACGAACGGTGCCGTCGGCCCAACCGTGAGATCGGCCGGCGGCGGGAGGTCGCTGTCGAGATCGTCCGGCTCCGGTGCCGCCCTCGGCCGCCGCCACGGCCAATCCACCTCGGCCGCCTCTGCCTGCGCCGCCGGCTCGTCATCGCCAGCCGACGCGGACCGGACCGGCTGCGCGGGTGGCGGCGCCATGAGGCGGCCAGCCAGGAACAGCGCGAGCGCGAACCCGGCCACACCAAGGAACGCCATGGTCAGGCCCCGCCCGTACTCCAACTCCAGGGTGGGCCCCTGCGGCCCGACGAGGTAGGCCGACGGGATCGCGGCGCTCGTGCCGTCCAACCAGAAGGCCGCGCCGACCAGGAGCGCGCCGGTGACGCCGGCGGCGGACAGTCCGAGGATCCGCACCTGGTCGCGCATCGCCGGTCGCCCGAAAAGGACGAGGCCCGCGCAGGCCACAAGGGCGAATACCCCGATGAGGTACCCCGTCGCGTACGCACCCAGCTCCGGGAGGCCGGCCGAGATCGGCGGTGTCTGTCCGGGGCCGAAGAGGTCCGGCTGGGTGAAGGTGGTGACCTGCCACTCGCCGAGCAGCGACGCGAACACGGCGATCGCGCTCAGCCCGGCGAGGATGGGCACCATCCGCCAGTCCCGGCGTACGGCCGTGAAAACCTGCGACACCCGAGGGCGCTTGCGGACCGGCTCGTCGGCCCCGAACTCCACAACCGCCGGCTCGTCCAGCCGCGCGCCGATCTCCGCCTGTGGCTCCTGCGACATGGCTACAGGCTCTCTTTTTCCAGCGTGCTCAGCATGACCACCCGCGTCTCCGCATAGCGTGCCGCGTCGTCCGCATCACGCACCTCCTGCCTCAGCCCACACCCAGGATAGGCATCAGTTTTGCTGGGTGCGGACCGACAACAGGGCGCCACCGAGCGCCAACACCAGCGGCGCCGCGACGCCGTACCCCACTCCGGGGCCTCGTGCCGCGCGGACGTCGACCATCGCGAGGCCGCTGACCACCGTGTCCACCGACGCGCCGGCGGCCCGCGCCCGACCAGGCTGGCCAGGAGCATGCCGATCACGCTGACCGCGAGTGCCGCCACGCCCGCGCCCCGGGCCGCACCGCCGGTGGCCGCCGCGGCACCCGCGACCAGGCCGAGCACCGCGAAAAGGGCGAGCACGTACCACCAGCCGAGCTCGAGCTGAAAGACGGCTATACCACCGGAGTGGTCGAGGTCGCGCCCCTGCACCGGTACGTCCACCGCGAGGCGGAAGTGCGCCCACGGCATCGCGAGGGCCAGCAACGCCAGCACGAACCCGGCCACCACGAGTGCGCCGCCACCCACCAACGCCACCTTCCGGGTCATAGCCGGATCGTCGCATCGCGGTGCCGATTGGGCTAGCGTCGGGCTCATGCCTATCCGCACCGCATCTGCCCGCTGGCAGGGCAATCTCGCCGAGGGTTCCGGCACTATCCGCACCGGTAAGGGCGGATACGAGGGGAACTACTCGTTCAAGTCCCGCTTTGAAGAGGGCGAAGGGACCAACCCCGAGGAGCTCATCGGCGCCGCCCACGCCGGCTGCTTCTCGATGGCCTTCTCGAAGGGCCTCGCCGACGCCGGCTTCACCCCGGACTCGGTCGAGACGACCGCCAAGGTGCACCTCGACAAGACCGACGCCGGCATGACCGTCACCCGTATCGACCTGGAGACGGTCGGCCAGGTGCCGGGCATCGACGAGGCCGACTTCCTGAAGATCGCCGAGGGCGCCAAGGCAAACTGCCCGATCTCCCGGCTGCTCTCGCCCGGCGCCGAGATCACCCTCAACGCTCAGCTGGCCTGACCCTCCGTATTTTCCCCGGCGGCGCCGGCACTCCGGCGCCGTCGGTCACCCCTGTCGTTCGGGCAGAATGAGTGCTGTGCCCGTCGAGATGAGCCGGCAGCGGTTCGAAGAGCTGGTCAGCGAGGCCCTCGACGAGGTGCCCGAAGAGTTGCTCGGCCTGATGAGCAATGTGGTGATCCTGGTCGAAGACGAATCGCCGCCAGGCGAGCCCGACCTGCTCGGCGTCTACGAGGGGTACGCGCTCACCAGCCGAGGGTGGGACTACGGCGGCGTGCTGCCCGACCGCATCACGATTTACCGAAACCCGACGCTGCGCATCTGCGACACCGAGGACGACGTGGTCGAAGAGGTGGCCATCACGGTGGTACACGAGATCGCCCACCACTTCGGCATCGACGACGAGCGCTTGCACGAGCTCGGTTGGGGCTGAACGACCGAGATCCACTATTGCCTGCGCCGCCTACCCTCCCAGGCATGCGTAGCGCGCTGTTCTCCGCGGAGAACCTTGAGAAGGAGTCGGCGCAGCCCGGCATGCGGCTGCAGAACTCCAAGATGTTGAAGATTGAGCTCAACGGCGAGTGCATGGCCCGCACCGGCGCCATGGTCGCCTACCAGGGCCAGGTCCAGTTTCAGGCACTCGGCTCCGGCGGCATCAGCAAGTTTCTGAAGCAGAAGCTGACCGGCGAGGGCGTCCCGCTGATGAAGATGAGCGGCCACGGCGACGTCTTCCTCGCCGACCTCGCGTCGGACGTGCACCTCATCGACCTGGAGCCCGGTGACGCGCTGTCCATCAACGGATCGAGCGTGCTGGCCTTCGACTCCACCCTGCAGTACGACATCCGGATGGTGCAGGGCATGGGGATGCTCTCCGCCGCCGGCCTGTTCAACTGCGTCTTCAGCGGCCACGGCCGGATCGCGGTGACCACCAAGGGCACCCCTGTCGTGCTCAACGTGGACCAGCCCACCTTCGTCGACCCGCAGGCCGCGGTGTGCTGGTCGGCCAACCTGCAGACCGGCTACCACCGCGCCGAGCAGCTCGGCCTCGGCACGCTGCTGGGCCGGCGCACCGGTGAGGCGTTCACGATGAGCTTCGCGGGCCAGGGCTTCGTGGTGGTGCAGCCCTCCGAGGAGCCGCCGGTGCAAGGCAGCGGTCAGCAGCAGAGCGGCGGCCTGGGCGGCCTGCTCGGCGGCTAGCCTTTCAAACAGGGCCTAGCTGATCTCGCCCGCGCGGATGCGTGCCAACCACGCCGCCGCGTCGGCATAGTCCACATCGGAGAGTCCGGCCGGCGCGGGGACCGGCCGCTCGTCGTCAACCGCGCGATGCCTCGGGTACGAGCCGAGGAAGCGCACATCGGCGCAGACCCGGCGCAGCCCTTGCAGCGCCTCGCCGAGGCGGTCGTCGGAGACGTGTCCGGTGCAGTCGAGAAAGAACGCGTACCGCCCGAGGCGCTCGCCCGTGGGCCGGGACTCGATGCGGGTGAGGTTGATCCCCCGCACGGCCAGCTCCATGAGGACGGCGAGCAGCGCGCCCACCCGGTCGTGCGAGATGAAGACCGCGAGCGAGGTCACATCGTCGCCGGTCGCCTCGGGCGCCGAGGACGGCCGGGACACAAGCACGAAGCGGGTGACCGCGTCCGGGTGGTCGGAGATCTTCTCGGCGAGCAGGGTGAGCCGGTAACGGCTGGCACCGATCGGCGCGCAGATGGCCGCGTCGTACTCACCCTCGGCCGCGGCGATTGCGGCGGCCGAGTTGGAGAGCACGTCCACGACGGTGGCCTGCGGCAGGTGGGTGCGCAGCCAGCCCCGGCACTGCGCGGAGGCCTGCGGGTGCGCGGCGACCGTGCGGATCTGGTCGAACCCCACCGGCTCGCGCGCGCCGAGCACGAACTCGACCGGGATCACCACCTCCCGCGTGATAACCAGCGGCGGGCCGTCGATGAGCTCGTCGAGCGTGACGCCCACCGCGCCGCCGATCGAGTTTTCCAGCGGGACGAGCGCCGCATCGGCCTCTCCCGCACGGATCGCGTCGAGCGCCTCGGGGACGCTGCGCGCCGGCGTGCGGGTGCCGCGCGTGGCGGCGGGAAGGGTGAGCAGCGCCTGCTCGGTGAAGGTGGCCTCAGGACCGAGGAACACGAAGTGGGTGGGCGGCACGCCGGGCATGCCACCAGCCTAGTCGGGATGGTTTCGCTCGCAGGCCATGGTCACCAAGCTGGGCGAGGGCGTAACGATCTCTAGACCGTGCCGGGGGCCGGACCTGCCTCGCAGGCCACCTTGCGGATGCCGGCGGGCGCGCTGGTGCGGACCGGGATGTTGCAGACGTTGGTGCCGGCTGCCACGAGCGTCAGCGAGCCGGGTGCGCCGCGGGTCACGACCAGGAGCGGGTCGCGCTGTGCGACTTCGATCACGCTGTACTGCCAGGTGCCGGCGCAGAGCGGGGTGTCCGAACGCACCGTGGCCCGCGTGTTGCGGGGGAGTATGCCGGAGGAGCTTCGCAGCAGGGCCATCACCTGCGTGGCGCTCGGCTGGCCGTGGCACAGCACCGCGGCGGCCTCGCCGAAGGTCGGTGTCGCGCTGGGCCCGCCGATCGGTGGCAGGTCGGAGGCGACCGGCGGTGGGGAAGCGGTGGGTGGCGCGGTCGCCGGCGAGGGGACGACGCTGCCGGGCGGGTCACGCAGCTCGGGCGGGACGCCACAGCCGGCGGCCAGGGTGGCGATGGCGACAGCGGCGGCACCGGCGCGCGCGGCGACGGTGATCACGGCTGCACCGCTCCTGGCGGTGCGGGCGTGGGCAGGCACGCGGCTCCTCGAACATCAACCGGCGTCATTGGACGGCCGAGACGGCCGAGTCCATGGTAGGCGGATACGGCCGATTGGTGGAGATCGAGGGGCCCTCACACCTCGCAGAAGAAGGTGAGCGAGCCCGACACCTGGCCACCGTCGTGCAGTGGCGTGGCAATCGCGTCGACCGTCGCCGCTTCGCCCTCGACGCCCGACTGGACGCGGAGGAGGCCACGCGCCAGGCGGCCGGACGAGATGGCGAGCACCGGCGGGATCTTTTCGATCTCGACGTCGGGCAGCTCGGTGCGCGCCTGGGTGAAGTCGACGAGGCGGAGCGCACCCTCCACAAGGCTCTCACCGGTGGCGTCGCCCGGATTGCCCAGCCCGAGCAGCTGGCACGCCGACTCCGAGATAGCCACGATCGCCATCTCGACGTCGATGAGCATGCACGGCTCACCCGCCGCGGCGACGGTGTGCGCCCACAGCTCAAGGCTGCCAAGCTGCTCCGGCTGTATGGTCGCGCGAGCTTCCGGCACGAACGCTTCCGAAATGGAGAGTTCGACGTGCGCCACCCCGCGCCTCCAATACACTCCGCCGGCCAACCGCTACGCTAACCGGTTTCGACGCGAAGCGCCGACCCCGATCCTTCCGGCGGGTTTGTCCGGTACGGCTGGCTGGCACGCTACCGGCGAGCACCCCTCTTGTCAGCGGCCGTTCGGCCGTCCTCGTACCACCGGTAGTTGGCAGCCGACCGGTACGGAGCGTTGAGCCATGTGGACGGGTGGCGTGCAACCTGCGAGAGCTTTTCCGCCGTCGCGGGCGTGATTTTCTGCCCGCCGGCCACCAGAAGGCGGTCGAGCTCGCGGTGGGTGGCCACGAGACAGTCCTTGGGCAGCCCGTAGACGCTGATCTGGCCCGAGCCGACGAAGGTCAGCACGGGCGTGACCGGCACGGTGATGCCCACGGCGGCGGAGAGCGCCTTGGCCGCACGCTTGGCGTCACGGCGTGCCTCGGCGAAATACGCCGGGCGCTTGCCATTTATCTGCACCACGTCACCGGCGATCATCACGCGGGCGCGGCCGTGGTCGGCCACGGTGACGGCGAAGATGCCGCTCGGCCCGATCGCCAGGAAACCGGCCCGCTCGTCGCGCGCGCGGCCCTCAAGCTCAAGGAGAGCGGCGGGAGCGTCGGTGCGGGGCCAGTCGACCACATGCCACGCGGGGCCGAGGTGGTCCAGACGGGTGAGAGCGCGGGCACCGGCGGCTTCCACGCGTCGGGCGTCACGCTCGGCGCGGCGCCTGCGAGCCCACTCCAGTGGTGTTGGTCGAACCGCTTCGAGCAGCGCTGGCTGGCCATCACCTGACGGGGACTGGCCAGCGGGTGGTAGCGCCCGCTGCGGGGGGACAGCACGACGCGCAGGGAAGACGGTCATCGCGACCTCCGGCAAAAGGTCTCTCTAGTTGTGGTTTCACTACGGTACGTGGTTGAGCGGGTACTCAAGAAGGAGTGACCGGGGAGTGAGTGGGGATGAAAGCCGCATTCACGACCCGCCTCTTTTGTCAGATGGTGCTACCTGACTGACTACGCTGACCATTGTGGCCCATTACGTGGACAGCGAGGTTGGAAGACTCGTCACAGTGCTCCTCCACCGCCCCGGGCCTGAACTGGCGCGGTTGACCCCCCGAAACAGCGACTCGCTCCTCTTCGACGCGATCCCCTGGGTGGGCCGCGCGCAGGAGGAGCACGACGCCTTCGCGGGCGCCCTCCGCAACCGCGGCGTGGAGGTGCTCTACCTCAGCGCGCTGCTCTCCGAGACCCTCGCGGTCGGCGAGGCGCGGGCCGAGCTGACCGGCCTGGTGCTCGCCGACCCCCGGCTCGGCGACACCCTGCGCCGCCGCGTCTCCGACCACCTGACCTACCTGGACCCGGCGGGACTGTCCGATGTACTCATCGCCGGGCTCGCACACGAGGAGCTGCGCGGCCGCACCGACGGCCTGGTCTACGCCCTGATGGACCAGCACGAGTTCATCATCGACCCGCTGCCCAACCTCCTGTTCACCCGCGACTCGTCGGCCTGGGTGCGGGACCGGGCCGCGGTCAGCAGCCTCGCGATGCCGGCCCGCCGGCGGGAGACCACGCTCCTGCACACGATCTACCGGTACCACCCGCGCTTCGCCGGTACCGACTTCGTTTACGAGCCCACCCTCGAACCGGTGGAAGGCGGCGACGTCCTGCTGCTGGCGCCGGGGGTGATCGCGGTCGGCGTGGGGGAGCGGACCACACCGGCCGGCGCCGAGCGCCTGGCCCGCCGGATCTTCGCGGACGGGCTCGCCCACACGATCCTCGTGGTGCCGATCGCCCAGGAGCGGGCCACCATGCACCTCGACACCATCGTGACCATGGTGGACGTCGACGCGGTGCTGATGTACCCGAACGTGGCCGACGCGCTCGTGGCGTACACAGTGGTGGCCGGCGAGGACGGCGAGCCGCAGGTGGACGGCCCGGCGCCGTTTCTGCGGGCCGCGGCCGACGCGATGGACCTCGACGCGCTCCGGGTCATCGACACCGGGCTCGACCCGGTCACCGCCGAGCGGGAGCAGTGGGACGACGGCAACAACACCCTCGCCATCGAGCCGCGCCTGTGCGTCGCCTACGAGCGCAACGTCGAGACGAACGCCCAGCTCGAACGGGCGGGCATCGAGGTGATCCCGATCCCCGGCTCCGAGCTGGGCTCCGGCCGCGGTGGCCCGCGGTGCATGTCCTGCCCGATGGTCCGCGACCCGCTCAAAACCGGGGCGTGAGAGCCGGCGGGCCGGCAGCGCTCAGCGCAGGGTGAGCTGGCGGCCCAGCAGGCCCTGCTTGGCGCGGCGGGCGGCCGCGTCCAGCTGGCTGTCGTCGGCGAGCGCGTCGGCGTACCGCTTGGCGAAGTCAGCCACCGGCGCCTCCCACTCGGCCGCCTCCGGGTCGCGGGGGATGTCCCACACCGGCACGAGGCGGCCGTGGGCGCGGAACATGCCGGCGAACTTGGTGCCTTCACCCAGCAGCAGCTCACCCGTGCCGGCGAGCCGGGCGAGGGCGTTGAGAGCGGCGTCCTCGTCGTCCGGCAGCACCCAGCGCACGTGGCCCTTTTCCGGCACCCGGCACCAATACGCCGCCTTGGCCGCCGCCAGCCGCACGGTCGGGTAGATCGACGCGTTGGCCCGCTCCAGCGACGCCTTGACGTTCGGGTCCTCGGCCGCGTCGGCGTCCAGCCAGAACTCGAACGTGTCGTGCATGCTCACGTCGAGCGCGCCGTCGACCAGGATGTCCTGCAGGCGCGGGCCCTCGCCGGGCAGGGCCGGCACGGCGACCGTGCCACCCGGCTCGGTCTCCAGCGCGGAGAGCAGGGCCACCGCGAGGTCGCGGGAGATGTCGCCGGACTGCACGTGACGCTGGAGCCCGACGAAGACCCGACCGTCCGGCTTGGTCATCGCCGGCCACGCCATCGGCAGCACCGTGGCAAGGGTGACGGTCCGGTCGCCGTACTTTTCCACCAGCTCGGGAGTGAGCCGCAGGGGCGCCGACGCGGCGGGCACAAGCTCGCGCAGTGCGATCCACTCGGCCTCGTCGGCCAGGCCCTCGAAGGGGCGGGGCACGAAGACGTCACGCAGCTTCTGGCGCTTGGGAGCCGCCTCGGCGGACCGGGAGTTCTTCCGACGCTTACTCACTCTGCCTCCGGGTTCGCTCGCTCACAGCGCCCCAGCCTAGGCTCTACGCGCGCGACGTGGGGGCAAAGGCGCGTCCGATCACGGACTTTCCCGCCGTTCGTGGTCGAAAGTGCCCGACAGCTCCGCCCAGACGCTCTGCCCCAGGCCGTCGCGGTCGACGCCCCACCGGTCGGAGAGGGCGGCCACGATGCTCAGACCGCGCCCGTCGATGGCGTCGGTCGGGATCGCCCGGATGCGCGGCTGCTCGGCGGTCGCCCCGCCGTCGGTGACCCGCACCTCCACCGTGTCGTGCTCGATCCCCGCGTCGGCGGGGCGCAGGCGCCAGGCCACCCGGATCACGCCACCGGGCAGCGGGCTCGCGTGGCGCACCGCATTGCCCACCAGCTCGGCCAGCACGGCGACGGCATCGGCGAGGAGGGAGGGATGGACCGCGCCGCGAAGCTCGTTGGTGAGGCGTTGGCGAGCGATCCTCGCTCCACGTGGGTGGTGCGGGATGACTACACACCAGGCCCGCTCGGCCAGTGCCATCGAGACCATCGTGCCTCCTGCCCTCACCTATCCGCGCGGGAGTCGCACCTCTGCGACGGTACCGCCCCCTTGCGAGGACGGAGGGAGACCCACCCGTTTTGCCGCTCAACAATCCTTCTAACGAGATAGAGGCCCAAACCGGTCCCTGGATACCTCCTCCGGTCTCCTTGCTCACCCTGCCAGAACCGGTCGAACGCCCGCTCGACGTGCTCCGGTCGTACCCCGATGCCGCGGTCGCTAACCCGGAAGACCACCGTGCGCTCCTCCGCCTCGGCGGTGACCTCCACGACGGTGCCGGGATTCGAGTACTTTTCCGCGTTGGTCGCCAGCTCGGTGAGCACGGTGGTCATGCTCGCCCGGTCGCCGAACGCCTTCGGCAGGTCGTCGGGAAGATCCAAGGTGAGGCGCCGGCGCAGGTCCGCGGGGAGCGTGACCGCCGCCGTGCGGAGCGCATCCACGAGGTCGAACGGGGTGGGCGGCGCGCCGCCGACCTGACCGCCGTCGTTGGCCGCCGAGAGGAGGCGGTCGACGAGGCGGGCCAGCTCGCCCGCCCGCAGCCCGATCACGCGGGCCGCCTCAAGCCGGTCGAGCTCCGAGAGCGAGCTCCAGTGGTTACTCAGCGTGTCGGCGTATCCCTTGATGACGGTGACCGGCGTGCGCAGCTCGTGGCTGGTCACCGCGACGAATAGGTCGCGATCGTGGTCGCGCCGGTATTGGTCCGTGGTGTCACGGAAGGTGACGACGCGTGACTCATACGCCCCCGGGAGCTCGCCAGCGGTGACCTTCAGCCAGCGGCCGTCGTCGAACCGGTGGTCGAGCACCTGGCCGGGTGCGGGCACGGGGAACGGAAGCCGCTCGCCGAGCATCTTGTCCGCCGGGAGGCCGGTGACCTGCTCGGCCGCCGGGTTCCACAAGCGGATGCGCAGGTCGCGGTCGACCACCGCGAGGCCGTCGGCGAGCGCGGCCACCACCGGCCCGTCGCCGTGGACGGGGAGGCCGGCCTGGTCGCTGTACAGATGGGCGATGCAGCTGGACAGGTAGGACATGAGCGAGTGGTGCTCGGCGGTGGCGGTGCCGGTGGCATCCGCGAAGTACGCAAACAGGCTGCCGATCGTCGCGCCGCCGATGTCGGTGCGCGCGTGCATCGCCCGGTGCAGGCCGCGGCCGCGCAGCTGGTGGGCGAAGCCGGCCTCGAACCCGTCGGCCGACAGCTCGCTGCTCTGCGGCCCGGCCAGCAGCCGCACGTTTGCCGGGGCGCCGGGGTCGACCGGGCGCCCGAGCGTCCAGTCGGTGGCGCCGCTCGCGGCGATGACGCGGCCGCCAGTTGGCCCGTACTCCACGAAGGTCATGCCGTCGGCGTGCAGCGCGCGCTGACCCAGGCCCAGCAGGTGGCCGACCACCGGCAGGCCGGAGACCCCGGAGTTGGCCATCTCGATGACGACGGCCTGTCCGGCGATCAGAGCGGCGTAGTCAGGACGCTCCGGCATGCCCCGAGTCTGCCCTGTGGGACTCCCATTTCGCTATCACCGCGCTTTCCCTATCCCACACGGTGTCCGTCCCGCTTTGTTGCGTGATGGGCTGTTCACAGAACGCGGCCGGGCTTGCCGTCCTCGCTGACCAGCTCACGGCCCGTGGCAGCCCAGTCCTGCATTCCGCCCTCGAGGTTGCTCACGTTTTCCCAGCCGTTGCCGAGCAGATATGCCACCACCTGCCCGGAACGCCCTCCCGAGCGGCACACCACGACGATGTCGCTCTCGGTGGGCAGCTCGGCGAGGCGGGCGGGAATGTCCATCATGGGCACGTGGTGGGCGCCGGGCGCGTGGCCGGCCTCCCACTCGTCGGGCTCACGCACGTCGAGCAGGTATGCGTTGGCGGGGATCTCCGCCGTGGTCACCGTAGGAATGTGAGGTCCGAACACACGGCCCACTGTAGCTAGAGTTTGTTGATCCACTTGGGGTTGGCGGTTGCCCATGAGGCGACATCCGCCTGTGAGAGGGCCGCGAAGAGGCCGGGCGCAGGGTCGTCGACCAGGGCGTATGAGGTGCCGCCGAGCATTTCGGCGTGCGCCGGGACCTGGAGTCCCACGAGGTCGCCGGCGCGCAGGCCACGCAGGGCGAAGACCAGATCCTGCAGCGGTACGCCGTTGGTGTCCACGGTCAGCGACGAGCCGACGGCCCGCACCAGCTGATCCAGCTTGAACGGGTTGGTGACCAGACCGTCGTCGGACGCCTTCACCATGATGGCCTTCAAGAGCTGCTGGTGGTGCCGCTGGCGGTCGAAGTCGCCGGCCGGCAGGTCGTACCGCTGGCGGGCGTAGTCGAGCGCCACAGCGCCGCTCATCTGCTGGCAACCAAGGTTGAACTGGTGGCCGGTGTGGATCGAGCGGGTACGGGTGTCCACGCACATCGTCACCCCGCCGAGCAGGTCCACCACCCGCCGGAAGCCGGAGAAGTCGATGATTGCCGCCCCGTCGAAGCTGACGCCGGTGAGCTGCGTGATCGTGGCGGAGAGCAGCGGCGCCCGCCCGTACGAGAAAGCCGCATTGATCTTGTCGGTGCCGTGGCCGGGGATCTCCACCCGCAGGTCGCGCGGGATGGAGACGAGGTACGCCTGCCCGAACCCGGCCGGGATGTGCGCTATGACGATCGTGTCCGCGCGCTGGCCGCCCTCCGGGTCGTTGGCGCGGAGGTCAGAGCCGATGAGCAGGTAGTTGAGTGGCCCGCTCACGGCCGTGCGGCGCTGGCGGGCCGCCTCGTCGAGCAGATGTTCCTGGCTGACCGAGCGCTCGTAGCGCGACACGAGCACCCGCAGCCCCACGATCCCGACCGCGGAGACGAGCATGAGCGCGAGCCCGATGCCGAGGACGACCTTGGCCCAGCGTGGGGCGCGCGGCCGGTCCGGTGGGTCGGGCGCCGCGGCTTCCTGCTCGATCGTGGACGTCGCTCCTCCAGACCCGGCGGCGGTCTTCGTACGACCAGGCTAGGTCCGATTTGCGGAGAGAGTGACGATTCTTCGAATACCGCGGGCGCTAGGTCTTCGCGATGAACTGGGGGTTGCTGATCACGAACTCGGCCAGGCGGCCGTCGCGGACGGCGCCGAGCATCTGCATCGACTCCTCGCTGAGCTGCTCAAACTCCTGACCGTTTACCTTCTGCGTGTTGAACTTGCCGGCATTCGTCTTGATCAGCACCAGGTCGTTAGCCGCCACGCCGCGGAGCGTGAAGATGAAGTCTTCGACCGGGATGCCCTGGGTGTCCAGCACGAAGGCCTTGCCCGCCGCCTTGATGACGTTGTTGAGCTTGATCGGGTTGGTGATCACGCCCTTGCTCGTCGCCTCCTTGGCGATGGCCTTGATGAGCTGCTGCTGGTGGCGCTGGCGGCCGTAGTCGCCGTCGGACAGGCTCTTGCGGATGCGGGCGTAGTCGAGGGCCAGCTGGGCGGACATACGGCGGCAGCCCTTTTCGTGGACCACCGGCTTGGCGCCCGGGGGCAGGTCCTGGATGCCGACACCCTCCTTGTACCAAAGCTTGTAGATCTTGCCCTTTTTGTCGATGCCCAGGTGGATCGACTCGGCGCGCTCGTCGACGCACATGTTGACGCCGCCCAGCGTCTTGACCACGGCCTCGAAGCCGGCGAAGTCGATGATCGCGGCACCGTTGAACTTGATGCCGGTGAGCGTGTGGATGGTCTGCGCGAGCGAGTCGACGCCGCGGGCACGCTTTTCCAGCTCGGTGCCGCCGCCCTGGTACCCCTTGCTGAACGCGCCGTTGATCTTTTCCGTTGTCGCGCCCGCGCCGGTCTTGGGGTAGGCCGGGATCTGCACCCGCCAGTCACGCGGGATGGAGACGAGGTACGCCTGGTCGTGGCTCGGCGGGATGTGCAGCACGACGATCGTGTCGGCGAGCACTGCCGTCTCCGAGCTGCCCTTTGGCCGCGCGTCGATGCCGACGAGCAGGAGGTTGACCGCGCCCTTGATGTTGTTGCCACTCGGCCCGGCGGCCGCCGCGGCGCCACCGAGCAGGTTGGTGGTCTCGATGTTGGAGGTGGCGTTGCCGATGACCACGCGGGCGCCGACGATCGCGGTGCCGCTGAGCATCATGAGGACCGCGCCGAAGATGACCGTCAGCCGTGCCCACAATGGGTCCCGCCGGCGTTTACGCGGGGTGCTGACGTCCATCCCGGGGCGCCTTTGGCCGCGCTCCACCTGCATTCTTGGGTCCGATCGCCGGGGGTCAGGTCCAGCGGGCAAGATACAGCCACTGGAGGGATAGAAGGTTAACAGCAGATGGCGTAGCCGGAAACATCCGGCTACGCCACCGAAGGTTGTCGATCAACTACCCTGCTTGGGGGCCGGCGAGGCATTGGCCGCCGCCCACTCCTCCATCTTGTCAGCGGCCATCGCCTGGTACATGGCCAGGGCTTTCTCCTTGTCGGAGATCACCACCGACTCGCCGTTGATGGTGTCGCTGCCCTTGTGCGGGCTGGTGAAGAACTGGAGGCTCTCACCCCGCAGGCTGCGGAACTGCAGCGCCATGTCGACCAGCGAGAAGCCCTCGTCGACGGTCACCGCGTCGGTCGTCGCCTTGAGGAACGAGTTGAGCTTCTTCGGGTTGGTCAGCGTGCCCGTGCTCGCCGCCTTGTCCATCAGCGCCTTCAGGAACTCCTGCTGGTGCCGCACCCGGGCGAAGTCGCCGTCCGGGAACTGCTTGCGCTGGCGGACCCAGTCGAGGGCCTGGTCGCCGTTCATGTGCTGCACGCCCTTGTGGAAGGTCCGGTAGGGCTTGTGGATCGAGGTGATGGTGCGCTCCACGTTGAGGTCGACGCCGCCGAGCGCGTCGGTGACCTCCTTGAAGCCGCCGAAGTCGATCGCCATCACGTGGTCGATGTGCACGTCGCTGAAGCACTCCACCGTGCGTACCGCCAGCGGGAGGCCGCCGAACGCGAAGGCCGCGTTGATCTTTCCGCGCTGGCCGCTCCCGCACTCGGCGCCCGCGTCCTGCGGGATGGGCACGTAGAGGTCGCGGGGGATGGAGACCAGGTACGCCTTGTCGTGGCTGGCCGGGATGTGCATCAGGATGATCGTGTCGGCACGCCACTCGCTGCCGGTGTCGACCTTGGCGTCCGGGTCGCGGGAGTCGCTGCCCACCATCAGGATGTTGAGCGTGCCGTCGACCGTCTTGGCCGGCCGGCCGCCGGTGATCTCCGAGAACGGGTCGGTGCGAGCCAGGTCGTCATCGAGGCCGTTGACGTACGCCCACAGGCCCAGGCCGCCGAGCAGGCCGAGCACGAGGACCGCGATGCCCGCCACGAGTGCGATGCGCCCCCAGCGGGGACGCAGGCGCGGCCGCCGGCCGCCCGGGTAAACCGGACCACCCGGACCGCCGGGCCCACCCGGGCCGCCAGGCCCCCGGCCGCCGGAACCCGCCGAGCGCACCGGTGGCCGCCCGGGGGCAGCCGTGCCGGGCACGTGGGCACGGCCGGAGATTCGTCCCGAATCGGGCTGTTTCATGCCCGGTACGGACGCCCGGCCGGAGCTGCCGCCGTAGGAAGACCTGGTCGCTGTCATGTAACTCAGGGTAGGTCGGGAATGCCCGTCCGCCTTTCAGCCAACGCCGAGGCGGCACAAACCCGGGAGTCTCATCCGACCCGCTGGGCGCTGACCTTGCCTACTCGCTGGGTGAAATGCTCGATCGTGCGGCGCAGACCCTCCTCGACCCCCACCTTGGGGGTGAAGCCGAGGCGCGTGCGGGCGAGGGTGAGGTCGGGGCGGCGCATCTCCGGGTCGTCGGCGGTGCGCGGCAGGTACGCGATCACGGACTCGCTCTGGGTCAGCCGGATGATCAGCTCGGCCAGCTCGCGCATCGAGAACTCGTCCTCGGTGCCGCAGTTGATCGGCCCCGTCTCGGTCGAGTCGAGCAGCAGCAGGATGCCGTTGACAAGATCGTCGACGTAGCAGATGGAACGGGTCTGCGTGCCGCTGCCGTGCAGCGTGATCGGCTCCCCGCGCAGCGCCTGGGTGATGAACGTCGGCACCGCCCGCCCGTCGTCCGGGCGCATCCGCGGTCCGTAGGTGTTGAAGATGCGCACGATGCCCACGTCGAGCCCGTGGTGCCGCTGGTACGCCATCGTGGCGGCCTCGGCGAAGCGCTTGGACTCGTCGTACACACTCCGGACGCCGACCGGGTTGACGTTGCCCCAGTACGACTCGGGCTGCGGGTGCACCTTCGGGTCGCCATACGCCTCGGAGGTGGAGGCGAGGATGAACCGGGCACCGTCCTTGAGCGCGCGGTCGAGCAGAAACAGCGTGGCCTGTGAGCCGACCCGCAGGATCTCGATCGGGAGCGTGGTGAAGTCGGTCGGGCTGGCCGGCGAGGCCATGTGCAGGATCGCGTCGAAGCGCTGGGCGATGGCCGGATGGTGATCCGGAAGCCCGTCGGCCACGTCGGCCTCGACAAGCGTGAAGCCGGGGTGCTCGGCCAGGTGGGCCACGTTGTCCTTGGTCCCGGTCACGAAGTTGTCGACGGCCACCACCGCGCACCCGCGCGCCAGCAGCGCGTCAACGAGGTGCGACGGGACAAATCCCGCACCCCCGGTGACGAGGACGCGGTGACCTGCTCCGAATCGCGGGACTACGACCATGAGCGCAAGCCTACCGATTGATACCCACCGCCTTGTCCCTACGTACCCCGCCATGGCCAGCGAGAACCTGGAGGCCCGCTCGAACCGGGTACGGACCGGGCAAGACGGGACGGACCCGCGCGGCTGTGGGCAGGCCGCGCGGGTCCGTGGGGTGTGCCGGGTCGGTCAGTGCGCGCCCGCACCGGTGAGGGAGCGCACCTCCAACTCGGCGTACTTCTGCTCGTCGGTCTCCTTGGAGATGATCGTGCCGATCCAGCCGCAGAGGAAGCCGAACGGGATCGAGATGATGCCCGGGTTGTTCAACGGGAACCACTGCCAGTCGGCGTTCTTGAACATCGAGGTGGGTGCCCCCGACACGACCGGCGAGAAGAACACGAGGACGACCGCGGCGAGCAGGCCACCGTAGATGGCCCAGGTCGCGCCCGAGGTGTTGAACCGCTTCCAGAAGAGGCTGTACAGGATCGCCGGCAGGTTGCCCGACGCGGCGACGGCGAACGCGAGCGCGACCAGGAAGGCCACGTTCAGGCTCTGGGCGAAGAGAGCCAGCACGATCGAGATCGCGCCGATGCCGAACGCGGAGATGCGGGCGACGTTCACCTCTTGCTTCTCCGACGTCTGGCCCCTCTTGATCACGTTGGCGTAGAAGTCGTGCGCGAGGCTCGACGACGACGCCAGTGTCAGGCCGGCCACCACCGCCAGGATCGTCGCGAAGGCCACCGCCGCGATGACCGCGAGCAGTACCGCACCACCCGTGTCGCCGCCGAGGAAGTCGACGCCGAGCGCCTCGGCGAGCTGTGGCGCCGCGGTGTTGCCCGCCGCGTCCTGCTCCCGGATCGCCGCGCCACCGACCAGCGCGGCTGCGCCGAAGCCGAGGGCGAGGGTGAAGAGGTAGAAGGTACCGATGATGCCGATCGCCCACAGCACGCTCTTGCGAGCCGCCCGCGCCGTCGGCACGGTGTAGAAGCGGATCAGGATGTGCGGCAGGCCGGCGGTGCCCAGCACCAGCGCGATGCCCAGCGAGAAGAGGTCGACCTTGTTGTAGAAGGTCTGCTTGGCGTTGTCGGCCACCTCCACGCCGTACCGCAGGCCCGGCTCGAGGAACGCCTCACCCTTGCCGGAGGAGTCCGCGGCGGCGCCGAGCAGCGACGAGAGGTTGAAGTTGAACTTCGCCAGCACCAGCACGGTCATCAGCGCGGCGCCACCCATGAGCAGGAACGCCTTGACGATCTGTACGTACGTGGTGCCCTTCATGCCGCCCACCGTGACGTAGACGATCATCAGGGCGCCGACCATGATGATTGTGGCGATCTTGGCGGCGTCGGCGTCCATGCCGAGGAACGTCGTGCCGGGACGGATGCCCAGCAGCAGCGCGACCAGCGCACCCGCGCCCACCATCTGGGCGATCAGGTAGAAGATCGACACGGTGATCGTGGAGACGGCGGCCGCCGTACGCACCGGGCGCTGGCGCATCCGGAACGCGAGCACGTCGGCCATCGTGTACTTGCCCGAGTTGCGTAGCAGTTCGGCGACCAGCAGCAGCGCGACGAGCCACGCCACCAGGAAGCCGATCGAGTACAGGAAGCCGTCGTAGCCGTACAGCGCGATGAGGCCGGCGATGCCGAGGAACGACGCGGCGGACATGTAGTCGCCGCCGATCGCCATGCCGTTCTGGAAGCCGGAGAACGACCGTCCGCCGGCGTAGAAGTCGGTCGCCGTCTTGGTCTGGCGGCTCGCCCAGACGGTGATCGCCAGGGTGATGGCAACGAAGATCAGGAACAGCGTGATGGTCAGGGTACGGGCGGTGTTGTCGCCCGCCTCGGCCGCGAGGAAGGAGGGGTTCACGCGGCGTCTCCCTTCTCGGAGATCTCGTGCGCGATCTTGTCCGCCAGCGGGTCGACCTGGCGGGCCGCGAACCGCGAGTACAGCCACGCGATCACGAACGTGGACACGAACTGGAGCAGGCCGAAGACGAGCGCCACGTTGATGTGGCCGACGACCTTCGTGTCCATGAAGCCGCGGGCGTAGGCGGACAGGATCACGTAGAGCGCGTACCAGAGAAAGAACGCCACGGTCATCGGAAAGATGAAGCCGCGCAGTGTCTTGCGCAGCCTCGTGAAGTCCTCCGAACGCTGTACGGCGAGGTACTGCTCGCCGGCCGCCGAGGCGGCAGGGGCGGGAGTATCCGTCGTCATGCGAAGTTCACCACCTTCAAAGGCGTAGGCGGGTGTCGGCAGGACCGTAAGAAGGGCGGTACGGACGACGGAACCCGTGATCGCGATCACGGCCTTCGATTGCGCCGAACGGTTGTCTGCCTGCGCCGAGTGACGTGGATCACGCCGCTTACCGGTTGGGCGTCAGCGCAGCTCCCGGTACCGCCCCCGGAAGTGGATCAAGGGGGACGCGTCGGGCCCGACCTCGACCGCCTCGATGGTCGCCTCCACCAGCAGCCCCCAGCCGAACTGCCGCGCCCCGTCAAGCCGGCACCCCACCCAGGTGCCCACATCGGCGGGGACCGGTCCGTACTCCGTGTCGGTCCAGTCGTCTCCCCGGAACAGCCCACCGGGCGCGGGCAGGATGCCGGCGAAGCGGTCCGCGAGCTGCTTGTGCGCGGCGGACAGCGGCGTGACCGCGAACCGCCCCGCGCTGTTGGCCGCTGCCCACAGGTCGGACTCGTCGTCCACGATGCCGAGCAGCCGGCCGGGCTCGCCGCCGGCGACTACGGTGGACGAGACGGTGAGGCCGGCGGGGCCGGGCGCCGTCCACAGCGTCACGGTCGAGGCGAGGCGGCCACGCACCTGGCGTACGGGTGAGCGGGCCGCACCGGGCGTCGCGAAGGGGTCGGTGCCGTGGATCTGCGCCCCGGGCTCGGGAAAGCTCACTCGCCAATCTTCGTTCATGCGCCGTTACGGCTCCCGTCAACCCCGTCCTCCTACCTTGCCGGCCATGAAGGCGAGGATCGGGGGACTACTGCTGGTGGCGGCGCTTCTCGCGGGCTGCGGCTCGGAGCAGGCGGCGCTGCCGGTCGGCGAAAAGCTGCCCCCGCCCCGGCCGGTGGGTGTCGAAGATCCCGCGCCGGCACCGAAGAGCTCGCCCGAGGAGGGTGGGTGCGAGCCGCGGGCCAGCTACCGGCCGCGCGGCGGGCTTCCGGCACCGGGCGCGATGCCGGCCGGCTCGACGATGGCGCGGATCGCGGCCCGCGGCCACCTGGTCATCGGCGTCAGCCAGACCACCTACCTCTTCGGGTACCGCGATCCGGAGTCGGGCGAGATCGTCGGCGTCGACATCGACATCGCGCGGCAGGTCTCCCGGGCGCTCTTCGGCGACCCCAACAAGATCCGGTTCCGGTCGATGGCCGCCGCCGAGCGCATTCCGGCGATCAAGGCGCGTGAGGTCGACATGATCATCAGGACCACCTCGATGAACTGCGAGCGCTGGCGCGACGTCGCGTTCTCCACCTCTTATTACGAGGCGCAGCAGCGCGTGCTCGTGCGGAGCGACTCGAAGGTGCGGGGCATCCAGGACCTCGGCGGCAAGAAGGTGTGCGCCGCGGCGGGCAGCTCCGACCTCGCCAACATCGCCGCCGCACCGTCCGGGCCGGTACCCGTCTCCGCCGTCGAGGTGCTCGACTGCCTTGTGCTGCTCCAGCAGGGCCAGGTCGATGCCGTCTCCAACGACGACGCGCAGCTTGCCGGCTTCGTCGCGCAGGATCCCACCACGCGCGTCGTCGGTCCGGCGATCCGTACCGAGCCGTACGGCATCATGATGTCGCAGTCCACTGTGGACCTAGTCCGCTTCGTGAACGGTGTGCTCGCCCGCATGCGCTCCGACGGCTCGCTCGCGGCGATCTACCGCAAGTGGCTCACGCCGCTCGGCGAGGTGCCCACTCCGCCAGCCGCCGAGTACCGCGACTGATCACCGCTCCGGCGTCACCGCCTGGAGAAGCTCGGGCATCTGGCGGTCGAGCATGTCGCCGACCATGTAGGTGCCCAGCCAGGCCGCACCCGCGCCGTACGCCACACCGGCCGGCGCGGCCAGCCACAGCCAAACCGGCGCGTCGCCGGCGAGCGCGGTGGCCACCACGACCGGGATCGCCACCGCGCTGGCGCCGATCAGGCCGACGATGCCGAGCAGGCTCTTCGCCACACCCGAGCCGGTGTTGATGGCAAACGGGTTGGACGTTTCGGGCAGCGCGTACGCGCCGTGCAGCGACAGCAGCAGGTTGACCGCCAGGCCCGAGCCGTACGCGGCGCCGAGCGAGCCGATCATCACGCCGATCCAGGACGGCTCGCGCAGGAACGCGGCCACCACCGCGGCGATCACGATCAGCAGCGGCCCGATGTACGTGCTGAACGCCATCAGCCGCGCCCGCAGCTCCACCGCCCCCGGCACGCCGGCCACGACGTTCGCCGCGTAGGCGCTGCCGTCGTAGCCGAACTGGTTGGCGAGCGTCGCCGCGGCCAGCACGCCGACGAAGAGCATGGTCAGGCTGATCACGACCGGCGAGGCGGCACCGGAGAGGCCGCCGGATCCGACGTTGATCATCACGGGCATGACCACACCGATCACCGCGAACGTGATCAGGCCGGCCCGCCGCCGCGCGTCCCGCCACCAGTAGCGGGCCTCGCGGGCGACGAGCGCGCCGTACCTGTTGCGGGGCAGCCACGGCATGCTCCGCGGGAAGAGCTGCGCGACGGCCGATGTGCCGGCGGGCACGGCGACCTTTGCCGGCCCGGCGCTCTCCGCGCCGAGCATGGCGGACTCCAGCGTCCGCGACCACCACCGCAACAGCAGCGCGACCGCCGCGGCGGTGATGAGGAGCTTCAGGGGTACCGCCCACGCCCGCCCCTCCACGACGTCGATGCCCATCGTGTACGGCGCGGCGAGCGGGGTCCAGCCGAGCACGCGAGCAGGACCGACCAGCCGTTCCCAGTCCGCGTTTTCGGCCAGCGCCATTACGCCGATCTGCACCGGGCCGATCAGCGCGGCCAGGCAGGCGAGCAGGATCGCGGCCAGGTCGCGCACCCGTCGCGACCGCAGCATGGTGGCGAACGCGCTCGTCACCGCCCGGCTCGCCGCGACGCAGAGGACGAGTCCGGCGACGGTGCCGACGAGCTGCGTAGCCGCCGCACCCCATCCGCCCAGCATGCCGGCCGTGATCACCAGGCCGCTCGTCGCCACCACCGTGGCAAATGCCGGTATGCCGATCATCGCGGCGGCCAGCAGGCCGGTGACGAGCGTGCGGCGGCGCACCGGCAGCAGCGCGAACCTTGCGGGGTCGAGTGTCTCGTCGACGCCGAAGAGGACCAGCGGCAGCAGCACCCAGCCGACCACGAACACCGAGCCGCCGAGCGCCGCGGCCAGGGGCGCCGCCTCGAGGCTGCCGGTGAAGCCCGGCCCGGCGAGCAGGAGGAGGCCGGTGACCGACCACCACAGCCCGAACACGACGCCGAGCAGGAAAAGCACGATGCGCCACGCCTTGCCGCGCATGTTGTTGGCCATCACGCGCAGCTTGAGGCGCATGAAGAGCGCGACCGACGGCTGCCGCGGGGTCACAGCCACGCCAGCTCCTCGCCGGTCGCCGTACGTCCGCCGACCACCTCGACGAACACGTCCTCCAGCGAACGGTCGCCGCGTACCTCTTCGAGGGTCCCGACCCGCTTGATGGCACCCTCCGCCATGATCGCGACGTGGGTGCAGAGGCGCTCCACGACCTCCATCACGTGGCTGGAGAAGATGACCGTGCCGCCGCCCGACACGTACCGGTGGAGAATGTCGCGGATCAGCGCGGCGGAGACCGGGTCGACCGCCTCGAACGGCTCGTCGAGCACGAGCAAGCGCGGCGCGTGCAGCAGCGCGCAGGCCAGACCGATCTTCTTCTTCATGCCGGCCGAGTAGTCGACGACCAGCGTGCGGCCGGCGTCGGCCAGCGCGAGCACGTCGAGCAGCTCCCGCGCCCGCTGGTCGACGACCGTGGGGTCCATGCCGCGCAGCAGCCCGTGGTACGCGAGGAGCTCCGCACCGCTCAGCCGGTCGAAGAGCCGCACGCCGTCAGGGAGCACGCCGAGCAGCGCCTTGGCCCGCACCGGATCGGTCCACACGTCATGACCGAGCACCCACGCCGTGCCGGCGTCCGGCCGCAGCAGCCCCACGGACATCGAAAGTGTCGTGGTCTTTCCGGCGCCGTTAGGCCCGAGCAGACCGTAGAACGAGCCGGCCGGCACGTCGAGGTCGACGCCGGCGACTGCCACCTTCGCATCGAACCGCTTGACCATCCCCCGGACCGCCAGCGCGGCATGTTCAACAGTCGTCACCCGTCTGACGGTAGCCGTTACCAGGTAATGCGCCTCGGTCCGCAAGTCTCCGACCACGTGAGCGATGCCGTGGCCTGCCCGCCGAGAGCGTGCCTGGCCCGGTCGGCTCCGATGTTCCAACTGCGCCAGTCGTGCTCCTCGGCCAGGTCGCGGGCGACGTCGCCGAGCGCGCAGGCGCGCAGTGGCGCCGGGAGGCGGTCGAGCGCGGGCACGGCGTCGGCGGAGAGCCCGGACAGGTAGGCCACGTCGATGCGGCCGGTGTCCTGGTAGCGGGCCACGTTGCGGTCGGCGATGAAGTGGTCCGGGTTGAGCATGGCGAGCCCGATCAGCGCCGCCACACCGCTGCCGATCGCGGCCTGCGGCAGCCAGCTCGCGCGCATCCTGACGCCGGCGGCCAGCACCATCACGAGGACCGAGCCGAGCCACAGCTCGCAGGCGCTGACCAGCACGCGGAGCCGGGTAAAGCCATACGCCTCCTCGTACGTGTGCATCCGGAAGAGCGCGGACGCCACGATCACCAGGCACAGCGCGGCGAGGCTGCCGAGCAGGACCCGGATGAGCAGCCGGTCGCGAGGCGTGGCGCGCGGCGCCCAACGGGCGGCGAGCGCCAGCACGCCGAGCGTGAGCGCGGTGACGACGAGGAGCTGCCAGAAACCGCGCCGCGCATACTCGGCGTAGGTCAGGCCCGCGGTGCGCAGCACGTGTCCCGCGCCGCCGAAGAGCACGGTGAGCTGCACCGCCACGAAGGCGATGAAGATGGCGTTGAGCGCGACAAGCGGCAGGGCCCACTCCAGGCGGCGCAGGCGCACCTTCGCCGGCCGCTCCAGGCCGGCGAGGCGGGGCGGGGCGGCGAGCAGGTATGCACCGCCGAGCAGGCCGAGGGTGGCGAACACGAAGACGTAGAGCCAGCGGGCCAGCGAGGACGTGTTGATCTCGGGGATCACGCGGCCGGCAAGCTCGGCGAAGGCCGCGTCGGCCGAGGCGAAGAGCCCGCCGAACACGAGGACGAGCAGCAGCGAAACCCCGACGGTGGCGCCCACCCGGGCGGACGGGCCGCCACGCCATCTGCGGGCGGCGAGCGCGGCGCCCCGGGCGACCCAGGGCAGGCCGCGCAGTGCCGCCACGGGCACGGCCACCGACGTGACGACAAGCGCGGGCAGGCTGCGGCCGGCGGTCACCGAGAGCGAGGCGGTCACGGCGGCGGTGAGCACGCAGAGCACGAAGAGCCAGCCCGCGGCGCGCACGGTGCCGACGCTGAGCAGCAGCACTGTCGCGACCGTCCACAGTGGTCTGATAGCGCCGGAATGGGTCATCGGTGGCACAGCCGGACCCCGGCCGATCGCGGTGGGCTGTGCCCAGCCGCGCAGCGACAGCGCGGTCAGCGCGGCGGCGCCGGCCAGCCCGGCCACCGCCCACCCGACGCCCGGCCGGTCCAGTGGCACGCTGGCGGCGGCCACCAGACCGGCCATCCCCGTGGCGCCGAGGGCGACCGCGTCGGCCGGTCTGGATGGACCTGGCCAGCGGTGTTCGAGCGCGGTGGGCGGACGCGGCCCATAGACCGGGACGAAGGGGCGCATTGGGGGTGCGCTCTGTATCGCCATCGCTCCTCCTTGTTATTGGGCAGGGTCCACCCGCCCTTGCGCGGCACGCAAGGGCTGAATCGGCGGAATGTCACGCGGGTGTGGGAATGGTGACTCTGATGCGGCAGCCGCTCTTCGCCTCGGACGGCGGGTCGATCGCGGCGATCGTGCCGCCGTGCAGCTCGACGACCCACCGCGCGATGGCCAGTCCGAGTCCGGTGCCGCCGTCGGTGCCGGCCCGCTCGCCGCGGGTGAACCGCTCGAACACCCGGGCCCGCTGGTCCCGCGGTATGCCGTCGCCCTGGTCGAGCACCTCGAAACGGCAGTGGTCGGCCGCCGGCCGGGCGGTCACGAGCACGGTGCCTCCGGGCGGACTGTGGCGGGCGGCGTTGTCGAGCAGGTTGGCGAAGACCTGCCTCAGCCGGTCGGGATCGGCCTGCACGATGCCGGCCGCGTCTGGCACCTGTACCTGAAAATCGACCTGGCGTCCCGCGCCGGCCGCGGTCACCGCGGCCTCCCGGACCACCTCGTCCAGAAACTCGCCGATCTCGAGGTCGACCCGGTCGAGCGGCACCACGCCGGCGTCCAGCCGGGAGAGGTCGAGCAGCTCGGTGACGAGCCGGCCGAGCCGCTCGGACTGGGCCAGCGCCGTGCGCAGGGCGGCGGGGTTGGGCTGCGCGACGCCGTCGACGAGGTTTTCCAGCAGGCCCTGCAGCGCGGTGATGGGGGTACGCAGCTCGTGCGAGACGTTCGCGATCAGCTCCCGGCGCTGCCGGTCGGCGGCCGCGAGGTCGGCGGCCATCTGGTTGAACGCCCGCGCCAGCTCGCCCACCTCGTCGCGGGAGGTGGCCCGCACCCGCCGCGTGTAGTCACCGCGCGCCATCGACCGTGCCGCGGCGGTCATCTCGCGCAGCGGCGAGGTCATGCCGTGGGCCAGGATCTGCGAGGTCACCAGCGCGACGGCGATCGCGGTGAACGACGTGCGGTAAGCGATCCACCCGATCCCCAGGCGAAAGACCACAAGCCCGGCAAAACCGGAGGCGACCAGCAGGATGCCCAGCTTGAGCTTGATCGAACGCACCGGGTCCAGCGGCCGGGGGAGCAGGTCGAGAAGGGCGCTCACGGTGCAACCTCCAGTGCGTATCCGACCCCGTGGACCGTGCGGATGAGGTCGCCGCCGAGCTTGCGGCGCAACGCTTTGACGTGGCTGTCGACGGTACGGGTCCCGCCGGCCGCCGCCCACCCCCACACGTCGGCGAGGAGCTGCGCGCGGGGCAGCACCGTGCGCGGCCGGCCGGCGAGGTGCACCAGCAGGTCGAACTCGGTCGGCGTGAGATGGGCCTCGACGTCGCCCCGCCGGACCCGCCGCTCGGCCTGGTTGATCTCTAGGTCGCCCAGCCGGATCGTGGGCGCGTCTTCCCGTGCCGCGGTGGCCGCCCGCTCGAAGCGGCGCAGCAGCGCGTGCACCCGCGCCGACAGCTCGCGCATGGAGAAGGGCTTGGTCAGGTAGTCGTCCGCACCCACCGCGAGCCCGACGAGAAGGTCGGTCTCGTCGTCGCGCGCGGTCAGCATCAGCACCGGTACGGGCCGCTCGGCCTGGATTCGCCGGCACACCTCCAGGCCGTCGAAGCCGGGCAGCATCACGTCGAGCACGACAAGGTCGGGCCGCATCTGCCGGGCCGCCTCCACGGCACCCGGCCCGTCGGCCGCGATCCGCACGGTGAAACCTTCGGCCCGCAGCCGCGCCGCGACGGAGTCGGCGATCGTACGCTCGTCCTCCACCACCAGAACCCGACGCTCACTCATGTCCGGCACTCTATGCACCGTGCATGGAGAGCTCCGGCGCGAGTTGTGAACAACCTGTGCAGAACCTCGTCAGGCATCGATCACAGACGTAGCGAATCGGGCGCGTGCAGGCGCAGCATCGTCGTGCCGACGTCCGGTGGTGTGCGGCGGCGGGTCGCCAACGATACGGCCACCATCACCGCGAACGCGAGCGGTACCGTCCAGGCCGCCGGCTGCGCGATCAGCGCCGCGGCCCAGCCGTGCAGGGGCGGGCCGAGGATCGTGATCAGGACCGCACCCACGGCCGCGCCGCCGCCCACCAGGATGCCGGCCGCGGCGCCAAGGTCGGTCAGGCGGCGCCACCAGATGCCGAGCACCAGCAGCGGGCAGAAGCTGGACGCCGCCACGGCGAAGGCCAGCCCGACCACCTGGGACACGTCGAGGCTGGCCACGTTGAGCGCGAGCACGACCGGGACGACGCCGGCGACGAGCGCGGCCACCCGGAAGTCGCGCACCGAGCCGCGCTGGCCGGGTCCGCGGTCGCTGGCGTGGGCGAGCACGTCGGTGGAGATGACGCCGGCGACGCTGGTCAGCAGGCCGGAGCTGGACGACAGGAACGCGGCGAACGCGCCCGCCGCCACCAGCGCGGCCAGCAATTGCCCCAGCGGGCCGGAGCCGAGGACCGCCACCGGGAGCAGCAGTACCACCGCGTCCGTGTCGCCGGTCATCAGCAGCTGCGGTGTGTAGACGCGGCCGAGCACGCCGTACAGCGTGGGTAGGAAGTAGAAAAGGCCCACCAGCGCGAGGACGACCAGCGTCGTGCGGCGGGCCGCGGCGCCGTTGGGGTTGGTGTAGAAGCGCACGAGAACGTGCGGCAGCCCCATAGTGCCGAGAAACGTCGCCAGGATGAGGCTGTACGTGCCGAAGAGCCCGCCGGCGTCGTTGCCCGGCAGCAGCCAATCCAGGTTGCGCGCAGTGTCCACACCGGACACATGGGGCACCGGGTCTCCCGCTTGGAACGTGAGCTCCTCCCCGGCCCGTACCTCCTCTGTGGACCCGTCGTGAAGCGTGAGTGTCGCGTCATGCTCGATCACGACGGTGGTCGCGGCGGGAAACGTGAGGCCGTCGGGCGGCGTCACCGGCGGCCGCCCGTCCGCCTGCCAGTGCAAAACCACAAACATCACGGGTACCGCGAGCGCGGTGAGCTTCAGCCAGTACTGGAACGCCTGCACGAACGTGATCGCGCGCATGCCGCCCAGCGCCACGTTGGCGGTGACGACGACGCCGACGAGGAGCGCGCCCAGCTCGTACGGGCCGCCGGTGACGGTGGTGAGTGTCAGCCCCGCGCCCTGCAGCTGCGGCACGAGGTAGAGCCACCCGATGAACACCACGAACGCGGTGGCCAGCTTGCGGAGGCCGCGCGAGTGCAGCCGTACCTCGCAGAAGTCGGGCAGCGTGAAGGCTCCCGAGCGGCGCAGCGGGGCGGCGACGAAGAGCAGGAGCGCGAGGTAGCCGGCGGCGAAGCCCACGGGGTACCAGAGGACGTCGACGCCGTACTTGAGGATCAGGCCGGCGACGCCGAGGAAAGAGGCGGCCGACAGGTACTCGCCGCCGATGGCCGCCGCGTTCCAGGTGGGGCTGACCACGCGCGAGGCGACAAGGAAGTCGGAGGTGGTGCGGGCGAGCTTGAGTCCGTAGAAGCCGATCGCGAGGGTGGCCAGCGTGACCGCGACGATGGCGGGGACGGTGTACGGGTTTCCCATCAGCGTTCCGGCCGGCGGACCACGGCGGTGAAGTCCTGCTCGTTGCGCTCGGCCAGGTGCACGTAGGCCCAGCCGACCGCGACCAGGAACGGGAAGGCGCCGACGCCGAGCAGCAGCCACGGCAGGCTTATCCCCATGACCTTGACGGTGCTGGTGGTCGGCGCGACGGCGAAGAGCAGCGGCAGCGCACCGAGCCCGATGGCCACCACAACCGAGATCCGCAGGGCGAGCGCGAGCTGGGCGCGCACCAGGCCGCGCACGAGCGCGTCGCCGACCTGCGTCTGCTCGGTGAGCTCCGCGCGGACCCGGTCGTGGTCGCGGCGGCGCACCACCTCGGCCAGCACGATCCTGGTCCGCTGCGGCGCGCCGGCGCCGGTGGTGGGCTGCTCCATGACGGGCAGTCTCACCCACCACGCTCCGATGTCAAGCGCCAGGCGGCGGGCACCCTGTGGACAAACGACCACCTGTGGATAACCAGGGAGGCTGTGGATAACCCAGCCCGCCTGTGGATAAACAGATCTTCTAGCGGTTCCAGTCCTGTTTCGCGGCGCGCACCAGCTTGTCCTTCAGCTCGCGCGTGTGGCGGCGGGAGACCGGCAGCTCGGTGTCGTCGACGACCACGACATAGCCCGAGCCGGTCAGGCGCAGCTCGGCGATGAGGCGCAGCTGCACCAGGTACGAGCGGTGGATGCGGACAAACCCGGCATCCGCCCAGCGCTCGGCGAGCGTGGCCAGCGGCACGCGGACAAGGTGCGAGCCGTCGGCGGTGTGCAGGCGGGCGTAGTCGCCCTGTGCTTCGACCCATCGAACCGCCGAGCGGGGCAGCATCCGCGTGGTCCCGGCCAGCTCGACCGGGATCGTCGGGTCCTCCTCGGCGCGGGGGGTGCCGCTCGAGCCGGCCGGCACCACGCGCGAGCTGACCACCCGGCGCAGCGACTCGCCGATCCGCTCGGGCTGCACCGGCTTGCGCACGTAGTCGGTGACGCCGAGGTCGAAGGCGTCGACTGCGGCGTCGTCGTAGGCGGTCACGAAGACGATCGCGGGCGGGCGGGCGAAGCGGCGCAGCACGCGGGCCAGCTCCATGCCGTCGAGGCCGGGCATGCGGATGTCCAGAAAAACCACGTCGACGTCGGTGTCGCGGAGCACCCGCAGCGCCTCGGTGGCGTCGGACGCGGTGTGCAGGCGGCCCACGCGCGGGTCGGTGCGCAGCAGGTAGGCGAGCTCGTCGAGGGCGGGCGGCTCGTCGTCGACGGCGAGTACGCGCAGGAAGGCGCTCACGGGCTCGTCCTGACCGCTGGGTGAAACTTCGGGACTCGCATGCTCACCTTCGTACCCGCTCCGATCCCGGTCTCCACCACCAAGCCGAACTGGTCTCCGAAGACGGAGCGGAGTCGCTCATCCACGTTGGACAGTCCAACATGGCCGGAGTCGTGACTGTCGGCGGCCTCGGCGACCCCGGCGACCAGCACCGCCGGGTCCATGCCCACGCCGTCGTCCTCGACGGTGATGTGGCATTCGGCTCCGGCGTCGCGGGCCTCGATGCTCACCATACCTACGCCCGGCTTTCGCGACAGGCCATGCCGCACGGCGTTCTCCACCAGCGGCTGGAGGCAGAGGAAGGGTAGGCCGACCGGCAGTACCTCGGGCGCGATCTGCAGCCGCACCTGGAGCCGGTCACCGAAGCGGGCCCGCTCGATGGTCAGGTACCGGTCGATCGAGCGCAGTTCCTCGGCGAGCGTCGTGAAGTCGCCGTGCGAGCGGAACGAGTACCGGGTGAACTCGGCGAACTCCAGGATCAGCTCGCGCGCCCGCTCCGGGTCGGTCCGGACGAACGAGGCGATCGCGGACAGCGCGTTGTAGACGAAGTGCGGGCTGATCTGGGCGCGCAGTGCCCGCACCTCGGCCCGCGCCAGCATCTCGCGTGAGGAGTCCAGCTCGGCGAGCGCGAGCTGCGCGCCGGCCCAGCGGGCGGTCTCCAGCGTCGCCTGTACGAGCCCGGGTGCCGGCTGGTCGTCGGCGATGGCCACGAGCGCTCCCGGCGCCGAGCCGTCCGGACCGGACATCGGGGCCACCACGGCGCCGCGCACCGGGCAGTCCACCCGGTCGCAGGGGACCTCGTCCGGGCCGAGCACGGTGGAGCGGCCGGCGTCGAGCGCCTTGCGGGACGCCGCGATGAGCTGTGCGGAGTGGTGCGTGCCGCGCCCGTCGAGCGCCAGCACCGCCTCGTCGTCGACGATCGCCAGCCCGGGCGCGCCGACCAGCGCGCGCAGGTGCCGGATCGCCTTACCGGCGCTGGCCTGGCTGAGGCCGGTGCGCAGCGGGTCGGCGGCGAGGCCGGCGGTGTGCAGCACGTCGTAGGTCGCCCGCTGGGTCGCGGTGGCGATGCTGCGTCGAGCGCGTAGCCGGGCCACCGCCCAGACGGCTGCCGCCAACGCGCTGACCAGCGCGACGACGGCCAAAGCCGAGGAGACGTTCGAACCCACAGCTGTATTCTGCGCGGCCGGATCTAGTAAGCGCCCTTTCGGGCGAGCACGACGCCGACCGTGCGCCAGAGGATGCTCAGGTCGTAGGCCAGGGACCAGTTGTCGACGTAGTACAGGTCGAGGCGCACCGCCTCGTCCCACGACAGGTCGGAGCGGCCGGAGACCTGCCACAGGCCGGTGATGCCGGGCCGGACCAGCAGGCGCCGCCGCACGTCGCCGAGGAAGTCGCCGTCGTCGGCGGGGAGCGGGCGCGGGCCTACGAGGGACATCTCGCCCCACAGCACGTTGATCAGCTGGGGGAGCTCGTCCAGGGAACTGCCGCGCAGGAAGCGGCCGACGGGGAAGACGCGCGGGTCTTCCTTGATCTTGAAGAGCATGCCGTCGGACTCGTTCTGGTCGACCAGCGAGGCGAGGCGGTCTTCCGCGTCGACGTACATCGTCCGGAACTTCCACACCCGGAACGTCCGGCCCTCATGGCCCACCCGCGGCTGCCGGAAGAAGACCGGGCCGCGGTCGGAGAGCTTGATCGCGATCGCGATCGCGACGAACACGGGGATCAGGATCAGCAGGCCGAGCCCGGCGGCGACGCGGTCGAGCAGGTTTTTCGCCAGCCAGCCGATGCCGGAGAGCGTGGGCTCCTCGACGTGCAGCAGCGGCAGGCCCTCGATCGGCCGGATGTGCACGCGCGGGCCGGCGATGTCGGTGAGCTGCGGCGCCACGACAAGGTCGATGCCGGTGCCCTCGAGCTGCCACGCCAGGCGGCGCAGCTCGCCCGGCTCGGCACTGGCCGAACCGCAGACGGCGATCGTGTCGGCGCCCACCTCGCGGACCAGCGTCAGCACGTCACGACCGGAGTGCACGGGCACCGGAGTCTCGATGCCGCGGGCCGCCGCGTACCCATCGGTGATGTGGATGGCGACCGGCACCAGGCCGGCGGACGGGCTGCGGGTGACCGCGGTGTAGACCTCCAGCGTCTCTGGCAGCGTGCCGATGAGCAGCATGCGGTGGCCGGCGTGGCCGGCTCGCTTGCGCACCTGGTGGAGGACGAAACGGGCGAAATAGCGGGCGATCAGGATGAGCAGGGTGGCACCGACGAGCGCGGTGGCCACGGTGAGTCGGGAGAGGTCGGTCTTGGTGGCGAAGGCGAGGAAGGACACGCTCGCCATGACCGTCACCGACGCACGCATCACTCGTTTGAACTCATCGGTGCCGAGGCCGAGGTAGCGGCGGTCGTAGGTGCCGTTGGCCCAGAGCAGGATCAGCCAACCGAGCGGCAGCAGCACGTACGCCACGGTCTTGAACCACGCCTCGTCGGCGTCCTGGAAGCCGGAGACCGCCTGGTCGTACGCACTGATGGAGATGAGGCTGGCCAAGGCGGCCGCCCCGTAGTCGAGCAGGAGCAGCACCGCCGTGTACGGGCGGTGCCAGCGGGACGCGCGTCGTCGGGCGCGGGCCCACGCCGAGCGCGGCACACCGTTGTGTGATGGCGGCGTCGGCGCCTGGATCTCGAAGCTGTCGACGTGGCGCACGGTCTTGCTCCGGCCTGTGTTGGCTACCGGGCGTTGGAGGCTTGTCGTCACCTCACCTACGTCCTCCCGCTTTGCACGTGCCGCCCATGTGCCGTCAGGCTCGGGACTGACCACCGCATCAGTCTCCCATGGTCATCGCGGCGGATCGGTGACCGCAGAGACAATACGCCCCACCGTGATCGAATGGGACCATGGACCGGGCCACTATACCCAGCGTTGTCCACCCGGCATGTGCCCATTGGGTCCGGTTTGCAAAACGGTAGGTCACGCCCATATCGCCTAGCGCACGAGCCGTGACAGTCTGCGATCGGCGAGAGGCTTTCCGCCGGTCTGGCAGGTGGGGCAGTACTGGAGGCTGGAGTCGGCGAACGACACCTCCCGGACCGTGTCGCCACACACCGGGCAGGGCAGCCCGGTGCGGGCGTGTACCCGTAGACCCGAGCGCTTTTCGCCCTTGAGCTCGGCGGCGCGCTGCCCCACCGAGCGGGTCACCGCGTCCGTCAGTACCTCCCGCACCGCCGCGTGCAGCCCCGCCATCTGCTCGTCGGTGAGGCGGGTGGTGATCGCAAACGGGGAGAGCCTTGCGACGTGCAGGATCTCGTCCGAGTACGCGTTGCCCACGCCGGCCAGCACCTCCTGCGAGGTGAGCACGCCCTTGATCTGCCCCTTGCGACTGCGGATCCGCTCGGCGAACGTGTCGAGGTCGGCCGCGAGCGCGTCCGGCCCGAGCCGCGCCACACCGGGCACGAGAGCGGGATCCCTCACCAGGTACGCCGCCAGGCTCTTCTTGGTGCCCGCCTCGGTGAGGTCGAAGCCGGACCCGTCGTCGAGCCGCATGCGCAGCGCGATCGGCCCCTTGCCCGGCTTGAGCGGCGCGGGGCTGTTGAACGAGTCGCGGTAGTGCAGCCAGCCGGCGCGCGCCAGGTGCACCACGAGGTGCAGGTCGTCACCGATCCGCACGTCGAGAAACTTGCCGTACCGGCCGGCGCCGGTGATCTCCTGTCCCGCGGCCGCGGTCGGCGGCGGGTCGTACGTCTTGAGGGCGCTGAGCGCGGCGACCTCGATCCGCTCCACGCGCCGTCCAGCGGCCCGCTCGCGCAGGTACGCGGCGAGGGCCTCCACCTCGGGCAGCTCAGGCATGTGACAAACGGTAGCGGCAATCGGCCGTGTCGATCAGAGGCCGAGCAGGTGCAGTGCGGCGAAACCGTCGTCCGCGATGCGGCGGATCAGCCCGTCGTTGAGGTCACGGTGCTCGTCAAGCACGCCAACTTCACTCTCGGTGATCCAGCGCCACTCCGTGTGCTTGCCCGGCTCCAGTTGAGGGCGGCTCAGGTCGCCGTCGACGCGCACCAGGAAGTCGGTCTCGATGCGCTCGATCCCGTCGTCGCCGGTGTACTGGTACTCACCGACGGAGCCGAGGACCACGGAGACCGTCCAGCCGGTCTCCTCCCGGACTTCACGCCGGAGCGCGTCCTCGATGCTCTCGCCGGCTTCCACATGGCCGCCGACGATGTCCCAAGTATCGGGAAACAGGCGCCGATCGGGTGACCGGCGCTGGATGAAGATGCGCCCTTCGTCGTCGACGATCAAGGCGCCGGCGCAGCGTAGGGGCTCCGTGGGCACGGATCGAATCTATCCACCTGAGTCCTTCGCCGACAGAACACAAGTCTTGTAGTTCTGTCACCACTCGGGTGACCATGTCCGTACGGTGCCTTGAGGGGTGATGTGCGATGCGCGTTCGCGATGCCATGTCCAGTCAGGTTCTCGTAGTTGGCCCCGAGCACACGCTGCGACAGGCCGCCCAGATGATGTCCACCCGCCGGATCGGTTCGGCGATCGTGATTGATCCCGACTCTGAAGGGGTCGGCATCATGACGGAGCGTGACGTTCTTAACGCCATCGGCCGGGGGCTCGACCCGGACGTTGAGCACACTTCTGCCCATTTGACGTGGGACGTGGTCTATGCCAGTCCCGACTGGACGCTCGAAGAGGCGGCGGTGGCGATGGCCCGTGGTGGGTTCCGTCACCTCGTGGTGTTGCAGGAGAGCGAGGTGCTGGGGATCATTTCAGTCCGCGACATCATGCGGGTCTGGGCGCAGCAGCACACCGCCAGCAAGGTCTGACCGCGTCCCACGAAAGAGCACTACACCCTATATCTGTGTCGTGGTGATCAACTGCGGTACGTACGCTGTGCAACCATGACCGCCGAGCAGCTGATCTCCTTCGCCCGTGGCGCGCCGTCGCTGGACATCGTCGATGTCGAGGGACTCAAGGCCGCCGCCGTCCGCGCGTTCGACGCCGATCCCGGCGGGATCACCGCGTACGGGACGTCCGTCGGTTACCCGCCCCTGCGCAAGTGGATCGCCGACAAGCACGGCGTCTCCGTCAACCAGGTGCTGGTGACGAACGGCTCGCTCCAGGCCGACGCGTTCCTCTTCGACTACCTTGTCGGGCCGGGGGACGCCGTGGTCGTGGAGCGGCCGACGTACGACCGGACGCTGCTCAACCTCCGCAACCGGGGCGGCGAGATCCACGCGGTCACGCTCCAGCCCGACGGCATCGATACGGACGAGCTGCGCAAGCTGCTGGAGTCCGGCGTACGACCCAAGCTGGCGCACATCATCCCGAACTACCAGAACCCGGCCGGTGTCACGCTCTCGATGGCCAAGCGCGAGGCGCTGCTCCAGCTCGCCACCGAGTACGAGTTCACGATCTTCGAGGACGACCCGTACGTCGACATCCGCTTCCGCGGCGAGGCGCAGCCCTCGATGCTGTCGCTCGACGAGACCGGCGTCGTCGTGCACGCGTCCAGCTTCACCAAGACGGTCTGCCCCGGCGTCCGGGTCGGCTACCTCGTGGGGCCGGCGCCGCTGATCGGCGACATCGCGAAGCGGGCCACCAACCTGTACATCTCGCCCGGCATGGTGGCGCAGGCGATCGTCCACCAGTTCTGCGTCTCCGGCGACATCGACCGTTCGATCGAGACGGTCAAGGCCGCTCTCGGCGAGCGGGCCGGCGTGCTGGCCGCCGCGCTGCGCGAGCACATCCCGGGTGTGCGGTTCACCGAGCCGGACGGTGGCTACTTCCTGTGGATCGAGCTTCCGGACGACGTGCGGGCCGACGACGTCTTCACCGCGGCCGCCGAGCGGGGCGTCGCCGTGGTCAAGGGCAGCGACTTCCTGCTTGAGGGCGGGGAGCACGCGCTGCGTCTCGCGTTCTCCGCGGTGACCGTCGACCAGATCGAAGAGGGCGTACGCCGGCTCGCCGCCGCTGTCCAAGCCGTCCGGGGATGAATCTTCTGTCGGATTTCTGACAATGCGCCATCGTCGCCGGCCCGGGGTTCCCCTCGGGCCGGCTAAAGGATCACAATGCTGCGAGCAAGCCGGTCTTTCCAGCGCTGCTAAGCGCGTCGCGGGCCCGCGACGCGCTTGACGGCGCCCCGCGGAACCTGTCGCGAGGTTGACCCCATAAGCAAAACCCCCCGCCCCCATCGGCGCCGGGTGGGCCGCTCGCACCCCCACCCCCCGACGCGGCCGGTCCACCCGGCGCCTCAGCCATAAGCCGCTCCACATCCCTCCCCGCGATCAGGGCGTCTCTCGCGCTGTCACACCGGCGCCAGGGGCGCCCTGATCACGGTGATCAGGAACGCGTTGCGCTGAGACCGGCGGGGCCCGTGATGCATAGGAAGATGGATGTATGGCGGATGAGGGTGCCCCGCGCACGGACGGGGCAGGGCGGCCGCTGGCCCGCACCTGGACCGCACCGGTCCGGCGGGCGATGACCAGGATGCTGAGCCCGGTCGATGGGCCGGCCCGGCACGAGCACGCGCCCCCATCCGGTCGGAGCGCGATCGTCGACTGCGCCCTGTACATCGACGGCGAGCGGCAGCCGGGCGAATGGCAGTACGCGGAAGCGCTGGCCGCGGCGCGTCGTGAGCGCCAGCGGCACGCGTTCGTGTGGCTGGGACTGCATGAGCCGGATGCGGCCGAGATGGCCGACATCGCCGAGACGTACGGGCTGCACGAACTGGCCGTCGAAGACGCCGTCAAGGCCGGGCAGCGGCCCAAGCTGGAGCAGTTCGGCGAGGTGAGCTCGCTGGTGCTCCGCACCGCCCGCTACGTGGGCAAGGGCGAGCTGACCGAGACGTCCGAAGTGGTGGAGACCGGTCAGGTCATGCTCTTCATCGGGCCCGCCTTCGTGATCACGGTGCGGCACGGTGACGCCTGCCGGCTCACTCCGGTACGGGCCAACCTGGAGAGCAAGCAGGATCTGCTGATCCAGGGACCGTGGTCGGTGGCGTACGCGGTGACAGACCGCGTCGTCGACCTCTACGTCGAGGTGGCCGACCAGGTGGAGGTGGACCTCGACCTGCTGGAGGCGGAGGTCTTCGCCCGCAACTCACACGGCAGCATCCAGCAGATCTACCAGATGAAGCGGGAGCTGGTGGAGTTCAAGCGGGCGGTGGTGCCGCTGCAGCGTCCCCTGATCACGCTGACCGCGCAGGTCAACCGCGACGTGCCGAAGGAGATCCGGCGCTACTTCCGGGACGTTCAGGACCACCTGACCCGCACCGTCGAGCAGATCAACTCCTACGACGACCTGCTCAACTCGGTGTTGCAGGCGCGGCTGGCGCAGGTGACCGTGGACCAGAACAACGACATGCGCAAGATCGCGGCATGGGCCGCCATCGCCGCGGTGTGGACCGCGATCGCCGGCATCTACGGCATGAACTTCAAGCACATGCCGGAACTCGGCTGGACGTACGGCTATCCGGTGGTGTTTGCGCTGATGGTCAGCATCTCGCTGGGGCTCTACCGCTTCTTCCGCCGCAACGGCTGGCTCTGAGCGCCGAGGAGGGCCCGGAAGCCGGGCCCTCACTGCGGCGGCTCAGTGACGGCCCTTTGTCGAGTCGACCACGCCGTCAAGCGTGGCGGTGTCGACGGTCCCGTTCATCGACGGGTCGGCGGCCCCTCCGGTCTTCTCGTCCGCGTTGGCCGCGACCGGGTCCATCGCGTGGCTGGGGTCGTACTCCTGCCACTGCTGCTGCTTGCGGCGGCGCATGACCAGCGCACCCGCTGCACCAACGGCGGCGCCGGCGGCCAGCAGTCCGGCAAGCATCGGCCAACGCCTGCGGGACATCCGCGACTCCTTCTTGGGCGACACCGCCCGCATCTTCGTGGCGCCGGCCTTGCGCGCCTTGCGCCCGGCGCGCTTGGTGGTGCGGCCGGCCTCACGGGCGCCCTCGGCGGCGGCCGCGGCCAGCGGTGCCAGCGTCGCCATCGTGGACTCCCATCCGCTTGACGCGCTCTCCTTGACCCGGTGCGCGCCATCGGCTGCCTTGGGCCCCATCGTCGCGCCGACGCCGCCCGCAGCATGCGTGGCAGCCTGCATGAAGTGATCGAAACTCTCGCCCAGCTCAGCCTTTACCAGCTGGCTGCGCGTTTTACGCCGCGCCAATCCGAGCACCGATACCCTCCTCCTCGCATCTTTTCTCCGTGCTATGCCCGTATCGCGTGCAAACGACACAGGCAAGCGCCCGACGGGGAGACCGTTCTCTCACCGTCATCCTGCCTCTTCGGATGCCTTCGCAGTGCCGGAACGGGCACATGGGAGGATCCGCATGGAACTGACCAACAACTGAGGAGTACCCGTGGCTGACGCTCTCTACGCCACCCTGCACACCAACCACGGCCCTATCCGGTTGGAGCTGTTTCCCAACCACGCGCCGAAGACGGTCGAAAACTTCGTAGGGCTCGCAAAGGGCACGAAGGCCTACACCGACCCGAAGACGGGTCAGCCGGGCTCGGGGCCGTACTACGACGGCACGCTTTCGCACCGCGTGATCAGCGGCTTCATGATCCAGCTGGGTGACCCGACCGCCACCGGTCGCGGTGGGCCGGGCTACACGTTCGCGGACGAGATCCACCCCGAGCTCAGCTTCGACAGGCCGTACCTGCTGGCCATGGCGAACGCCGGCCCGGGGTACAACAACCAGGGCACGAACGGCTCGCAGTTCTTCATCACGGTGAGCGCGACCCCGCACCTGAACCGGAAGCACACGATCTTCGGCCAGGTCGCGGACGAGGCGTCGGCGAAGGTCGTCGACTCGATCGCGAACACCCCGACCGCCCCCGGCGACCGCCCGGTCAACGACGTCGTGATCGAGCGCGTCGAGATCGAGGGCTGACAGGTACCTTTGCGTGCATGATTGAGCGGATCGAGCGAGGACGGCCGTGAGCGAGTCGCCCGTGACCGTGCCGGTCTGTTACCGCCACCCGTCGCGAGAGACCTACGTCCGGTGCGTCCGGTGTGATCGTCCGATCTGCCCGGACTGCATGCGAGCGGCCTCCGTCGGGCACCAGTGCCCGGAGTGTGTGGCCGAGGGACGACGCACCCAGCGGCCGGCGCGCACCGCCTTCGGTGGCAGTGCCGCCGGCCGCCAGGGGTACGTGACAAAGGCCCTGATCGGCCTCAACGTCCTGGTGGCCGTCCTCGGCCTGGCCGTGGCCGGCGGCGGCTCGCTCTTCAGCGGCGGCCTCTTCACCAGCGGCACCCGCCTGCAGTTTCTCGGCGCCGTGCTCGGCCGCACGCAGACCATCAACGGCGACCGGTACTGGATCGGCAACTTCCCGCAGCTGGGAGACGTCTACACCGGCATCGCGGACGGCGCCTACTACCGCCTGTTCACCGCGATGTTCATCCACTACGGGATCCTGCACCTCGCGCTGAACATGTGGGCGCTCTGGGTGCTGGGTCGCAACCTGGAGGCCGTGCTCGGGCCGCTGCGGTTTCTCACGCTCTACCTGCTGGCCGGCCTGGGCGGCAACGTCGCCTGCTACCTGATCAGCCCCGACGCGTTCTCGGCGGGTGCGTCGACGGCGGTGTTCGGCCTGTTCGCCGCGTTCTTCGTCATCCTTCGCAAGCTCGGCCGAGATACCTCCGCCGTCATCGGCATCCTGGTGGTCAACCTCGTGCTGACCTTCGCGGTGCCCAGCATCTCGATCGCCGGCCACCTCGGCGGCCTCGTCGTCGGCGGTCTCGTCGGCGCGGTCCTGGCGTACGCGCCGCGCGCCCGGCGCAACCTGATCCAGGCCGGGGGCAGCGTGGCGGTGCTCGTGGTGCTCACGCTGCTGACGCTGCTACAGACGGCCGCCCTCACGTAGCGGCTCCAGCGCGGCGGCCACCTCGGCCGGCGGGACACCGAGGTCGTACTCGTTGAAGAGGTGCAGCGACTCGCCCGCGTCGATCTCCAGTGTCTCGGTGCGGAGGCCGAGCCTCGGCCGCGTGTCCACCCGTACCCGCTCGATCTCCGACCAGGCCAGGTGCCGGCGGCCGGTGAGGCCCGCGACCACCGTGACCCCCTCGGGGTCGGCGGCCAGCCGCACCGGTACGAACAGGTCGCGCGCCGCCCACAGGGCGAGCGCCGCGGCCACGGCGGCGGCGAGCACGAGCCGGACCACGTCGCCGTCGGCGAACAGGAGGCCGGCTGCGAGGATCGCGGTGGCCGCGGCCAGCTTCACGGCGGGCACTTTCCCGGGCACGCGCCAGGTGAGGGCATCCATGCGCCAATTCTGGTACCGCGCGCCTCCGCCGCACTCCAGCCGGGCGCTACTGGGGAGTAATGTCGATGACTATGAGGGACGCGGTCATCGTCGGCGCTGTTCGCACCCCGGTCGGGCGGCGCAAGGGCGGCCTTTCCGAGATCCATCCGGTTGACCTGTCGGCGCACGTGCTGCGCGCGCTCGCCGAGCGCACCGGGCTCGACCCGGTGCACGTCGACGACGTCATCTGGGGCTGCGTCTCGCAGATCGGTGAGCAGTCGTGGAACATCGGGCGCAACGCCGTCCTCGGCGCCGGCTGGCCGGAGTCGGTCCCGGGCACCAGCCTCGACCGCCAGTGCGGCTCCAGCCAGCAAGCGGTCCACTTCGCGGCCGCCACCGTCCTTTCCGGGCAGGCCGAGCTGGTGGTGGCCGGTGGCGTCGAGTCGATGACGCGGGTGCCGATGGGCTCGAGCGCGGCCGGCCAGTGGGCCTTCGGTGAGGGCGTGCGCGAGCGCTACGGCGACGACGGGTTCAGCCAGGGCGTCGGCGCGGAGATGATCGCCGCGCGGTGGGGTTTTTCCCGTCTGCAGCTCGACGAGTACTCGCTGGCCAGCCACCAGAAGGCGGCCGCCGCGCAGGACGCCGGCGCGTTCAAGGAGGAGATCGCGCCGGTCGGGCCGATCGACTCGGACGAGGGCATCCGGCGGGACACCTCGCTGGCGAAGCTCGCCGAGCTGGCCACCCCGTTCAAGGCCGATGGCGTGGTCACCGCGGGCTCCGCCTCGCAGATCTCCGACGGCGCTGCGGCGCTTGCCGTCACCACCACGGACTTCGCCCGCGAGCACGGCCTGCGGCCGCTCGCGCGCATCCACACCGCCGTCGTCGCCGCCGACGACCCGGTGGTCATGCTCACCGCGCCGATCCCGGCCACCGCGAAAGCTCTGCGCCGCGCGGGCCTCGGCATCGAGGAGATCGGTGTGTACGAGGTGAACGAGGCGTTCGCCCCGGTGCCGCTGGCCTGGCTCGCCGAGACCGAGGCGGATCCCGAGCGGCTCAACCCTCGTGGCGGCGCGATCGCGCTGGGCCACCCGCTCGGCGGTTCGGGCGCCCGCATCATGACGACCATGCTCAGCCACATGCGGGACAACCAGATCCGGTACGGGCTGCAGACCATGTGCGAGGGCGGCGGCATGGCCAACGCGACGATCCTGGAACTTCTATAGCGTTCGACCCGCGTCACATTCCGTTCGCACCTCGTTAAACGCGGCATGGACGTGTTCTCCCGAACGTTCTTGCCCGCCGCCGCCGAAGCCGGCGTGGCCATCTCCACCGTGAGCCGCCACATGCCCGTCTTCCGGCGGTGCGTGGAGGCCGATGACGCGACGGTCCTGGTCACCCGCTGCCTCCGCCCGGATCGGCCTATGCAGGGCGAGTTTCTGCTGCTGCTGACGTACCGCCGCCTGGTGGTGACCCAGGAGACCCGCGTGCTGCACCGGCTCCGCCTGCACCTCAACACCGAGCTGCGACACCTCAGCAACGTCACCTGGAACCCTGACCCGCGCGTCGCCGCGGTCGAGCTCGCCGCCACCGCCGTCGACGGCATCCGCGAGCGGTTCTGGATCAAGACCGGTCACCCGAAGCAGGTCTGGCACCTGGATGCGCTGCTCAGCCACGCTTTCCGTCCCCGTGTTGTGGCTGAGCGCGCCCAGAAGGCATCTCGCGTAACAGCGCCCGAAGCGCTGCGCGTGCCGGCTGCCGCCTGACGAACCTTTTTCAACCTGGACCGCGCGGTGCTTGCGGCCCGGCCCTCACCTCGCGGTCAGGCTGACCGCGACCAGAGGTTGAAAAAGGTTCGCTACGGAGGGGCGCCCCTACTCCCCGTGTGGGGCGCCCCTCCGTACATTCCTCGAACATTGCGTTGATGCCCGGGCACTCGCCCGTCCGACATGATGGGTGCCGTGGAGCCGAAAGGCCTGGTGCTGGTCGTCGAGGACGAGCGGGCGATCGCCGACCTGGTCAGGATGTACCTGGCCAGGGACGGGTTCGGCGTGCACGTCGAGCACGAGGGCACAGCCGGGCTGGCGGCCGCGCGTCGCATGCGCCCGGTGGCCTGCGTGCTGGACATCGCGCTGCCCGGGCTCTCCGGCACCGATGTGTGCCGCCAGCTGCGCGAGGACGGCGACTGGACGCCGGTCATCTTCCTCACCGCACGGGACGACGAGGTCGACCGGATCGTGGGGCTGGAGCTCGGCGCCGACGACTACGTGACCAAGCCGTTCAGCCCGCGCGAGCTTGTCGCCCGGGTGCGCGCGGTGCTGCGCCGCACGTCCGGCGCGCCGGAGGGCCGGCCGTTCACGGTCGGGCCGATCACGCTCGACCCCGGGCGCCGCGCGGTGACCGTCGACGGAAAGCCGGTGCAGCTGACCTCCACCGAGTTTGACCTGCTCGCCCGCCTGATGGGCCGGCCCGGGCGGGTGTTCACCCGCGAGGAGCTGCTCGCCAGCGTCTGGGGTACGCGGCGCACACCGGCACCCGTACCGTCGACGTGCACGTGGCTCAGGTCCGGGCGAAGCTGGGCGCCGGCGCGGCCGTGCTGCGCACGCACCGAGGTGTGGGGTACGCGGTCGATGCCTGACCGCCCCGAGCTGACCCAGCTCCTGCCGATCGTGCGGCGCCGACCCCTCGGGCGCACGCTCACGGCCCGCGCGGTCCTCGCCGCCTGCGCGGTGGCGGTGGTGTCGGTGCTGGTGACCGCCCTCATCGCCGTGCCCATAGCGGTGCGCGCGGTGGAGCGGCAGGCGCGCGACTCCCTCGAACAGCAGGTGCAGGTCGCCGCGAAGCTGCTGCGCCCCCGGCTCGGCAGCGGCCGTACCGGCGACGAGGAGCGGCTCATCCGCCAGCTGCGCACGGAGGAGATCGACGCGTACCTGATCCGGGCCGGCGAGCCCGACCGGCCGGGCCTGCCGCCGCAGGTCGTCGCGCGGGTCGCCGCCGGTAAGAACGTCAACACCGTCCGCCCGGTCGGCGGCCGTCCCTCCATCGTGGTCGGGCAGGCGCTGGCCCAGGGCAACGGCATCGTGCTCGTCTCGCCCCGCCCGACCGGGCTGCGCCGCCAGGTACTGGGAATCGTCTGGCTGCCGCTGCTGGCCGGCCTGGCGGCGGGCCTCGGCGCCGGCGTCCTGATCGCCCGCCGCATGGTCCGCCCGATCCGCAACGCGGCCACCGCCGCCGCCCGCCTGCGCGCCGGCGACCGCCGGGTGCGCGTGCCGGTCGAGCCGCCGCAGGAGGCCGCCGACCTGGCGTACGCCCTCAACGACCTCGCCGCCGCCCTGGCCACGAGCGAGGGGCGGCAGCGCGAGTTCCTGCTGTCCGTCTCGCACGAGCTGCGCACGCCGCTGACGGCCATCCGCGGGTACGCCGAGGCGCTCGCGGACGGCGTCGTCGCCGCCGAGGGGGCGCAGCGGGCGGGACAGACGATGCTCGCCGAGGCCGAGCACCTCGACCGGCTGGTGAGCGACCTGCTCGCGCTGGCCCGGCTGGAGGCGGCCGACTTTCCGCTGGCGCCGGTGCGGATCGACCTCGCCGCGCTGGTACGGGACGCCGCCGAGGCGTGGGGTGGGCGGTGCGCCGCGGCAGGTGTGGTGCTCCGGGTGGACGTCCCCGCGACCGGGGTGAGCGCGTTCACCGACCCGGGCCGCATCCGCCAGGTCGTCGACGGCCTGCTGGAAAACGCGCTGCGCGTCCTGCCGGCCGGTGCGCCGGTGGTGCTCGCCGCCTGGTCAGCACCCGCCGGCGCCGTCCTGGAGGTGCGGGACGGCGGCCCGGGGCTCAGCGACGACGACCTGGCCGTGGCATTCGAGCGCGGCGCGCTGCGGCAGCGCTACGAGGGGGTACGCAAGGTGGGCAGCGGCCTGGGACTGGCGCTCGCCGCGGGGCTCGTACGGCGGCTGGGCGGGACGATCGAGGCTGGGCACGCGCCCGAGGGCGGGGCCCGATTCACCGTGACGCTGCCTCCTTACGAACCCCGTACACAGGCCTGACCCTCCCTCGCCGGCCTGGAAGACGATGTTCCACATGAAACGTCTCGGACTGGTGGTGGCCAGCGGAGTGCTGGCGATGGGGCTGGTGGGGTGCGGCAACGCACCGGCGCAACAGGCCGGCGAGACCGCTGTGGAGGTCGCGGCGGCGATGGGTGTGGAGGGGCAGGCGCTCGCGGCGCTCGGGCTCGACCCGACGCCCGCGGTCTCGCCCTCCGCGCCGGCGGACGCCGCGCCGGATCGTACGGACCGCCGCGAGCGGCGCAAGGCACGCGTCATGCTCCGGAAGAACGTCCTGCACGGCGAGGTGGTCGTGCAGACCAAGGAAGGCACCAAGACGGTCGCCGTGCAGCGCGGCGAGGTGACCGAGATCAGTGACTCCTCGATCACCGTGAAGTCCACCGACGGTTACAGCGCGACGTGGAGCTTCGCCACCGACCTGCACGTGGTCCGGCACGCCAAGACCGTCCAGCCCGAGGAGATCAAGGCGGGCAGCCGGGTCGGTGTCGCCGGCGCCAAGAACGGCGCCACGTTCGTGGCCCGGCTGATCGTGGTGCCAGCCTCCTGACCTGCGAGAGGACTCCCCGGCAGCCAGGACCGGGGAGTCCGTTTCATGCCCATCCACACGCGGGGAATCCGGTCAAGCTAGGCTGGGCCCGTTATAGCCAGCGGCCCGTGGAGATCCCGTGAAGCTCTCGATCCTCATGCCGGTCTACAACGAGGAAGATCGCGTCGCGGATGCCCTCAAGCAGGCACTCGCGGTCGACTACCCGTGCGAGATCGAGCTGGTCGTGGTCGACGACGGCAGCCGTGACGGCACCGCCGAGGTCCTCGGCCGGGCGGATGACGCCCGGCTGCGAGTGATCACCCACCAGCGCAACGCCGGAAAAGGCGCCGCGATCAAGACGGCGGTGCAGGCTGCCGAGGGTGAGTACATGGTCATCCTCGACGCCGACCTCGAGTACGACCCGCAGGACATCCCCAAGCTCCTCGCCCCCGTGCTCGACGGCCGCGCCACCGTGGTCTACGGCAACCGGACGTTCGGGAGCCACAGCGCCTACAGCTTCTGGTACGTGATGGGCAACAAGGCCGTCACCACCGCTGCCAACGTGCTGTTCAACTCGTACATCGGCGACCTGGAGACCTGCTTCAAGCTGATGCCGGTCGCGCTGTACCGGTCACTCGACGTCCACTCCCGCGGCTTCGGGATGGAGGCCGAGGTGACCGGCAAGCTGCTGCGCCGCCGCATCCGGCCGTACGAGGTGCCGATCAGCTACCGCGCGCGGGGCCGTGAGGAAGGCAAGAAGATCACGTGGAAGGACGGCGTCGAGGCGCTGTTCATCCTCGGTCGCGAGCGGGCCCGCCGCCGCAAGTCGTGAGCGACCCATCAGGCTGAGCCCACGAAAGCGCTGATCGACTGCCGCACGCCGGCCGGGTCCAGCCCGTGCCACCGCGCGTGGTCCTTCGGGCTGCCGTAACGGTGCAGGTCCGTGCGCACCACGCCCAGGCTCAGCAGGCGGTGCGGCAGGTCGCGGAGCGCGTCCGAGACCACGCCGCTGGACGTGCCGGCCAGGTACGGCTCGACCAGCACCACATCACTGTGGCCCAGCGCGCGCAGCCCCTGACGTCGAAGGGGCGCGGCGTGTTCGTGTACGCCACCGTCACGTCCAGCCCTTCCACGGCGGCGAGCACCGTGTCGAGCATCGGCCCGACCGCCACCACCGCCGCGCGCCCACCCCGCCGGATCGTCTGGAGCCCGGTCGCCGGCCGCGCCCGCCCGTTGCGCTGGGTCGAGAGCCTGATGTAGACCGGCTCGTCGTGGGCGGCCGCCGCGGTCAGCAGCGGTCCGACCTCGTCCGCATGACCAGGCACGTGTACCGTCCAGCCGCCCAGCGTGTCGAAGAGCGCCACGTCCCCCGGTGACTGGTGGGTGCGCCCCTCGGAGGAGGCGTCGTAGGACGCGCCGATGCTGACCAGCACCGCGCCCACGCCCTGGTGGTTGAGGTCCAGCTTGATCTGCTCGTAGGCGCGGTCCACCACGAACGGCGCGTACGAGTGCACGATCGGCCGCATCCCGGTCAACGCCAGGCCGCCGGCCACGCCGAGCATGAGCTGCTCGCGGATGCCCACGTTGATGACCCGGTCGGGGTGCTCCCGCGCGGCCGGCGCGAAGGCGTCGCCGGAGATGTCGGCGAGTACCACGGCGGTGCGCGGGTCGCCGTCCAGCAGCGCGGTGGCGGTGTCCACAAAGGCCTGTCGCATCGTTCTCAACCCTTCTTCTCGACCACGGCCACGACGACGTGCGGCGCGGCACCGGTGTGTGCCCGCAGCCCCGCCTCGATGGCGTCGTGGTTTCGACCATCGACAGTGGACGACGTCCACCCGTGGAACCGGCTGGCCAGCCCGCCCGGCCACCCGTGCGTGGACGACTGGTTGTCGATGACGATCGCGGTGAGGCTGTCGAGGCCGGTGGTGCCCGCGTACGCGATCGCCTCGTGGTTGGAACCCTCGTCGAGCTCGGCGTCACCGACCAGCACGTACACCCTCGGGTCGGTGAGGCCCTGGGCCCGCAGGCCCAGCGCGGTGCCCACGCCGAGTCCGAGGCCGTGGCCGAGCGAGCCGGAGCCGATCTCGACGCCCGGCACGAGCAGGCGGTCGGGGTGGTGGCCGAGCCGGCTGTCCGGTCCGGCGAGGTCGTCGAGCCACTCCTCGGGGATGAAACCCTTGGCCGCGAGAACCGCGTAGTACGCGGCCGGCCCGTGCCCCTTGGAGAGCAGGAAGCGGTCGCGGTCGGGATCGTCGACGCTGCCGGGCGAGGCGCGCAGCACCCGGTCGTAGAGCACCCAGAGCACGTCGAGGGTCGAGTATGCGCTGGGCGCGTGCTTCTCGTCGCCGGTGAGCCGGGTCAGCAGCTCACCGAGTCTGGCGCGAGCCGACAGCGAGTGAGCATCGTAGGGAGCGCTAGCGACCGAGGAGCGGAGCGAGCGCAGAGGCGAGCCATTTGGCGTAGAGGTCGATGTGGTCATATGGCTAGGGTGCAAGTTGAAGTGGACTTCAGCTCAAGGGACCTATGACCGACACCTCATTGACGATCGGCGAACTCTCCCGCCGCTCCGGCGTGGCGCCCTCCGCGCTGCGGTACTACGAGCGGCTGGGCTTGATCCGGGCGGTGCGCACGGGCGGCAACCAGCGCCGGTACGAACGCGCCGAGCTGCGCCGCGTGGCCTTTATCCGGATCTCCCAGCAGGTCGGCGTGTCACTGGAGGAGATCCGCGAGGCGTTGGCGTCGCTGCCCGAGTCGCGCACACCCACCAAGGCCGACTGGGCGGCACTGTCCGCGCGGTGGCGCGGCCGTCTCGACGAGCGGATCGCATTTATGGAACGCCTCCGCGACGACCTGACCGGCTGCATCGGCTGTGGCTGCCTGTCACTGCAGCGATGCCGCCTCTCCAACCCCGACGACCAGCTGGCGGCCGAAGGCGCGGGATCGAGGCTGCTCCTGCCGCCGGGCCTCAGCTGACGGTCAGCAGCACCTTGCCGATGTGGTCGCTCGCCTCCACGATCCGGTGGGCCTCGGCGGCCTCTGACAGCGGCAGGCGCCGGTCGATCACCGGCTTGATCGCACCCGACTCCACGAGCGGCCAGACGTGGTCACGCACTCCCCGTACTATGGCGGCCTTTTCGTCGTGGCTGCGGGCCCGCAGCGTCGTCGCGGAGATCGACGCCCGCTTGGCCATCAGCACCCGCAGGTCCAGCTCCGCCTTGACCCCACCCTGCAACCCGATGATCGCCAACCGCCCTCCCGAGGCCAGCACGTCGAGGTTTCGGGCCAGGTAGCGCGCCCCGATGATGTCGAGGATGACGTCCGCCTCGCCCACCTCGGCCACCCAGTCCTCACTGGTGTAGTCGATCGTCCGGTGCGCACCCAGCTCCTTGAGCCGCGCGTGCTTGGCCTTCCGCGCGGTGGTGACCACGGTCGCCCCCAGCGCCACCCCGAACTGGATCGCGAACGTACCGATGCCGCTCGCGCCCCCGTGCACCAGCAGCGTCTTGCCGTTCAGGTCGTGGCCCACGTTCGACCAGACGGTGCAGGCCACCTCGGGCAGCGCGGCCGCGTCCGCGACGGACAGGCCCGCGGGCACCGGCAGCGTGTGCGCCCTCGGCACAGCAACCAACTCCGCGTAGCCACCACCACCGAGCAGCGCGCAGACCGCCTCGCCGGTCGCCACGTCGGTGCCGCTGACCTCCAGGCCCGGGTAAGGCGACGCGCCGGGAGGCGGGTTGTAGTGCCCTTGCCGCTGAAGCAGATCGGCCCGGTTGACGGCGGTCGCCGCGGCGCGAACCAGGATCTCGCCCTCGGCAGGCGCGGCGTCCGGCACTTCGGCCCAGGTGAGCACCTCCGGCCCGCCCGGCCTGGGGATGGTGATCGCGTGCACGCCACAGTCTCCCATCCGCAAACCTGGGACCCCATGGCACACTAGGCACGGCCACGCCCGGACGCCCGCGTCGGGGCAGCGGCCGAGGAGGGTTCGCCTAGTGGCCGATGGCGGCGGTCTTGAAAACCGCTATGGGTGGTGACACTCATCGTGGGTTCGAATCCCACACCCTCCGCTCCCAACCAGCGAAAAGCCCCTCTGACCAGCGCGAATGCGTGGCAGAGGGGCTTTGCTCTTGTGGCGTGGTGGTCCCGCTGGGTCTTACCGAAGCCCGCTCCGGCCCACCCTTCAGGGCAAAGTTTGGGGCGCATCCGGGGAAGATCACTCAGCCGAGGCCTCCTCATCCTCACTCGCGTTCAGCGCTGTCTCGATCCGGCGCCGGGCCGCTTCGTCCTGGCCGTCGGTGCACTTGGCGTAGACCGCTGAGCCACAGCGACACGGCGGCGTGCCGAAGGTGGTAGGGCACCTCGGCGAGCGGGGACCGCTGTTGCGTCTCGGCGAGCACCGCCGGGCGAGCTTGGCGCCATCGCAGCGAAGTTGCGGGCGGTGATCCTCACGCGGCGCTTCGCGCCGGGCGACAAGCTCCCGTCACAACCAGAGATCGCGGCGCGCTACGGCGTCGCCAGGGAGACCGTGAAGCGGGCACTTGAGGTGCTGCGCGCTGAGCGGCTGATCATATCGCGGCAGGGGAGCGGCGTGTTCGTCCGCGCGCAGACGCAACGACCCGTCGAACTACGGCCGCACATCGAAGCGGCGTTCGACCGTCCACATGTGACAGTGGACTTCGCGGGCTTCTCCGGTGAGACGCTGCGAGACGCACTCGCCGAGGTCCTCGACAAGGTACGGGTAGGCAGGCTAGCGCCGGAAAGCATCGCGATTCGCGTGCTCGTCTCCGACATGTCAGCGCCTACGGCCGTTCCCGCGCGGGCTGAGGCTCAAGGCGATGATGCCGCAGTCCGTGAGCGAGCCGAGCGCATCACGCGGCGAGCGGTAGACGGCATCATCCTTGACCAGGTGGCCGAACTGGGAGACCCGGGCCTAGTGCGGTCGGCCACTGTCGAGGCGCGACCCAGCGCCGGCCGTGGCGGCAGATTCGTTCGCGCTGGTTGGCGACCACGGCGGGTCTTTGCCCTCAGAGGTCGCCTAGGACCTGACCCGCTGGAAATGCTCCGATGGGTCGTGCGCGCCGGCGACCGGCGCCTACTCATGGTCGCGGAAGACGCACTCTGTGCAGCTGAGATTCCCGCGGCCGCCACAGCGGAGCCACCTCCGTTCGGACGTAAGGTCATCGTCGGTGCGCGCCAGGTCGGCCTACCGGGTTGCGGTGGTCAGCAACAAACTCGGCTGGCGCGGTGACCTCCTACCTCGCAGCGCGGCGACTGGCCGGCCATGTGCATCCCATCGTAGGACGCGCCTACGCCGAGCCGGCGCGGATGAAACCCAACCCCGATCCGATCTTGTGCGCTGCGAGCACGCTCGGCGTCGATCGGGCGCAGTGCGTTCTGATCGGCGACTCGCTCGCCGACATCGACGGCGCGCGTGCGGCCGGCGTCCCGGTGATCGGGTACGCGAACCGCCCGTGGAAGATCGACCGGTTCGCGGAGGCCGGTGCCGATGTGTGGTCACGTCCATGGGTGAAGTTGCGGATGCGCTCATGAGCCTCGGCGAGCGCTCCGGCAGATAGCGCGGGGGCACGCGTGAGTGACACGGGCGACAGGGGGTCTGACCTGCGGAAAGGCTTCCGTTCTTGAGTGACAGTCGGGTGACACAAGAGCGGTGGTTGACCTGAGCTATGTAGCCTCCGACCGCGGTTTCGGCGCGCCGCGCATCGGCCGTCCGTCAGCCATGGTGTGACATCGACAGCAGGCGAACGGCTGGTGACCTACCTAGAAAAGTGTGAGTTCCTCTTGGTGCGCCTTAGGTTCGTAGTTCGTGAAAACCAGATCCCAACTCGATCGCTTGGCAGATTGGAGGTTGATATCGCGACGGGTGGCCATTCTGTGCACGTTGAAGCCCTTGAAAATCGCCCGAGTCGCATCTGTGTCGCTGTTTGTCAACATGAGGAACACGCCGCGCTTGTCCGCCTCCCACATCGCCTCAGCTAGCCGCTCATGGTCATGATCGTGGAACTGGCCCGACGTGTACCGCTTGAAGTCTGAGTATCCACCCTCGGGGATGTAGGGCGGGTCAAGAAAGATCCAGTCTCCCTTAATAGAATTCTTGAAGGCCGCGTCAAAGTCGGCCTCCCTGATCTCGGCGTCCGAAAGCGCCTTGGACGCCGTAAGCAGCGTGCGGCGGTTGTAATAGGGTCGATCATATGCACCGTAAGGCACGTTGAATTGGCCTTTGCGGTTGACGCGCCACAAGCCTCTAAAGGCGGTCTTGTTCAGATAGATAACCCGGGCTCCCCTATCGTGCAACTCCAGTTCCTCAGGGTCCTGCCGTCGTACTTGCTCGAAAAACTCCGGAGTGTTTGGCATCTGGTCGAGCTTGGCCATGACGAGTTCAGGTTCCTGGGCGACCGCGCGGAAGCAAGCCACCAACTCAGGGTTGGCGTCGGAGAGGACGGCCTTTGATGGCCTTAGCTCAAAAAAGACCGCCGCACTGCCCATGAAGGGTTCCCAGTAGCACCCTTCATACGGCGGAGCTGCGGCGACGAGCTGGTCTGCGTACCGGGTTTTTCCGCCGGCCCACTTGATGAACGACCGACCGTCACCGCGGGTGGCGGAAGTGCTACTTATAGTCTGTAGACCCATCGTCGTCATCCCGGCATCTTAACGGATGTCATGGGTGATTACGACGACGCCTTCGTGGCATTTGGCGCCAACCTTCGCCGTGCACGTGAAGCGCGCGGGCTGTCGCAAGAGTCGCTGGCAGAAGCCACTGGTCTCCACCGAACATACGTTGGAAGCGTCGAGCGCGGCGAGCGAAACGTCAGCCTTGTAAATATTTTGAAACTCGCTCAAGCCTTGCGCGTCACCCCGGGGCAGTTACTCGACTCAATTCGGCTTCCCAGGGATAGGTAGATGCGACGTTTTGAAGGCTTTGCAGCGCCGGCTTGGGATGATCCCTTCTGGCATGCAGTTCGACTGTTGGTTGACACGTTCAAAACTCGTGTGCCAACCGAGGCGCAGGTTTTGCCCGTAGTGGAAAGTGGCCAAACCGCCGAGACAATCGGGATCTATTCCTATCTGCATCGGCGTCCCTTTTTGGTAAAGCCGCTTGTGGACTACCTGGCGCTGCGAATGGAGCTAGGCGATAAACTCCTAAGCGAAATGCGGACGGAAGATGAGGCGAGGGAGGATTTCATGCGCCTCTCGGCAGCAGAGGTGCAAACATATGGCACCCGAATGGCTGGGCATCATCAGTCGTCCAAGGTGTTGGTTGCAACGGTAGAGGCCCTTATGAGGGAGGTGTGCTTAAGTCATGGTATGACCGCGAACGTCAATCCTCAAAAGCGTGCGACCTACATTGCGGACGATTATCTATGGGTAAGCCCGCGGCGCCTCGACGGTGCCTTTCCGTCTTTGGTCAACCCTTACGCCATTTGGGAGATCAAGGAGTATTGGGGAAAGACCAGCGGAGGTAGCAAGATGTCAGACGCGATATATGAATGTCAGCTTGTGGGGACTGAGCTACGGGCATTCGAGGACAAGCACGGTATTCGCATAGAACACTTCGTTTTGTTGGATGGCTACGAACAGTGGAGTGTTCGACGGTCAGATCTTCGGAGGGCAGTTGATCTGCTTTATTCCGGTTTAATCGACGAATTGATTGTTGGCCATCAGGTTATTGGCTCATGGCGAGCAATCATGGAGCGGCTGTGTGCGATATGAGGGCGGGCCGGTCTCGAACGCTGTGACCCGGGAAAGCGCGAGCATAGGGGACGCAAACCCACACTGCCAATGGCGATCTCGCGAACTCGACGCGATGTGCTTGGCGGCCAACCCTGCGTCTGCGGGACACCCGCGACCGCCGATCAGGCGCCCCGGTGTGAACACCACCCGAGGGGCTGCGACAGGCCCGCCTGCTGTCTCGCGCCCGTTGGGTCTCATCCGCGTCACCCGTGTCACTCAACAGTGAGCCATTTTCATCGTGGGTAGCGGTCGTCTTCGGTGTGTTGGAGGACGAGGATCGCTCGGACGATGGCGGTGGCGCGGTGCGGGCTGCAGTGCAGTTTGGCCAGCACTTTCCAGGTCTTGAGGGTGGCTACCGCACGTTCGCCGAGGGCGCGGATCTTGGCGTGTTGCCGGTTGACCGACCTTTGCCGCTTGGACAGCCGCGGCCGCTTCGGCTGTCGTGTGAACGGCGTCCAGATGGTGCTGCCAGCGCCTTGGTACGCCTTGTCCGCGAACGTCATCACCTCGCCGCTGGTCAGGGCGTCGATCAGGCCGTGGGTACGGGCGGCGGTCAGGTCGTGGACCGCGCCGGGCAGCGCGGGTGATGCCCATACGAGCCGGCCGGCTGGGTCGGCCAGGATCTGCACGTTCACGCCGTGCCGTTTGTGCTTTCCCGAGTAGTAAGGCCGCTGGTCGGCAACCCGGTCGATCGGGATCAGCGTGCCGTCGATGATCGCGTAAGCCAGCCGCCTGGCGCGGACGGCCGCCTGGGTAAGGTCCGGGGCAATGGCGGCGAGCAGGTCGATCGCCTCGCGTAGGTACCGCCACACGGTGCTGACCGATACCGCGAACCCAACCGCTAACCGGGCGAGCGTGTCGCCGTTGCGTAGGTGGGCGAGCGTCATCAGCGCCTGCTCGTGTGCTGGCAGCCGCCGCCAACGGCCGCCCAGCTCGACGCGTCGGGCTCGGATCAGCTCGGCAAGGCGCGTCAGGCTGCGTGTGGACAACGGGATGGTGGCAACATACGTGAGCAACGAGACTCCTGGACAGGGCTGTCGTTCTTGGTCGACTGCTGTCCTACCGGGAGTCTCGTCCTATGTGGAGCACCGACACACCCTCGCTGACCAGGACCCGAGGTGGCCCACCCCCGCGATGAAAATGGCTCAGTATGTGACCTGCGAAAAGCGCTATCGATCCTGAGTGACAGTCTAGTGACACGGCAACACAAGCGGCTGAAACACTGGAGAGGCGGCCGCGCGCTTTCTGTGTTTCAACCATTCGACCGTGCACACGACCGGTGCCGCCGGCCCACTCGGCAAATGCGGGGCAACGGATGTCCGCACCTAAGCGTTTCCGCAGGTCAGCGTCCTCACCCGAACCGGTCTTGAAGACCGCTATGGGTGGTGACACTCCTCGTGGGTTCGAATCCCACACCCGCTTTGGGTCCCTCTGACCAAGCCCAAACCCGATGCTCGGTCGTCCGGGTGGGTCTCACGGTGTCTCGCTGGATCTCGCCGTCGTTCACCGTTCGGGGGCACATAGCGGGGAAGTCGCGTGTGCCACTTGGCGGAGCCGGAAGCTGCGGTGGTTGCCGACCCCAGTTCACGAGAAAGGATCTGGCATACGTGGAGATCGCGTTTGGGTGGCCTGAGATAGATGCGCTCGGATTCCTGGTCGGCGGCGTATTCACCGCGCTGGTGTTCGGAGGAGCGCTTTGGGTGATACGAGGATCGACAGGTGTTCGGCGGTCAGAGCAGCGGATGCGGGACGAGGAGCGCCGTGATGACGAACGGCGACAAGCCCGGCTGGTCGTTGCCACTCTCGGCAAGATCGGCGATTCGGAGGTCCATGTCGAGGTGCTGAACCACAGTGATGCACCCATTTGGGACATAAAGGTGTTCGTCCCTGGTCGAGAGCACACGCCTCTATTGATCGAGCGAGTTGATTCTCACGGGTCTGGAACCGACGCCTGGTTCGATGCGCCGGACGACTGGTATCGGAAGTACATCGGCGCGGGTGGCCCTGGAACGCCGGACTGGCTTCCCTTGGACGTTGTGTTCGTGGACAACGCGGATCGGCGCTGGCACCGATCGGGGTGGGCGGAACCTGTTCGCCCCCTCGACGGTGAGGACGTCTTCCCTATCTGAGTGCCAGTTTGGAATCCTTTGCCGCATCATCGCCGTATGTCTATTTCGTCTGGTCCTCCTCTCGTCCTGATGCCCGCTGATTGTGGATTCGCCACACGCCCGGGTATGCGCAGGCATACGCTGAAGCGTTAGAGGCGTTCGCCGCCGTTGCAGCACTTGCCTCGCCGCCGGCTGCGGCCGTTGCCGCGGAGCCCGAAGCTCGGGTCGGAGACACGATCGAGCTGGCCGGGATGAGTGACGGCGAGAAGATGGCGGTCACCGTCGTCCAGGTCGTTGACCCCGCGCCGGCCGGGGAGTTCTTCGAGCCGAGCCAAGGCAACCGCTATGTGGCCGTGCAGTTCCAGCTCGAAAACACCGGCACCGCCGCCTACGACGACTCGCCGTCAAACGGTGCGGTTGTCATCGATACGGCCGGACAGAGCTTCAACTCCACGATCGGCGACACCACAGCCGGGCCGAGCTTTCCTGGCTCTGTGACGATCGGACCCGGTGACACAGGGCTCGGGTTCATCACCTTTGAGGTGCCGCACGGGTCGCAGGTCTCGAAGGTCCAGTTCGCGCTCAACAGCGGCTTTGCCGACGAAACGGGCGAGTGGCAAGTGACCTGACGGCCGGCAGACTGTCCGCGTGCGTGTACTCGTCACCGGCGGTCAGGGGTACCTCGGCAGTGCGGTCTGCCATGCCCTCCGGGCCGCCGGCCACCAGGTCGCCGTGCTCAGCCGGCGGACGGGGGTCGACGTTCGTGACCGGAATGGCGTTGCCGACCTCGTCAAGGCCACGCGGCCCGATGCCGTCTGTCACCTCGCCGGCCTCACCCGCGCCCGCGACTCCTTCGCCGACCCGCTCACCTACTTCGACGTCAACGTCGGCGGCACCCTCAACGTCCTCCTCGCGCTCGACCGCGCCGTCCCGTTCGTGCTGGCTTCCAGCAGCATCGTGTACGGCGGGCAGCACACCGGCCCACTCCGCGAGGATCTGCCGGTGAGCCCGCAAAGCCCTTACGCCGCCGCGAAGGTGGCCGCCGAACAGGTGGTGGCCGCGCACACCGCGACCGGCGCGGTCGGGGGCGTCGTGTTGCGGTGTTTCAACGTCTCGGGCGCGGTGGGCGGGGTCGGCGACGCGGACACCGCGCGGATCATTCCCAACGTGCTGCGCGCGATCACGGGCGAACTGCCCCACGTGACGCTCAACGGCGACGGCTCGGCGATGCGGGACTTCGTGCACGTGGCGGACGCGGCGCACGCGGTGGTCAATGCCATCGGGCGAGCGCGGCCTGGTCGCAGCCAGACCTACAACATCGCCTCGGGTACCGGCACCAGCATGGCGGCGATCATCAAGGCCGCGGAGGGCGTCACCGGCAAGCGGGTACCGGTGAAGCACAACCCGCCCGCGCCCGAGCCGCCGCTTCTCGTCGCGGACATCTCGAAGGCGCGGGCCAGCCTGGGGTGGGAGCCGCGCAGTTCGGGCATCGACCGCATCCTCACCGATGCCTGGGCCGCCTGGCCGCCCGCCTAAGGTGCTGGGTATGCGGACACCCGACGAGGCGCCGGCGTCCTCCTCACGCGTGTGGGAGATGCCGAGTTGGCTGCTCACCCAGACGGCCACGCACGCCGGGCGGCTGGTGTCGGAGGGCCTGGCGGCCGTCGACGCGCGGGGATACCACTTCCGGGTGCTGACCACGCTCGACGAGCTGGGGCCGGCCAGCCAGGCCACGCTCGGGCGGCGCAGCGGGATCCACCTCAGCGACCTCGTCGCGACCATCAACGAGCTGGCCGACCAGGGGTTCGTCGAGCGTTCACCCGATCCCGAGGACCGGCGGCGCAACGTCGTCACGCTCACCGCCGCCGGGCGGCGGCAGCTGCGGAGGCTGGACAAGCAGTTGGTACAGGTTCAGGATCAGCTCCTCGCCCCGCTCTCGCCCGAGGAGCGGGTCGAGTTCGCGCGGCTGCTCACTCGGCTTCTCCAGCACCACGCGCAGCGAGTGCAAGGATGACCCCATGAGTCTTGACCGTCCTATTGCACCGGATCCGTACGAGCTGCTTCCGGCCGTACCCACGTTCACGCTCACCAGCAGCGACCTCGACGAAGGCCAGCCGTTCGACGCGACCTTCGCCCACGACAGCGTCGGTGGTCAGAATGTGTCGCCGCAGCTGGCCTGGTCGGGCTTCCCCACCGAGACCCGCAGCTTCGTGGTCAGCTGCTTCGACCCGGACGCCCCGGTCGTGAGCGGCTTCTGGCACTGGAATCTGGTCAACCTGCCGGCCTCGGTGACCGAGCTGGAGCGCGGTGCGGGCGCGGGCGACGTGCACGGTGGCTTCCACGTGCGCAACGACTACGGCACGCGGGCGTACGGCGGCGCCGCCCCGCCCGGAGGTGACCGCCCGCACCGCTACTACTTCGCCGTCCACGCGGTGGACGTGGAGGCGCTCGACGTGACCCCCGACGTCTCGAACGCGGTGGTCGGCTTCAACCTGGCCTTCCACACGCTGGCGCGGGCGATCCTGGTGGCGACCTACCAGGTCAAGGCTTGATGCAGCAGCCCGAGCAGATCTTGGGCTGAGGGAGCGTAAAGGCGAGGCAGCACGTCTTGCGCTGTACCGTCAGCTCGCCGTTTGGCCCGGGCACCAGCTCGATGAGGTCTTCCACGCCCAGCGTCGTGAGCAGCGTGCCGATGTGCTCCACGGTCGACCCGGGGAGTACATCGGCCGCGCGCAGGATGCCGTGCGCGATGCCGGAGCTGACCGAACCGAGCAGTGTGCGGGCACCGACCCGCACCTCGGCGTGGATCGCGTCGAGCAGCGGCGTGAGGTGGGCGTCGAGCAGTGAGGACCGGAGCGCGCCGAGCAGGGCCGCGTCGTCGCGGACCACCCGCACCTGAGGCAGGCCGGAGAGGGCCAGCGGGTCCGAGGGGAGCACCGCGACGGCGATCGAACGGCGGTATCCGAGCGTCAGCAGCGGCCGCTGGTCTTCGAAGTGCATCAGCACGTCGTCGGGCGTGAGCAGCGGCACCCGCCGCGCCGAGGCCCAGCCGAGCACCGCGGGCAGCGAGAGCCAGTACGTGTACGCCTTCCACGCCAGCGCGGCGGCGGCGTGCGGCGACGCGTTCCACCGGCGCTTGGCCGAGGCGAGCAGGTCGGGCAGGCGGCTGCCGTCGATGAGACGGGACGTGGAGATCCACTGCGCGTCGGTGATCTCGGGGACGACGAGGCCAGGCGTCAGGCCCGGCAGGTCATCGGTGCCGAACATCGCGCGGAGTGTGGACGTGATCGGCGCCAGGATGTCGGCGCCGGCGATGCGGTGAGGCACAACGGTGGTCACTTCGCGTCGCCTCCCTCACGGAGCGCGACGTACGCGGTCAGACCGGGGAGATGCCCGATCCAGTGCCGCGTAAACGTGCTCACCTCGCCACTTCCCTTTGATCTCAAGCCGACGGATCACCCTAGCGTACTAAGGCTAGGCTAACCAGAGGATCCGACTCGCGCCTCTCTTTCTGCTCACAACATGTCTTCAGTCACACTGCGTAGGAAGTTACGCTAAGTGATGGAGAAGTGTGTCTGAGTAGCGAAAGCGTACTTTTGTCAAGCCTTTTGTCGGTAACGCGCCAGTTCATGTGGGGCCAAGCGGCTCGGAAAGCAGACTGAAAGTCCCGGCCCGAGGTACCCAGAAGATGACGACATCGCCCATCGAGCGGGCTGCGGACACGTTCGCTGCTGAGCTGGCCCGATGGCGGGTCGAGCGCAGCATGAGCAAAAAGCAGCTCGCGGCCCGCATGGGCTTCGACCCGTCCTATGTCAGCCATGTCGAGGGACGCCGCCACCGGCCCACCGAAGACTTCGCGCGGCGTGCCGAGGCTGTGCTCGGCGCGGGTGGCGCGATCTGGCAGCGCTACCAGGAGTACGACGAGCTGCGCCACGCCCGCTCCTCGGCGAGCCACCGCGACCCGCCCGTGCCCGAGCAGTGGATGCCGCCCGGCACCGGCCTGATCGTGGAGCAGGAGGTGGCGACGCTCGCGTACCGCGAGGGCTCGTACCGGTGCGTCATCCGCCGGTCCCTCTACAACGCGGGCACCGAGCCGGTCACCCGCTACCTGATCCGGGTGGCCGTCGACAGGTACCCCCATGATCCGGAGAAGTCCAACCGCCACCACCGCGAGCACCCGCTCAGCTTTGCCGAGCTCGACCTCCAGGCGTGGTGCGGCGAGGAGCCGGCCCGAGAGGCGATGGAGTACCGCAAGAAGCACGATCGCGACGCCTTCAAAGAGGTGTGGCTCCTCTTCGAAAACACGGAGGGTCGCTACCCTCTGTATCCGGGACAGCGCACGGTGATCGAGTACGCCTATACGGTCAGTCACGACAAGTGGGGCCAATGGTTTCAGCGCGCGGTGCGGCTGCCCACCCGCCGCCTCACTGTGCGGCTCGACTTCCCCAACTGGCTGGACGCGCAGGTGTGGGGCGTGGAGACATCACTGTCCGCGGAGGAAGCCCCGCTGCGCACGCCGGTCATCCGCCGCGCCGAGGGCGAGCGGATGATCTTCGAGTGGACGACGGAGTCGCCCCCACTGAACGCCCGGTACCGGCTGGAGTGGCGCTTCCGCGGCCACAACGGCCCGCCCCCGTCCGGCCTCGCCATCGCGGTGCGCGCCAGCGACCGCATGCGCGCGGTCGGCATCGTCCAGCGTGGCGCCGACTCGCTCGTCCAGTTGCCCCACCAGTTCGACCTGCCACTCGACGAGGCGGAGGCCCGCGACGTGGTCGACCGCCTGATGGGCGCGCTGGACCGGGTGGAGGAGCTGCACACGTTCACCAAGGGGGTGGGCCTTGCCGCGCCGCAGATCGGACTCTCCTGGGCCGCCGCGGTGGTACGCCCGGCCGACCGCACCGCCGAGCCGGTCGTGCTGCTCAACCCGCGCGTGGTCGAGTCGTCCCCGGAGACCGACGAGCAGTACGAAGGCTGCCTGTCCTTCTTCGACGTGCGCGGCCTCGTGTCCCGCCCACTCGCGCTGCAGGTGGAGCACGCAAAGTGGGATGGCGGCCGCGTGATCACCGCGTTCGAGCAGGGCATGGCCCGGCTCGTCGCGCACGAGATAGACCACCTCGAGGGCCGGCTGTACGTCGATCGCATGGCGCCCGGCGTCCCGCTCGTGCCGGTCGAGGAGTACCGCGAGGCCGGGAACCCCTGGCGGTACTAAGTGTCTGGGGTCTGTCTCCTGGGTCGCCCCGCTCAGAAGATCCAGGAGACAGACCCTGGAGCTGACGTGCGCAAGGCGGCGCTCCAGCCAAGACGGAACCGCGACCGGCCAACCGGCGCCCCCGCGCCGGTCCTCGCCTAGCTCGCGCAACCGCGGAGGGTGAGGCCGCGGGAGCAACGGTCCGGACCACCGCGGACATCGCGGTAGCCCAAATCATTCCCTCGAACTAGATCCAGCTGACGTGGTCCTTCAGCAGCGTGTACCCGATGAACGCGACCACATCCAGCAGCGTGTGCGCGATCACCAGCGGCAGGACGCGCCTCGTGCGGAGGTAGAAGTACGCGAAGATCACGCCCATCACCGCATTACCCACGAATCCGCCGAAGCCCTGATAAAGGTGGTAAGAGCCGCGTATCAGGGCACTCGTGGCGATGATGGCCCGTACCCGCCAACCCATCTCCTCCAGGCGGGTCATCAGATATCCGACAACGATCACTTCCTCGAGGATGGCGTTCTGCGCGGCGGCCAGGATCAGCACCGGCACCGCCCACCACAGGTCGGGCAGCGCGGCCGGCACCACCGTGGCGTTGATGCCGAGTTCGTGCGCGCCGAGGTAGAGGAAGATGCCGGGCAAGCCAATCAAGGCCGCCAATCCCATGCCCGACAGCACGTCGAAGGCGGGCCGGCGGCGGTCGAGGCCGAGCGTCGTGCGGGCGTCGCGGTCGCGATTGAGCAGGTGTATCGCCAACAGCACCGGTACCAGCGCAAAGAAGATGCCGAGCAGCTGGTACGTGAGGTCGAAATAGGGCCGCGGCGACTGTGATGCATTGAGCGTGGCGGTCTGCTGCGAGAGCGGGCGGTCGGCGGTCAGGCGCGCGGTGATCGAGACCATCGCATAGATGGCCGACTGTCCGAGCGAGACGCCGAGGACGAGGAGCACCTCGTTTCGGCGGGTGGCGTAGGCGCGGTCGGTCGCCGGCGGTGCTAGCTCAACCTTCACGCGACCACTGTGCCCGACACGCCGCCGAGCCGGCGCCTACCACTCCAAGATCAACCGAATCGCACAAGATGTGCGACCTTCGGCAACGCTCAGTGCGCACGCTGAACACTCTCGCGCAACTTCCATGTCATCCCTCAGACGCGTGACCACTATCCGCGTCGCACAACGGAGAGAGCGTCTATGGGAAATCTTTCGCGGTTGCTCAAGGAGAGCTGGACCCTCGTCGAGGAGCATCAGGACAAGGTCGCCGGCTATTTCTACGCGCGTATGTTCCTCTCGAACCCCGAGTTGCGGTCCCTCTTTCCGGTTCATATGGACGTGCAAAGAGCCAGACTACTCGGCGCGATCGTGACGGCAGTGCAGACACTCGACGATCCGGAACGATTCGACGAATACCTCCGCGCCCTCGGGCGCGACCACCGCAAGTTTCACGTGGGGCCAGAGCACTACCAGGGGGTGGGCGAGGCGTTGCTGGAGGCGTTGCGCACGTTTGCCGGGGAGTATTGGGGCGTCGAGTACGAGCAGGCGTGGAGCGACGCCTACGCGGTGATTTCCAAGAAGATGATGGCCGGCGCCGAGGCTGACACGAACCCACCCTTCTGGCACGCGGAGGTGGTGTCGCATGAGCGGCGTTCGCGGGACATCGCGGTGTTGAGCCTGCGCCCGTTGCAGCACCCGTTGGCTTACCGCGCGGGACAGTACGTGAGCGTGGAAGCACCCCGCTACCGCCCGCGCCTGTGGCGCACCTATTCGATCGCCAACGCGCCGCGCAAGGACGGAACGCTCGACTTCCACGTGCGGGCCCTCGGCGCGGGGTGGGTTTCGAGCGCGCTGGTGCGGCGGGTACAGCCCGGTGACCTCCTCCGCCTCGCCGCGCCGATGGGCACGATGACGCTCGACCGCAAGTCCAACCGTGACGTCGTGTGCGTGGCCGGCGGCACGGGGCTGGCGCCGATCAAGGCGCTGGTCGAGGAGCTGGCCCGCTACAACCGCAGCCGCTGGGTGCACGTCTTCTACGGCGCCAAGGACCGCGAGGACCTTTACGACCTCGCCGACCTGGAAAAGCTGGCCGCCCGCCACCCGTGGCTGTCAGTGGTGCCGGCGTGCAGCGAGGACGCGAGCTTCCCCGGCGAACGGGGCAACATCAACGAGATCGTCGCCCGCTACGGCCCGTGGATAGACCACGACTTCTTCGTCTCGGGCTCGCCGACAATGGTCAAGGCCACGCTGCGCACGCTTGCCGAGCTGCAGGTGCCGCCGCTGCGCATCCGGTATGACGCGCTGGGCGAGCCGTGAGATCGCATCAAGCGGCGCGGTAATGAGCCCGCGCCCGGTAGCCCAGCCGCTGCACGGCCGCCGCCGCACCCACCGCGGCCGCGACCGGCACCACGCCAGGCAGCCGCCGCGCGAACATCCGCACCGCCGCCCAGCCGCGCGACTGGTTCGACAGCGGCATCGCCAGGCGCCACGCAGCCTCAGCCGCCCGCAGCCCTGGCGCCCGCTCGGAATCCAGGTCCACGGCGGTCGCCTCGGCCAGCGCCGCGCGTGCCACCTCCGCCGACGGGTGCACCCCGACCAGCACCAGCAGGTCGACCGCCCGCTCCTCGTCGAGCGGATCGTGCCCGTACGCCGCGGCCACATGCAACACCAGCGCCGCCTGTGCCCACGCCGTCGCGGTCAGCTCGGCCACCGGCGTCAACAGCCCGAACGCCGCCGACAGCGCCCCACCCGCGCCCGCCCACCGCACAAACCGCTGCGCCGCGAGCCGTGCGAGCCCGTCGGCGGTCGCCGCCGGGTAGGTCGCCCGCGTCTGCGCGGCCCAGTCGCGAGCCTGCGGCCCGATGGCCCGCACCGCCGCAAGAGCCAGGAGCTCCGGGGCGTGTCCAGGCCGATCGAGGAGCTTCGGCCTGACCGCAGGTCCATCTTCCAATTTGGTACCCGCTACGACCGACCCTTCCACCACCGCGACCGCCTCCTGGGCCATTTTCGGCTCTTCGATGGCCGCCTGTGCCTGGGCCAGAGCCTTGGTGGCCGGTCGCCCGCGCGCGGGCTTCTCAGCTGCTGGCTCCTCGGCCGCAGCGCTGATGGGGCTCGCCGCTGCCTCCGCGGCCGGCTGCCCGTGTGCGGGTTTCGCGGCTTCTGGTGTTTCGGCCGCGGCGCTCGTGGCGGCCGCCGCTGCCTTCTTGGCCGCTCGCCCGCGCGCGGGTTTTTCGGCTGCTGGTTCTTCGGCTACAGCGTTGGTGGCGGCGGCCGCTGTCTTCTTGGCCGGTCGGCTGGGCGCTGGGTTTTCGGCCGCTGCGCTGGTGGCGGCCGCTGCTGCCTTCTTGGCCGGTCGCCCGCGCGCAGGTTTCTCAGCCGCCGCCGCCTCCTCAGCCGCTGCGCTCGTGACGCCCGGCGCTGCCTTCTTGGCTGGTCGACCTCGCGTGGCGGCAGGAGCCGCTTCGGCGGCCTTCTTCGCCGGCCGGCTGCGTGACGTCCTGGCCGCCGCGGCTGCCTCGTCAGCAGCGGGAGCCTCCTTGGCCGGTCGCCTCCTGGTCGATTCTTCCGGACCAGACTTCGCCTGCGGCGCCTCTTCCTCGGCGGCTTCCCTGGGTGGCCGCTGTCGAGGGCGCGCGTCCGCGGCAGGGCCGGTCCGCTTGGCTGGCGGCGCCTCCTCCTGGGCGGCTTCTCTGGCCGGCCGCTGTCGAGGGCGCGCCCCTGCGGCGGAGCTGGTCCGCGGCGCCTCCTCCTGGGCGGCTTCCCTGGCTGGCCGCTGCCGAGGAGGCGCATCCGCGGGCGAGCTGGTCCGCCTGGGCGGCGGAGCCTCCCGGACCGGCTCATCAGATGGCTCGTCCGAAACGGCGGGCGCCTGGAATAGCACCGAAGGCGCGGGGCGGCTAGCCGGTGGCCGCCGTGGCGGAGGCGGCGGCGCGGGCTCCTCCGCCGGCGCCGTGAACGCGGCCTTGGACGGCCGTGACCGCTCCCGCCGGCCGCTCGGACGCTGCTCCTCCTCCATGTCGAGGGAGCCTAGTCGCGTTGGGCCCGCAGCACCTCCCGGAAACCCGGCGCCGACAGCCCGCGCCGCTTTGCCGGCACGGACGGAGGCACGGTATCCTCGGCGGGCGGTGGTCTGCGACGGCCACCTGGGAGACTTCGCCTAGTCTGGTCTATGGCGCCGCACTGCTAATGCGGTTGGGGTCTTAACGCCCCTCCCGGGTTCGAATCCCGGAGTCTCCGCGCGAAGGCCGGTGTGTATGCTGGTCGAGCACGAGCGCCCGTAGCTCAATGGATAGAGCATCTGACTACGGATCAGAAGGTTAGGGGTTCGAGTCCCTTCGGGCGCGCGGCTAAAGGAAGGGCCCGGCTTGCGGAAACGCGGTCGGGCCCTTCTTCGTGAAAGTGGAAGCTCGCAGCCAGGCGTCCGGCCGCTCACCGAGCCGCCGCAGCGGCAGCGGCAAACACGGCCTACGGCGGTGGGGTCTCGCGCCAGCCGCTGACCATCAGATGCTCGCCCGTCCGGTAGGCCTGGATGCTGGCGGCGGTGTACGGGTAGGTGTTGGTCGGCAGCGTGTCGGCCGGAAACCATTCGAGCTTGGCGCACTTGTGCGGCTCGGCGTTGGTCGGGTGGCCATGGCGGGCGGGGGCGTGGTCGACGGCGAAGACCAGGCCGATGCGGCCGAGGCCGGTCCAGTTCTGGTGGTGGACGGTCGTGACGAGGCGCGGTTCGTCCTGGTCCAGGTGGATGCCGATCTCCTCGGCGGCCTCGCGGATGACGGCGCTGATCGCGTCCTCGCCGACCTCCAGCTTGCCGCTGGGGAGGTTCCATTCGCCGTCGGCGTAGCCGGTGCCCTGGCGGAGGGCGAGCAGCACCTGATCGCCCCTGACGAGGATGAGCAGCACGTCGACCGGATGCGTGGGCGGTGCAGTCACGCCCGCCGACGCTAGCAGCGACGGCACCTTGGGAGCAGGCCACCACGACCGTGACATGCGCGAGAACCGCGGGCCTGGCTTAGCGCACCCCCACCGCGAAGGTTGTCGACCGGCTCGAGCCCGCGTACGTGACCGTGGCCGTCACCGTCGCCACCCCGGCGCCGACGGCGCGCAGCGTTCCGCGGGGTTCGGCGCGGATCACCGACGGGCGGTTGCTCTTCCAGGTGACGGTTGTGCCCGGCGGCAGCGCGCCGCTGAAAAGGCGGTCGTCCGTCAGCGCGACGGTCAGCGCCGGCGTGACCACAGCCCCGCGGGCGACCCGCACCGGGGCTTTGGCCGTGACCACGGACAGCCTTGGCCGGAGTTCGCCGGTGACGGTGACGTGGGTGCGCTGCTCAGCCCTTGCGCTGGAGGAGCCGACCTCGATCGCGTACCGGCCCCGGTCCACCGTGTACCTGTCGAGCCGCTCGTCGAAGAACGCCAGGTCGGGCACGCGCACCTCGAAGGCGACCCGCTTGGTCTGCCCGGGGCGGAGCGAGACCTTCTCGAAAGCGCGCAGGCGCTTGCCGGGACGTTCGGGGAATCCTGCGGGAGAGGCGACGTAAAGCTGCACCACCTCGGCACCCTCAACACGGCCGGTGTTTGTGACGTCGACCGTGGCGCGGACGGTGCCGTTGGCGTCCACCTGGTGGCGATCCACCGCGAGCCGCGAGTAGCGGAACGTCGTGTAGCTGCCGCCGAAGCCGAACGGGTACGAGGCGTCCCCGCCGAAGTACATGTAGGTGCGGCCGGTGCGGATGTTGTAGTCGTCGATGGGCGGTAGCTGGCTCGCGTCGCGGTACCAGGTGAAGGGCAGGTGGCCGCTGGGGTTGCGGGCGCCGAGCAGGACGTCGGCGAGGGCTTCGCCCTTGCGCTGGCCGTTGTACGAGCTCCACAGGATCGCCGCCACCTGCCGCTCGAACGCGCCGACGTCGACCTGGCCGGCCGTCTCCAGGTACACGATGGTGTTGGGGTTTTGGGCGGCGACCTGAGTGATCAGCTCCTCCTGCGCGCCTGGGAGCTTGAGCGTCGTGCGGTCGACGTCCTCGCGCGAGTGGCGTTCGTCGGTACCCGCGTAGACGATGACCGCGTCGTAGCCGGCCGCCGCCGCGACCGACGCCGGGTCCACGGTGGCCAGGCTTTCGGGGGTGACGCCCGGGAGGTGGTCGACCACCGCGGCCGGGTTGCGCTCCTGGATGGCGGCCTTGATCCCTTGGTACCCGTTGACCTCGTTCGCCTGCCCGGCGGACTGCTGGATGCTGGAGTAGCCGCCGAGATACATGCTCGCCGGGTTGGCGTAGTGGCCGATCACCGCAACGCGGTATGGGCCGGCGGCGGGCACGCGGAGTGGGAGCGCGCCGCGCCGGTTCTTGAGCAGCACGATGCTCTCGCCGGCCACCTCGCGGGCCATCCCGAGCCGCTGTGGCGTCTGGGTAACGGCGCGGTTGGTGTCGGAGTTTGTCCAGGTGCCGCGAGGGACGCGGGCGCGGGCGGCGGTCACCCACGGCACGTCGCCGTCCAGCTCACCGAGGCGGATGCGCGTCGCCAGCAGCCGGACGAGGGAGGCGTCGATGGACTCCTCCGTGTACCGCCCCTGCGGCGTCACCGTCCCGAGCGCGACCGCGCTGGGGAGCGTGTTCGCGTAGTTGTACTCGTCGTGGTAGCCCTGCTGGCAGTTGAGATCTTCGCCGGCGGCGCTGGCCCACGCGTGGCGCTCGATGTGGTCGAGCGGTGCGGGGTGGCCGGGCGGCTGCCAGTGGTGGCCGTCCTCGATCTCGCGGATCGAGTCGCAGTCCGAGGTGAAGAAGCCGGCGAACCCGAAGGTCTGCCGTGCCAGCTCGTCCATGAGGTACGTGCTGGCCGAGGTGGGCTCGCCGTTCACCCGGTTGTAAGACGTCATGATCGAGGCGGGCGAGCTGCGGCGGATGACCTCGCGGAACTGCGCCGTGTAGTACTCCCGCAGCGTGCGGTCGTCCATGTTGGACGTTCCGCGGCGCCGGTCGAACTCGCTGTTGTTGGCCGCATAGTGCTTGAGCGTCGTGCTGGTCTTCAGGTAGCCACCACCGGCCGGCAGCAGCCGCCCGCCACGGTCCTTGCCCTCCATGCCGTTGACGAACTGCGCCGCGATCGCGGCCGTGAGCAGCGGATCCTCGCTGAATGCCTCGTCGTTGCGCCCCCACCGCGGATCGCGCGCGAGGTTGATCGTCGGCGAGTAGAAGTTGAGGTCGAGCCGGTTGTCCCGCACCACCTCGCGCGCCTCGTCGGAGATGAGCGCCGCCTCGCGGTAGGCGAGGTCCGGGTTCCAGGTCGAGCCGAGGGACAGATCCACGGGGTACGAGGTTGTGTTGATCAGGATCGGCGGGTTGGCGTTGTGGAGGGTGCCCTCCCGGGCCACGCCGTGCGCCGCTTCGTTCCACCAGCCGTAGGCCTCGAGCCCCAGGTCGGGCAGCGGCGCCGACTGGCTGCTGATGAGCTCGGCCGCCTTTTCGGCCAGCGTCATGCGCGAGACAAGGTCGACCGCGCGCTCTTCCGGCGTGTAGGAGCGATCGAGGTAGATCGGTCTGCCCGCCCCTTCGGTGTAAGCCGGTCCGGAGGCGGGAGCGGCAGAACCGCTGGTCACGAGGACGCCGGCGGCAGCAGCCGCCAACCAGACCCGGGAGCGCATACGCGGATGTTACGGAAAACTTCCGGAAGATCACCAACGCGGGCTCGGTTTCGGAAAAGATCGTCCGCGTGTCGCGTCGCTGTCCACATCGGATTGGCCTACAAAGGGCCTTGTGCTGATGGACGGGAGTGACTCGGTGACGCAGGCGTGGGTTCGGAGCACGCGCTGTTACTCCGAGGCGCACTGCGTAGAAGTACAGGTAGGCACGGATCGGGTGCTGTCACGCAGTTCGCTGCGACCGTCCGTCGAGCTTTCGCTCAGCCACGCTCAGTGGGCCTGCTTCGTGGCCGGCGTCAAGGCCGGCGGCTACGACCGGCCCGCCTTGGACATATAGCCCGAAAGGTTGCGGCGGGCTGTTGGATCCGTCCGTCGCCGGCTCGTACGGGCGGGTCGGGGGTCCGCTCTCGACCGCTTGGCGGTATTCGTCGGCAATGATTCGGTAGAAAGCGCGTTCGCGGCGACGGCGCGACTGTGCACGCCACGCGCCCATTCGCTGCCAGTACTGCCGAGGAATCTCGTTTTCGAACGAGGCACGTGCGTAGGCCTTTACCTGCGAGTCGTCGATCTGGCCCTGCTCCCACGCGTACGACCAGCCCATCAACATCAGATTGACATAGGCGAAGCCGCGCTCCTCGATATGGGGCGGGCTTACCCGCGGCCCCCAGCATTGGGCATAAAACGGGTCTTCCATCGCCATTTTGATGAGGTTGACCGTGTACTCCCGCTGCCAGCACAGCCGCTCGTGCCTCACCTGCCTGCGGTGCAGGAGCATGGATGCGACCACTACAAGGACGGTGGCGAAAAGGGCAGCGACCCAGTCTCGATCTCCGCTGTCCAGGTCTGCGATCAGCGCGGGTGTGAAAAGAGCGCCGGCGAAGATCGCGATCGACGTGGCCGCGGCGGCGAGGGCGGCGACGATCTTCTTGAGGACATCAGCAAATCCGACGGGTGGACCTAACTTCGGCTTCTTCATTATTATGCCCCGGCAGGTTCGCATCCTCGCTGAATCTATTTTGCGATCCCCGTGCAAACCTGAGCCGGGCCTCACCACCTCATGCGCGCTCATTCACGCGAACGGTGTAAGCAGTACGCCAGGTGGCTTTTGGAAACCCGTCGACCTGCACTCCGCTCCGCATTTTGTCTTTCATCACGAAAGCGGAGTCTGGGCAGTAGGCATCGGGCGTGGTGTGATGGCAGCGTGAGTCGTGCTGTCGAGGAGAGCAACCGCCGCCTGCTGCGGGCTCGTGACGCCATGGACCGGGCGTATGCGCAGCCGCTCGACGTGCCGGCCCTCGCGCGTATCGCGCACCTCTCCGAGGGGCACTTCATCCGGACGTTCCGGGCCACGTTCGGCGAGACGCCGCACCACTACCTGCAGCGGCGCCGGGTCGAGCGCTCGATGTACCTGCTGCGCGAGACCCGCCAGCCGGTCACCGACATCTGCTTCGCCGTGGGCTTCACGAGCCTGGGCACGTTCAGCCGCACGTTTCGGGACATCGTGGGGCAGTCGCCCTCGCAGTACCGGCGCACCGCGGTCAGCGTGCCGGTGCCCACGTGCTTCACGCGGACCTGGATGCGACCCGTCAATTTTGGAGAAGTGCGGCCGGCCAAGGTCGACTAGCGTCGCCGGCATGTTGAACGCGACCGCGATGTCCTCAATCTTCGTACTCGACCAGGACCAGGCACTCGACTTCTACGTGGGCACGCTGGGGCTGGAGGTCAACACCGACCAGGATCTCGGCTTCATGCGCTGGCTCACCGTCAACGTGCCCGGCCAGCCCGACCGCACCATCCTGCTGGAGAAGCCGGGGCCACCGTCCATGGACGAGGCGACCGCCGAGCGGGTGCGTGAGCTGCTCACCAAGGGCGCCTCGGGCGGGTGGCTGGGCTTCGACACCGACGACGCGTACCGGACGTTCGAGGAGCTGAAGGCGAAGGGCGTGGAGTTTACGGACGAGCCGACCGAGCGGCCCTACGGCATCGACTTCGGCCTGCGCGACCCCTTCGGGAACGCGATCCGCATCCGGCAGCTGCCGAAGTAGCCGTCAGGAGACGCCGGCCGGTCGAAACTGGACGCTCACGCGAGGGCCGACCGGCTTGGCGGTCTTGGGCACGGCGTGCTCCCAGGTGCGCTGGCACGAGCCGCCCATGACGATCAGGTCGCCGTGGCCGAGCGGAAAGCGGAGGCTCGCTCCGCCGCCACGGGGGCGAAGGAGCAGCGGCCTGGGTGTGCCGAACGAGACGATGGCGACCATGGTGTCGAAGCGGGACGAGCGCCCGTTGGTGTCGCCGTGCCAGGCGACGCTGTCTCGACCGCTGCGGTACAGGCACATCCCGGCCGTGACGAACGGCTCGCCGAGCTCCGGCGCGTAGTGGGCGGTGAGGCTCTCCCGCGCCTGCTCCAGCAGCGGGTGGGGGAGCGGGTCTCCTCCGCCGAACCAGCACAGCAGGCGGGGCACGTCCACCTCCCGCTCATACATCTCGCGGCGCTCGGCCCGCCACGGCACCTCGTGCAGCAGCGTGTCGAGCAGCAGGTCGGAGCCCTGCACCCAGCCGGGCAGGTGGTCGACCCAGGCGCCGCGGGTCAACATGTGGCGGCGCACGCGGCCGGCGAGCGGGCCGAGGGTGGCGCGCTCGGCAATGTCGAGCATCGAGGGCTGGTGTGCGACTTCCATACCGGCACCCTACGCTCGTTAGTACTACTGTGCTAATCCGAACGCCGCGAGCGTGTCGTCCAGCATCCGCTCCTGGGCGGCGGGCGGGTAGCCGGCGGGATCGCCCGAGCCCAGCGCGGCGGCCCCTCGACCAGCGCGATCAGCGCGGAGGCGGTGGCCGCCGCGTGCTCGGCCGGCCAGTCGGGTGCGGCGGCGCCGACCAGGCGGGTGATGCGCTGCCGCCACGCCTGGTTGTTGGCGCGGTGCTGGACGATCAGCTCGTCGTCGGCGACCGCCGCGGCGAGAAAGCCCAGCCACACGGTGCTCTCGGTGCGCAGCTCGTCGTCGAGCGAGAGGCCCTGCCGGAGCACCGAGCGCAGCGCCTCGCGCGGCGTCGCCGAGGCCGCCTCCAGCGCCTCCACCCGGGCCCGCGTGCGCTCGTGCAGCAGGCGCCGGGCGTGCAGGAGCAGCGCGCGGCGGTTGGGAAAGCGGTGCATGACAAGGCCGGTCGTGCACCCGGCGGCGGCGGCGACCGCGCGGATCGTCAGCCGCTCCAGGCCCTGGTGGGCGAGCACATCCCAGACCGCGCGGGAGAGCAGCGCCTCCTGTGCGGGGCGATCGGCCGTTCGTGCCATGGCGCTAACCGTAACGCATGTTACCGTAACGCTTGTGACGGATAACGACGCGCGATGGGTGATCGAGGCGCGGCCGTGGGACGACCCCGCCGGCGCCGCGCTGCGCAAGGAGCAGCGTTCCGAGCTCGACGCCCGCTACGGCGGTGACGACCACGAGCCGGGGCCGCTGCCTTCAGCCGCCGACATTGACCACTTCCTCGTCGCGGCCGACCCGGCCAGCGGCGTGGCCCTGGCGTGCGGCGCCCTCCGCCGCCTCGACGCGACAAGCGCGGAGATCAAGCGGATGTACGTGGTGCCCCACGCACGCGGCACCGGCGTCGCGACCGCCCTCCTCCGCGCGCTCGAAGCGGCCGCGGTCGCGCGCGGCTGGACGACCATCCGCTTGGAGACCGGCACGTTCCAGCCCGACGCCCAGCGCTTCTACGTGCGCGAGGGCTACACCCCGATCCCGCTCTTCGGGGTCTACGTCGGCTCCCCGGTTTCGCTCTGCTACGAACGAAAACTGGTCTAGAGACTTCCGAAGCCTCAAGGGCGGGACGCGAACCGCTCGGCGAAGGCGCGCAGGTCACGGCGCTCGATCGCGGCGGCCATCAGCTCGGGAAACGCGTCCGGCGTGCACGCGAAAGCCGGCACGCCCAGCGACGCCAGCGCGGCCGCGTTGTCGTGGTCATACGCCGGCGCGCCCTCGTCCGAGAGCGCGAGCAGCACCACCACCTGCACGCCTGCCTCCACGAGCGCGGCCACCCGGCGCAGCATCTCGTCCCGGACACCGCCCTCGTACAGGTCGCTGATCAGGACGAAGATGCTGTCCCGCGGGCGGGTGACAAGCTCCTGGCAGTACGCGATCGCGCGGTTGATGTCGGTGCCGCCGCCCAGCTGCGTGCCGAAGAGCACCTCGACGGGGTCGTGCAGCTGGTCGGTCAGGTCGACGACTGCGGTGTCGAACACCACCAATGACGTGCGGAGCGAGCGCATCGAGGCCAGCACGGCCGCGAACACGCCGGAGTAGACGACCGACGCCGCCATCGAGCCGGACTGGTCGACGCAGAGGATCACGTCGCGCTGTACCGCGGTGGTGCGGCGGCCGTATCCGATGAGCCGCTCCGGCACGATCGTGCGGTACTCCGGCTGGTAGTGCTTGAGGTTGGCCCGGATCGTGCGGTCCCAGTCGATGTCGGCGTGGCGCGGGCGGTTGATGCGGGTGGCGCGGTTGAGCGCGCCGGTCACGGCGGCCTTCGTCTTGTTGGCGATGCGGCGCTCCAGATCGTCGACGACCTTGCGCACCACCTGGCGGGCCACGCCCTTGGTCTGGTCGGGCATGACCCGGTTGAGCGAGAGCAGCGTGCCGACGAGGTGCACGTCGGGCTCGACCGCGTCGAGCATCTCCGGCTCGAGCAGGAGGCTCGTCAGGTTGAGCCGCTCGATCGCGTCCGACTGCATGATCTGCACGACGGTGCTCGGAAAGTACTCGCGGATGTCGCCCAGCCACCGTGCCACCTGGGGCGCGGACGCGCCGAGGCCGGCCGAACGCTGGCGGCGCGGCCCCTCGCCGTCCCCCGCGCTCCCCGAGTCGTAGAGCGCCGCGAGCGCGGCGTCCATCGCCGCCTCGTTGCCGCTCAGCTCACCCAGCGACTCGTCGGCCGCGCCGCCGAGCACGAGTCGCCACCTGCGCGAACGCTCATCCATGCCGGATCTCCCGTCCGAGCAGTGTGGACAGTGTGGGAAGCACCAGGGCCGCCCGCTCCTGGTCGAGCCGGACCGCCGCCGGCTCGTCCGCGGACACCCCGCCGCGCACCCGCTCGCCGATGGAGCGGCGCTCGGGCGGTGCGAAAGTGCCGAAGGTACGCCGGAGCAGCGGCAGCACGTCAGTGAAGGAGTCGGCCGCCACCGCGGAGAGCCACTCGTCCACAAGGGACAGCAGGGCGGCGTCGTGCACGAGCAGGAGGCCGCCGCCGGCGAGGAAGCCCTCGACCCAGTGGGCCGCGTGCGCCGGCGGTGTGCCCGCGGTCAGCACAAGCCCCATGCGGCGCCGGGTCTCGGTGACGTCGAGGCGACCCGCGTCGTACAGCAGGCGGGTGAGCCGTCCCGTGACAAGGCCGTGGATCTGGTCGGAGGCGGCGAGCCCGCCGAGCGTGTCGAGCCACCGCTCGCGCATCTCCGCCTGGTCGAGCAGCCCGAGCGAGCTGTGCACCGCGTCGATGTGGGTGCGCAGCGCGGCGGCTGCCTCGTCGGACAGGGACGCGACCGCGCCGGGCAGGCCGACACAGATGCGCACCAGCAGCCCTTCGGTGACGGTGCGCAGGGCGCTCACGTCGGTGCCGCGCACGTCGCCGTACCGCAGGGTGCGGGCGAGCGGCGGCACCGCGCCCATCAGGTGTGCCACGTCGGTGTCGAGCGCGGCCCGCGTGTCGAGCGCGTGCAGCACCGCCGGTGTCGCCTCGGGCAGGTCGGCGAGAAGGCACACCTCGACAAGCGGCGTGACCTGCGCCAGCGTCTCCGCGGCGCGGGCGGCCTCGGTGACCTTGGCGGTGGCCGCGCTCGGCACGGTCGTGCCGTAGCCACCTGCCTCGACGACCGCGATCGCAAACTCGGGCAGCCACCGCAGCCGCCACTCCTCGCGGAACGTCCCCTTGCCCCGGCTCCCGCCCAGCGGCTCACCCCACGGGATGGCGAGCAGCCGCAGCCGGTGCAGCAGCCGGCTGCGGGCCAGGTCGATCTCGCGGCGCAGGTCGAGGTCGAGGGCGCGTTCCAAGGCTTCCGGCTTGAGGCGGAGGCTGCGCTGCTGCGCGGCCAGGTCGCGGGCCAGCGGCACCGCGGGCATGTCGTCGGGCACCTCGCCGAGGCGTTCGCTGACGACAAGTCGCCGGCCGATCAGCTCCACGCGCAGCTCGTCGCCGTCGCAGAGCACCGAGCGGGTCGCGTCGGTCAGCTCGGCGAGCCCGGCGAGCGGGCGGCCGCGGAGTGTGGCGAGGGCCTCGGAGAGCCGGACCGCCTCGATGACGTGCGCGGACGACGTCGGTACGCCCTCGTCGCGCAGGACGCCGGCCGCCGCCACCAGCCACCGGGTCACCACTTCGTCCTCGGTGGTGAACAGGTGGTGGTACCAGCCCGGCGAGCGCACGCCCGCGCCGTACCCCTGCCAGGACGCCAGCCGCCCGTACGTCCACGGGACCCAGGTGAACGTGACCTTGGTCTTCTTCCGCCCCTTGAGCAGCGCGGCGTCGTGGACGGCGGTGATCTTGGCGGCCAGCGCCGGCACGTGCCATGCGCCGCACACCACTGCCACGTTGTCGTGGACCTTGCGTACCTCGCGGAGGACACCGCGCATGTACGCCTCGCGTACCAGATCCTCGGGGTCCTCATCGGACTCGGCGCGGATGGCCGCCATGGCCTCGCCGATGGCCTCGAACGCCGGCGCCCCGCGGTGCTCGACCACGTCTTCCCACCAGCGCTCGGGGTCGTCGTAGCCCGCCGCCCGGGCCAGGTCGCCGATCGGGTCGGCCGGGCGCTCGGGCCGCTGAGCCTCCTCGGCGCGGGACAGGCGGTAGGAGTACGGAAGGTCAAAGAAACGCACCGGCACGCCGTGCGCGCCCGCCCACCGCATCGCCTGCCACTCCGGCGAGAAGACGGCGAACGGCCAGTACGCGGCCTGCCGCGGATCGTCGGCCGCATAGCCAAGCAGCGCCACCGGCGGCTCCAGACGCTCGTCGGCGACCCACCGCACCAGCTCGTCCGCCTCCGGCGGCCCTTCGATGAGCAGCACGTCGGGGCGCTGCTCGTCGAGTGCCCGCAGCACGGCCCGGGCCGAGCCGGGACCGTGGTGGCGTACCCCGTAGAAGTGCTCAGGCATCGCGCGCGGCGCGGTAGAAGGCGGACCAGCCGTCGCGCTCGCGCACGACCGTCTCGAGGTACTCCCGCCAGACGACCGGGTCGGTCGTCGGGTCCTTCACGACCGCGCCGACGATGCCGGCGGCTATGTCGCGCGGGCGGAGGGTGCCGTCACCGAAGTGCGCGGCCAGCGCCCAGCCGTTGGTGACGACCGAGATCGCCTCGGCGGTGGAGAGCGTGCCGGTCGGCGACTTGAGCTTGGTGCGCCCGTCTTCGGTGAGCCCCGAGCGCAGCTCGCGGAAGACCGTCACCACCCGGCGGATCTCCTCCAGGGCCGGCGGCACCTCGGGCAGCTCCAGCGAGCGGCCGAGCTGGGCCACGCGGCGCGCCACGATGTCGACCTCTTCGTCGGCGGAAGCCGGCACCGGCAGCACGACGGTGTTGAACCGCCGCCGCAGCGCGCTGGAGAACTCGTTGACGCCCCGGTCGCGGTCGTTGGCGGTGGCGATGATGTTGAAGCCCTTGGCGGCTTGCACCTCCCCGCCCAGCTCGGGGATCGGCAGCGTCTTCTCGGAGAGGATCGTGATCAGCGTGTCCTGCACGTCGGAGGGGACGCGGGTCAGCTCCTCCACGCGGGCGATGGCGCCGGTCTCCATCGCGCGCATCACCGGGCTCGCCACGAGCGCGGCCGGCGACGGTCCATCGGCGAGCAGTCGGGCGTAGTTCCACCCGTACCGGATGGCCTCCTCGGCCGTGCCGGCCGTGCCCTGCACCAGCAGCGTCGAGTCGCCGGAGATCGCGGCGGCGAGGTGCTCGGAGACCCAGGTCTTCGCCGTGCCGGGCACGCCGAGCAGCAGCAGCGCCCGGTCGGTGGCGAGCGTGGCCACCGCGACCTCCATGAGCCGCCGCGCACCCACGTACTTAGGTGTGATCTTGCCGCCGTCGCCGAGGAGGTAGGTCACCACAGCCTGCGGCGACAGCCGCCAGCCGGGCGGGCGGGGCCGGTCGTCCTCGGCGGCGAGCGCGGCCAACTCGTCGGCGAACAGCTGCTCGGCGTGCGGTCGCATTACCGTCATCGAAGCTCCTCGTACATCTCGCGGCGGAAGGTCAGTGCCGAGGCCAGCTGCGCGACGGCGATGGCCTGGCGGGTCGGCGGGTCGGTGGCTTGCAGGGCGGCGGCGAGCGCGGCGGCGCGGTCGGCGAAGGTGACCGGCATCGACGGCGCGGCGGTACGGCACAGCTCGCCGATGTGCCACGAGTGTCGCTCGCCGGTGGCCAACACCTTGATCGCGTCGAGCACCGCGACCGCCAGGTCGTCGGTCCACGGACCGGTCTGCATCGCGAGCAGGCGGTGCGCGCGGATCGGGTCGCGGCCGAGCGCCTGTGCCGCGTACCGCGCCAGCTCCCGCGGCGGCAGCGCCTCGTAGAGCTGGGCGGTGAGCGCCTCGTCGTACGGATCGAGGTCCTTGTTGACCGGGCGGGACATCTCGTCGGCAAGTCCCGTGACCCAGGCGGGGTCGCGCTGCACAACGGCGGCACGCGCGAGTCCCTTGTGGAGGGTGGGCCCCCAGTCGTCGGCGACCGGCAGGTCGAGCACCCGATCGGCGGTGCGCTCGAACGCGGTGGTCCACGTGTCAAGCGGCGTGCGTGCCAGGATCTCCTCCAGGAGCCATGCCTGCGGCCCGACGCCCCGCGGCGGCTTGGGCTGCACGCCGTCGCGCCGCATGCCCGCGTCGCACTCGCCGGGCGGCGTGACCACCAGCCGGTCGCGGCCGAGCGTGCGGCGCTCGATCCGCACGCAGGCCAGCGCCCGCTCGGCCATCCGCCGCCGCAGCGCCGAGCCCGGCAGCGCGGAGAGCAGGTCGGCCGCGACCGAACGCACCTCCTTGCGGCGGTCGTCGAGGGCCTTTTCCAGCAGCGGCTCGTCCGCTGTGGACAGTCCGGTGGCGAGGGCGCCGAGCAGCCGGGCCCGGTCGTCCGGGTCTTCGGCGTCGAAGGTCTCGCTGAGCAGCGCGAGACCCGCGGCGGGGTCGCTGGCGCGCAGCGCGGCCAGGTAGGCAAGGCGCTGGCCGGGCGTGCCGGTGGTCCAGTCCTGCGGATCGGGATCCGCCGTGGCCTCGCTCAGCAGGTAGCGCCAGTCGGCCCTGCGTGCGGCGAGCCAGCCGCCGCGGCGGCCGGCAACGGAGGCGAGAGCGGGTCGCAGGGCGGTGCGCCGCCGGCCGGCGTCGAGCAGGGCCGGCAGCAGCTCGGGCGGCACCCGGTAGCCGAGGTCGGCCGCGTGGGTGAGCCAGTCGCCGAGCAGGCCGAGCGCCACCTCGGTGCCGCCGGGCACGCCGCCGTCGCTGAGCAGCAGGGCGAGCCGGTGTGCCGCGGCGACCGGCACCTGCGGGCTGGTCTCCTCGGGCGCCGCCTCGATCGGCTTGCGCCCGGCCACGGGTGGCACGCCGGCCCGGTTGTACGCGAGGGCGACCGCGGCGTCTTCGAGGAGCCCGACCGCACCCGCTTTGTGTGGTCTGCGCTCGGTGCCGACGAGCGCGGCGGAGAGCAGGTCGGGCGGCAGCTGCGGGCCACGCCGGTCGCCGGTCGGGCCGAGGGGCGCCGGCACGAACCGCCCGTCGGCCCAGGCCGCGAGCAGGCGGAAGCCGCCCGGCCCGTACTCACCGGCGAGCGTCACCGGCCGGCCGCCACTCGCCGCGAGCAGCCACCAGGGCTCGTCGTGGCCGGCGCTGAGCGGGATCGCGTCACCGGCCGCGTCGACGACGTGGCCGTCGTCGGTGAGAGTGACGCCGCCGAGAAGCATCGGCACGTTTTCACACCACGGCTCGGCCGCCACCGCGGCGGACCAGCCGGCGAGCGCCGCGGCCACGCCGACCGCCCCGGCCGGCGCCCCCTCGGGCTGCTCGGTGCCGTGCCGCTCGGCGACCAGGGCGCGCATCGGGAGGTTGCCGGGGTGCCAGCACAGGTCGGCGTCGAGGATCGTGCCCGGCACCACCTCGGCCGGGAAGGCCTGGCCGATCGGCGCGAACGAGAGCAGCAGCGCAAACCGCCCGGACTGCTCGCCGTGCAGCCAGGTGCGCCGGGTCGCCAGCCGCTCGTCGGCGAGGTCGACCTGCCCCAGCGCGTACCACCGGTCGCGCAGCCTCGGCCCGGCCAGCACCTCCTCGGTGGGGACCGGCACGCCGACCCGGGACCGCACGGTGGCCGCCAGCGGCGCCGGCAGCTCCTCGATCCGGGCGTGCGAGGCGACGAGCAGGCGCAGCAGCGCGAGCTCGCCGAGCAGCCGGTCGGCCCAGTGCTGGCCGACCCCGGCGATGCGTCCCAGCCGGCGCACGGCGTTGGCCGCGCCGGGTGCCTGCGCGTCGACGAGGCGCGCGGCCATCGCCTCGTACGGCCCGTAGCCAGAGCGCTCGGCACCGGCGAGGCCATGGGCGACCTGGTCGGTGAGCCACCGGTCGAGCTCGTCGAGGCCGGCGGCGATCCGGTCGGCCCGCTGCTCGGCCCGCTTGCGCGCCGCCTCCGGATCGGCCGAGCCGCGGGGCGCGGCGGCCGCCGCCGGGGTGCGCGCCGCGCGTGCCGCCCGGGACGCCCGCCACTCGGCGACCCAGTCCGGCGCCGGGGCGTCGGGCACGCCGCCAGCCGCCCACATCAGCATCAGGCCGAGCGCGTGCTTGCAGGGAAACTTGCGGCTCGGGCAGGAGCACCGGTACGCCGGCTCGGTCAGGTCGACGCAGGCCTGGTACGGATTCTTGCCGCTGCCCCGGCACAGCCCCCAGAGCACGTCCTCGTCACGCCCCGTGACCTCCCATTTCGTGGCCGCGCTGACGCCCTGAGCGGTCCGCGCGGAGCTGGAATCCGGGGCGAGTGCGAGCACCTGCGCGGTGCTCCACCGTTCGATCGGCACCGCAGAAATGTAGTGCGCCCGTGCGACAAGTCGGGGGGCACCCCGAGATCGACTCAGGGGTGGATCGGGGAGGGTTCCGGGCAGCGGCCCTGATGTCCAGATATAGATACGCCCATAGCGTCTATTGGCATGACGGAGTGGCTGGGGTGGGTCGCGGAGCTGCCGACGGCGGTGTTCACCGCCGCGTTGAGCGTGATCATGGTGCTCGACTCGATTCCCCTGGTGGGCATCCTTGTGCCGAGCGACGTGGTGGTGCTGACCGCGCTTGGTGCGCGCGGGCCGCTCGGCGGTGGCAGCGTCTTCCTCGCGATCATCGTCGGCTGCCTGGCCGGCTGGTCACTCGTCTTCCTCGTCGGGCGGCACCTCGGCGACCGGGTCCGCTCGGGCCGCCTCGGCCGCTGGATCGGCGAGGCGCGCTGGGCCTCGGCCGAGCGGGCGCTGCGCCTCGAAGGTGCTCGGATGGTCATGGTCGCGCCGTTCCTGCCTGTCCTGAACACTCTGGTGCCATTGGCGGCCGGTGGGCTCCGGATGTCGTACCGCCGGTTTCTCCGCTCGGCGGCCGTCGGCGCCGCCCTGTGGGGTGGCCTTTACGTGGGGCTCGGCCTTCTCGGCCAGGCGGTCGGCGGCGTGCTCGGCGGCACCACCACCACGATGGCCGCGACGATCGCCATCGGCCTGGGCTTCGGCTGGGTGGCCCTCTTCGGCGCCCGGCGGCGGCTCGCGGTGGCGGACGCGGCAGCGGATGTGTCGGCCGTCACAAATGAGGTACTCGATGGAACAGAGCGCACTGTTCGTAACTTGAGCCGTACAAGCTCAACTCAAGAACGGGGCGCACCTCATGACGACACTTCCGGTTTTGCCATTGACCGACGCGGTGCTGCTGCCCGGCATGGTCATCCCGGTCACCCTCGAAACGACGACGCAGGCCGCGATCGACGCCGCCCGTACGTCGGCCGGCAAGAAGCTGCTGGCCGTGCCGCGGCTCGACGGCGAGTACGGCTCGGTTGGCACGATCGCGACGATAGAGAAGGTGGGACGGCTTCCCACCGGCGAGCCCGCAGCGGTGATCCGTGGTCTCGCGCGGGCGCGTATCGGCTCCGGCGTTCCCGGACCTGGCGCGGCCCTCTGGGTCGAGGCCGCGGAGCTGACCGAGGAGCCGCCCTCCGGTAAGGCGAAGGAGCTGGCCCGCGAGTACAAGGCGCTGGTCACCTCGCTCCTGCAGCGCCGCGGCGCGTGGCAGGTCATCGACGCCGTCGAGCGGATGACAGACCTGTCCGAGCTGGCCGACTCGGCCGGCTACGCACCCTGGCTCAACAACGAGCAGAAGGTCGAGCTGCTGACGGCCACCGACGTGACCGCCCGGCTCGAACTGCTGGTCGGCTGGGTCCGCGAGACGATCGCCGAGCAGGAGGTCACCGAGCAGATCAACGAGGACGTCCGCGAAGGGCTGGAGAAGTCGCAGCGGGAGTTCCTGCTGCGCCAGCAGCTCGCCGCCATCCGCAAGGAGCTGGGCGAGGAAGAGCCGGACGGCTCGGCCGACTACCGCTCCCGGGTCGAGGCCGCAAACCTCCCCGAGAAGGTGCACAAGGCCGCGCTCGCCGAGGTCGACAAGCTCGAGCGGGCCAGCGACCAGTCGCCGGAGGCGGGCTGGATCCGTACCTGGCTGGACACGGTGCTCGACATGCCGTGGAACACGCGCACCGAGGACAACACCGACCTCGGCGCGGCCCGGTCGGTGCTGGACGCCGACCACGCCGGCCTCGCCGACGTGAAGGACCGCATCCTGGAGTACCTGGCGGTCCGCAACCGCCGTGCCACCCGCGGCCTGCACGTGGTCGGCGGCCGTGGCTCCGGTGCCGTGCTGGCCCTCGCCGGCCCGCCCGGTGTCGGTAAGACGAGCCTCGGCGAGTCGGTCGCGCGGGCGCTGGGCCGCAAGTTCGTCCGGGTCTCGCTCGGCGGTGTGCGGGACGAGGCGGAGGTCCGTGGCCACCGGCGTACCTACGTCGGCGCGCTGCCCGGCCGCATCGTCCGCGCGCTGCGCGAGGCGGGCTCGATGAACCCGGTCGTGCTGCTCGACGAGGTCGACAAGCTGAGCGTCGGCTTCGCCGGCGACCCGGCCGCGGCCCTGCTCGAGGTGCTCGACCCGGCGCAGAACCACACGTTCCGCGACCACTACCTCGAGGTCGACCTCGACCTGTCCGACGTGCTCTTCCTCGCCACGGCCAACGTGATCGAGACCATCCCCGGCCCGCTGCTGGACCGCATGGAGCTTGTCGCGCTCGACGGCTACACCGAGGAGGAGAAGGTCGCCATCGCGCGGGACCACCTGCTGCCGCGGCAGCTGGAGCGGGCCGGCCTGACGGCCGACGAGGTCACCGTCGACGACGAGGCGCTGCGGCAGATCGCCGCCGAGCACACCCGCGAGGCGGGGGTACGGCAGCTGGAGCGCGCACTCGCGAAGGTGCTGCGCAAGGTGGCTGTCGCACTGGCCGGCGGCGGCGAGCCGATCCGTGTCGACAAGGGCAACCTGAGCAAGTACCTGGGCCGGCCGCGGTTCACGCCGGAGACGGCGGAGCGTACGGCGGTGCCGGGCGTGGCCACCGGGCTCGCGGTGACGGGCGCCGGTGGCGAGGTCCTCTTCATCGAGGCCACCGCCATGGAGGGCGAGCCGGGGCTGACCCTGACCGGCCAGCTCGGCGACGTGATGAAGGAGTCGGCGCAGATCGCGCTGTCGTACCTGCGCTCACACGGCGCGGAGCTCGGCATCGACGCGGCCTCGCTGGCCAAGCGCCGGATCCACGTCCACTTCCCGGCCGGTGCGGTGCCCAAGGACGGCCCGAGCGCGGGCATCACGATGGTGACGGCGCTGGCGTCGCTCGCCTCGGGACGCCCGGTCCGCCCGGAGGTCGGCATGACCGGTGAGGTCACGCTGGCCGGGCGGGTGCTCCCGATCGGTGGCGTGAAGCAGAAGCTGCTCGCCGCCCACCGGGCCGGGCTGACCGAGGTCATCATCCCGGCGCGCAACGAGCCCGACCTGGACGACGTGCCGGAGGCGGTGCGCGAGGCGCTCACCATCCACACGCTCGGCGACGTGGCCGACGTGCTTGAGCTGGCCCTGCGGCCGGCGCAGGAGCGGGCACCCGCACTCGCCGCCGCCTGACGACTCCTCTGTAGACCCCGCCCTGTGGTGACCCCACAGGGCGGGGTTTCGTCGTTATTAAATCGTTGCGATTTTCCAGATCGACTACTCAAGGTAAGCCGAGGGGCATTTTGCCCTGAATTTGGCCCACCTGGGCGCTGGCTGACTGTAGCGACACAGGGAAAAGCTCGCCTTTCTGAATTACCCGTGGGTAGTAAGAGGTCTTGTGACGGAGGTCGCTTCGCGGGAGCATCGGCGTCGCGCTTGTTACTAGCCGGTAAACCCCGGAGACGGCGCCTCGCGCCGCGCCGGCAGCCACCGAGGAGGACCTCGTGAAGGATCCGCAAGGCAACCTGGTGCAGGGTCGCACCAGGTGGCGGCGCTTCGCCGCGTTGATGCTGCCCGCGACGGCGGTCGCCGGGGCCATCGTCTTCGGCATGGCCAATGGCGCGATCGCCGCGTCGTTCGCCGTGTCGGGCCAGACCTTCAAGGTCTCCGCCAGCAAGCTGGAGGGTGAGGGCTTCCGCCAGTACGGCGGGGTGGTGACCGAGAAGCAGTCCGGCGACACCCACCCCGTCGCGGTGTCCGGCATCGACAGCGCGAAGCTCTACGACCTGTGCCAGTCGGTCAAGGTGCCCAACCTCCCGGTCGTGCTCACGATCAACGCGGGTGGCGGCGGCGACCCCGCGACCGCCACCGACCTGCTGCTGGACGTGACGCAGTTGGAGGGCGACGCGACGTTCACCAACATCGACATCGGCGTGGACGCGTCCGATGTGGGCGGTGAGCCCGGCGCGTTCGGCCAGCGCTCGGAAAAGGTGGTCATCACCGACCTCAAGCAGGTCGCGTGGTCGACAAGCGCGGGCACGTTCAACCTCAAGGGTTTGAAGTTGAAGGTCAACGTAGGCGCGGATGCCAAGGAATGCTTCGTCACGAAGTGAGGGCTTGGAGGAGTTGGTGACGACCAACAGCCTGGTCCGGGCCTGGCGGACCTTCCGCGTATGGCGGCGGACCAGGCCTTTCTGGGGTGGACTCTTCACAGTCCTCGCCGGCTTGGAGATCTTCGCGACCACACAGGGGAGCCTCGGCGGACTCTCGTTCCAGATGGGTCCGACCGGCTTCCTTTCCTGGCTGATCCCGGCGATCCTGGTCACCTGCGGGCTGCTGATGTGGTTCACGCCCGCGCAGCGCCTGTTTTACGCGATCGTCGCTGCGGTCACGGCCGTCTTCTCGCTCATCGGGGTCAACCTGGGCGGCTTCCTCCTCGGCCTGCTGCTCGGCACGGTCGGCAGCGCGCTCGGGTTCGCGTGGACGCCCGTCGCGCCAGCGCCCGACGCCTCCGCCGTCGATGAGGAGGAGCCCGAGCCGGCGAGCGAGTCCGATGTGGACAAAACTCGCGAGATCCCGACACAGCTCCATGCGGTCACGGTCGCGCTGCTGAGCCTGGCGATGGTTGCGGTGGCGACGCTGCACGGGGGGACGCCGGCACACGCGGCGCCGTGCAAGCCCGGTGCGACGCCGGCGCCGACCCCGTCGGGTACGCCGACACCCGCGCCCGGGGGCGATGACGACGAGGGCGGCGGCAACATCATCACCGACATCCTCGAGGGCATCGGCGACCTGTTCGGCATCGGCGGTGACAAGCGGGAGGCGGCACCGACGCCGACCCCGAGCGGTGGCAAGCCGCCGGCGCCGCCGCCGACCTGCCCGCCCAGCGGCGGCGGCGAAGCACCCGGCGGCGGCGAGAGCGACGAGCAGCCGATCCTCACGAGGGTGGTCGCGCCCCCGCCGACATCACGGCGGTCAACCGCGTCCCGTCGATCCTGACCGGTTCGAAGCTGACCAACTACAACCTGGAGTACCACGGCGTGACCGACCTCCCGCTGCGCGGCGGCGGCACGATGAAGGTGCTGTGGTTCAACATGAGCAAGGCGGTGACGGACAACTTCGAGCTGAAGCCGGCGGTGCCGAACAACCGCCGCATGTCCGTCAAGGCCAACCCGCTGACCGTCGACGGCCGCGTGCGTTTCTTCACGCCGCGCTTCACCGGCAAGCTCCTGGGCCTCAACCAGGTCTACACGCCGACCTCGCCGCCGCCGCTCCCGCCGGGCATTCCGGTACCGGTACTGCCGATCGTCTTCACGGACGTGGAGATCCAGCTCGCCTACGTCGACTGCGTGACCCTCACCGCCAAAGACCTGCTGAACCGGCCCTGACCGGGCTCACCGGGCGCCGCGTCAGGCTCGGCCCCTCGCGGGAGCCGAGCCTGGCGGAAGCATCAGCTACAGGCGGGACATCGCGGCCTTGAACGGGTCGAGGCCGAGCGAGCCGAGGTTGAGCGCCTCGCGGTGAAACTCCTTGAGGTCGAAGTCGGCACCCTTGCGCGCCTTGGCCTCGTCGCGGGCCTGGAGCCAGATGCGCTCGCCCACCTTGTACGCCGGGGCCTGGCCCGGCCAGCCGAGGTAGCGGTTGAGCTCGAAGCGCAGGTTTTCGTCCGGCACGCGGCAGTGTGCGCGCAGGAACTCCCAGCCCAGCTCCGGATTCCACCGCTCGCCCGGGTGGAAGCCGAACGGGTTGTCGCGCGGGATCGGAAGCTCCAGGTGCATGCCGATGTCGACGATCACGCGCGCGGCCCGGAACGCCTGGCCGTCGAGCATGCCGAGCTTGTCGCCCGGGTCTTCCAGGTAACCGAGGTCGTCCATGAGCCGCTCGGAGTAGAGCGCCCAGCCCTCGCCGTGCCCGGACGACCAGCTGAGCAGCCGCTGCCAGCGGTTGAGCAGCTCGGCCCGGACCAGCGTCTGTGCGATCTGCAGGTGGTGGCCCGGCACACCCTCGTGGTACACGGTCGTGACCTCGCGCCAGGTCGAGAACGCGGTGATGCCCTGCGGCACCGCCCACCACATCCGCCCGGGCGGGAGAAGTCTTCGCTCGGCGCCGTGTAGTAGATGCCGCCGTCGCTGGTCGGCGCCAGGCAGCACTCGATGCGGCGTACCGGCTCCGGAATGTCGAAGTGGGTGCCGTGCAGGTCGACGAGGGCCTTGTCGGCCAAGGCCTGCATCCAGTCGCGGAACGCCTCCTTGCCCTCGATCCGGCGGCCCGGGTCGGCGTCCAGCGCGGCGACGGCGTCGTCGATCGAGGCGCCCGAGCCGGCGATGCGGGCGGAGACCGCGCGCATGTCGGACTCCAGGCGGGCCAGCTCCTCGAAGCCCCAGGCGTACGTCTCGTCGAGGTCGACGCGCGCGCCCAGGAAGTACCGGGAGGCAAGCTGGTAGCGCTCGCGCCCGGCGGCCTGCTTGTCCCGGCCGATCGGCGCCATCGTCTTGCGGAGGAACTCGCCGAAGGCGGCGGTCGCGGCGGTGGCCGCGGAGGCGCCCCGCTTGAGCTCGGCGGTGAGGGTGTCGTCGGCCTGCAGCCCGTCGACCAGCCCGTGGAAGAAGTTGTCGCCGCCCGGGTCGGTCCACGTGTCGCACTGCTTGGCGACTTCGATCATCTGGGCGCGAGGGCTCACGTGCCCGGCCGCGGCGGCCTCCTGCAGCGTCACCTTGTACTGCTCGAGCGCGGCGGAGAACTTGCCGAGGCGGGCGGCGATGTTGGCGACGGCCTCCTCGCCCTCGGTGGGCATCAGGTCGAAGACCATGCGCATGCCGTGTAGCGCGCTGGAGATCACGTTGAGCTCGCTGGTCACCTCGCCCGCGTCGTACCGCTCGAGCTCCAGGCCGAGCCGCTCGACCATCGCCTCCTTGGCGACGCGTTCGGACTCGGACGTCGGCTCCACCTCGGTGATCGAGGCCAGCGTGCGGCGCGTCAGATCTGCCTGGGCCGCGAACCCGTCTGGCGAGAGGTCGTCCAGCTGGTCGTCGTAGCCCTTGATGCCGGCATAGGTGGCGCCGGTCGGATTGAGTGCGGCCCACTCGTCTACGTGGCGGTCCGCGAGGTCATCGATTCGTCCCACGGTGGAACCTTACGTGAGACGCCTGTGACACGCGCTCTCATTGGGTGTGGTGCGGAAACGCGCATCGGCCGGGAGCGTGACGGCCATCACCACGTCCGAAAAGCGCGGGACTTTCGTCGTACGCCTGCGGCAGAGTGTCAGGAGTGTCCACCGCTTCCGCTCCTGACAAGCTCGACCTGCGCGCATTCCTGCCGGGCTATCTCGCCCTAGCGGTGATCTGGGGTGCCAGCTTCCTTTTCATCAAGGTGGGCGTGCGCGAGCTGCACCCGCTCTACCTCAGCCTCTTCCGGGTCGGCACGGGCGCGCTGACGCTGCTCATCGTGCTCGCGGTGATGCGCGTGCGGCTGCCCCGCGACCCGAAGCTGTGGGCGCATCTCAGCGTGGTCGGCGCGGTCGGTGTGGCACTGCCGTTCACGCTCTTCGGCTTCGGCGAGGAGCGGGTTTCGTCGGTGCTCGCCGGGATCTGGAATGCGACGACGCCGCTTATCGCGCTGCCGCTGGCCGTGCTCGCGTTCCGCACCGAGCGGCTGAGCACGCGCGGCGCCGTGGGCATCGGCATCGGCTTCGCCGGCGTGCTGACGGTGCTCGGCGTGTGGCAGGGCGTCGGCGGCTCGCACCTCACCGGCCAGCTCATGTGCTTCGGCGCGGCGGCGTGCTACGGCGTCGCCATCCCGTACATGAAGCGGTTTGTCGCGGGCCGGTCGGAGTCGGGCGTGGCGCTGTCGGCGGCGCAGCTGGTGACCGCGACCGTGCAGCTGGCGATCGTGACGCCGCTGCTGGTCGGCGCGCCGCCGGCACCGACGAGCCTCTCGCTGGACGTCATCGGCAGCGTGCTCGCGCTGGGCGCGCTCGGCACCGGCCTCGCGTTCGTGATCAACATGCGCAACATCCGGCTGGCCGGCGCCAGCACCGCGTCGACGGTGACCTACCTGATCCCGATCGCCGCCACGGTCATCGGGGTGCTCGCGCTCGACGAGCGGCTTTCCTGGTACCAGCCTGTGGGCGCGCTCGTCGTGCTCGCCGGCGTCGCGGTGTCGCAGGGCATGCTGCGCCGGCGCAAGCAGCCGGTCAGTCGTGCGAGCGAGCCCATTCGACAAGCCGCTCGGCAGGCCAGCTATTGAGCACGTGCTCGGGGAGCACACCGCAGAGCGCGGCCCGCTCGCAGCCGAAGCGCTGCCAGTCGAGCTGACCCGGCGCGTGCGCGTCGGTGTCGATGACGAAGGAGCAGCCCGCCTCCAGCGCCTTGCGGATGAGGCGCTTGGGCGGGTCCTGCCGCTCCGGCCGTGAGTTGATCTCGACGGCCTTGCCGTACTCCGCGCACGCGGCGAAGACGGCGTCGGCGTCGAACTGGCTCTCCGGGCGGCCGTTTCTGCTCGCCCGCCGGTGGCCGCGGTCGCCCTCGCCCTCGGCGCCCTGCGGCCGCTTTTTGACCATGCGGCCGGTGCAGTGGCCGAGGATGTCCAGGTGCGGGTTGGCGATCGCGGTCAGCATCCGCTTCGTCATCTTGGCGCTCTCGTCGCGCAGGTTGCTGTGCACCGAACCGACCACGACGTCGAGCTGGGCGAGCAGCTCGTCCTCCTGGTCGAGCGAGCCGTCGGCGAGGATGTCCACCTCGATGCCGGTGAGGATGCGGAAGCCCTCCGGCAGCGCCTCGTTTACCGACGCCACGTAGTCGAGCTGCTTGCGCAGGCGGTCGGCGGTCAGGCCGCGCGCGACGGTCAGGGTGGGTGAGTGGTCGGTCAGCACCATGTACTCGTGGCCGAGCTCGACCGCCGCGAGCGCCATCTCCTCGATCGGTGAACCGCCGTCGGACCACTCGGAGTGGGTGTGGCAGTCGCCGCGCAGCGACTGGCGCAGCTGGCTGGCCGCGTCGTCGAGGTCGACGCCTTCGGTGGCCAGCAGGCGCCGCAGGTACACCGGCTCCTCGCCGGCCAGCGACTCGCTCACGCAGCGCGCGGTCACGTCGCCGACGCCGGAGAGCTTCGTGAGGCTACCGGCCGCGGCACGGCTCGCCACCTCCTCGGCAGGCAGCGCGGCGAGCGCCTTGGCGGCCGAGCGGAAGGCGCGCACCCGGTAGGTCGCCTCGTTTGCCCGCTCCAGCAAAAACGCGATGCGCCGCAGGTCGGCGACGGGGTCTCGGGTGGTCACACCCCCGAACCTACCGTCCGCTGCCGCGCGTCAAGGTAGTAGTCGACCGCGTCGCCGCCGCCGCGGTAGTGCCACGGGTGCGCGGTGATGTACGCGTCGCCGATCAGCCGGAACTGGTCGGCCGCCGCGCGGGTGTCGCCACACTGCCAGAACGCGAAGGCGAACGAGTTGTGCAGCCCGGGCCAGCCCAGGCGCGGCTGGTACGCCGGGTGCCAGATCGACCGCTCGGCGGCCATCCGGATCTCGGCGCCCACCTCGGGGCGCTGCATGTACGCCACGTCGTCGCCGCTGGGCAGGTCGAGCCACATCTCGATGTGCGCCTCGACAAGCCCGCCGTGCAGTGGCGAGCCGGGCGGCGCGTACCCCGAAGTGCGGCGGGCGAAGGCGAACATCTGCTCGTGGCTGCCGAACCACTTCTTGCACAGGTACTTCTGCATCGCACTGTGCGCGTACCGGTGGAGGGCGTGGCGCTTGACCACGTCGTCGAAGCGGCGCTGCTCCTCTTCCATGTCGACCTGGCGCCCGACACCCGAGGTGAGCAGGAAGGCGCGGGCCGTGGTGTCGTGCGGGTCGCGGTCGGCCACCTCGTCGAGGCAGTTTTCGGCGAACCGCAGCCGCTTGAAGAACAGGTCGAACTGGTCCCTGCTCGTCTGCTCGGCCCGTGCCGCGCCGCGCGCCTCCCAGGCCCAGAAGACACCGTGGGCGCCCTGCACCAGCAGCGGAAGCGTGGACTCCGGCTCGGCCGCCACCCACTCGCCGATCCAGTCCTGCACGCCGTCGACGTCGGCGCAGACCGAGACGTAGTACGCATGGTCATCGGGGTCGCGCACGGACTGCAGGAAGCCGCGCACGGACGGCCAGTCGTGCCGCTCCAGCGCGGTGATCAGCTGCCGCGCGGCCGGATCACGCTGCGCCTTGTCGATGGCCGGCTTGGGCGCGCCGCCCGGCTGCTGCCCTTTGCCCGGTTGCTTTCTGGAGAACAGTCCCACGGTTTCCTCCCCCGCTCATCGATGACCCTCGGCACTCTAGACCGCGGGCCGAAGGGCGGGAAGGGGTTGCCGACTAAAGATCAACTCGGTACTGTCCGCACGTTTCCACGGGGAGGAAATGCGCATGGTCGCCGCAGTCCGTGCCGGTGCTTCAGTGCTCATGCTCGCCGGCTTCTACATCGTCGCGCTCATCCAGGTCGCCGCCGCGATCGCTTTCGGCGTGTGGCTCAGCTCGCTCGTGCCGGGCGGCATCGCCCTGAAGGTCATCTTTCCGGTGCTGGTGGCCGCGATCGGTTCGGTCGCCGTGGGCATGTGGAAGGCCGTCCGCGCCAAGCCACAGCCGCCGGAAGGGCTGGGCCTCGGCCCCGACCAGGCACCCGAGCTGTGGCGCACGGTGCACGAACTGGCCCACGTCGTCGGCACCCGCGTGCCCAACGAGATCCGCCTGGTGCCCGAGGTCAACGCCGCCGTCTACGAGGAGTCCCGCCTGCTCGGCCTCATCGGCGGGCGGCGCACTCTCTACATCGGACTGCCGCTGATCCAGGCCTTCACCGTCGACCAGCTGCGCGCGGTGCTCGCGCACGAGCTGGGCCACTACTCGCACGCGCACACCCGGCTGGGCGCGATCGCGTACCGGGGGCGGCTCGCGATCGGCGGCACGATCGGCCGCATCGGGCCGTACAACGTGGCGGGTTGGATTTTCAAGGGCTACGCCCGGCTGTACCTGCTGGTGGACAACGCCTCCTCCCGCCGCCAGGAGCTGGAGGCGGACCAGGCCGCGGTCCGGGCCGCCGGCCGCGCCGCCGCGGCGAGTGCCCTGCGCGAGATTCCGGTCGTGGACGCGGCGTGGGGCTTCTTCTTCGGGCGGTACGTCGAGCCGGGCTGGGAGTCGGGCTTCGCGCCGGAAGACCTCTTCGGCGGGTTTGCGGAGCTGCTCGCGGCCCGCAAGGACGAGCTGGAGGAGATGCGCGGGCAGGAGCCGCCGAGCGACGGTTCGGTGTGGGACACGCACCCCCCGATCGCCGAGCGGATCGGTGCGATCGCCGCGACGCCCGAGGTGGCGCGCCCGCCGGACGGGCGGCGGGCCGGCGTGCTGCTGCCCGACATGGGCGGCGCGGGGCGGGCGATGCAGGCCCGGATGCTCGACGTCGGCGATCGGCGGGTGCTGCCGTGGGCGTACTTCACCGCGGCCACCGCCACGACGACCATGCAGCGCAACGCCGACGGCATCTTCCGTGCGGTCGGCCGCGCGATCGGTGACGACCGGCTCAACCTGGCCACGCTGCTCGACATCGTCGCCGCCAACCGGCTCGGCGCGGCCGCGGAGAGCCTCTTCCCGAACGCGACACGGCGCGAGGTGCCGAAGTGCTTCACCGAGCCGATGGCCATGCTGATCGCGCTCGCCGCCATCAAGTCCAATGTGGCCTATTGGCAGCACTCGTGGACCGGGCCGGCCCGCCTCGTCGGGCACGACGGCCAGCCACTGCCGACCGCCGAGATCGCCGCGCGGGCGGTGTCGCCGCAGACCGTCGACGAGGCCCGCGCCTGGCTGGCCCACCTGCGCATCGACCCGGGCAGCGCGATGGTGGTCGAGCAGCGGGCCAGCGCGACCGGTGCGGGTGTGGTGGCCGGCATCGCCAACGTGAAGGTCGACGGCGTCGAGCACGACCTGCTGGTGCTGGACAAGGGGCTGGTGTTCGTCGGCAACCCGGGCAAGTCCGACAAGGGCAAGGTCCGCCTCCAGGAGCTGGTCGGTTCGGCTCCGGCCGACGAGATCGCGAGGACGCATCGGTTCCTGCCGTACGAGGAGATCACGTCGGTCGCGTTCGTCAAGAACGTGCCGCTGCGCGTCGACATCACCCTGCACAGTGGACAGACCGTCTCGGTGCACGAGGCGTGGAGCAGCGAGCTGATCGCCAAAAACAGCCGCGACGTGTTGACGGACGTGCTCAAGCAGGTGTCGGACTAGGCCCTGTTTGGAAATCCTTGCCGGGCTGCGCCGGACGCCGTCTGGACTCCGGCTCGCCTCGACAATCCTTTTCAAACAGGGCCTAGGCCGGGCGCACGGCCGTCACGGAGCGGCGGTCCGGCGCCACGGCGGTGACCCAGCCACCGGCCCGGCCGAGGCGGAGCAGCGCGTCGGAGCGTGCCGGCAGGTCCAGCGTCGCGCCGGGCTTGGGAGGCCAGGCGCCGCGGGTGGCCGCGCCGGGCCGGAGCCAGGTCGTCAGCTCGCGGATCGGGTCGGCGGTGTCGAGGGCGGCGCGGGCCTTGGCGAGCGCGTCGAGCACCACGTCGAGGGCCGGCCCCACGGCCGCCGCGTTGCCGCCGCACATCGCGGCCACCAGCTCCGGCCGCGCGGCGGCGACCCGGGTGCCGTCGCGGAACGAGCCGGCCGCCAGCGCCGCCGCGAGCGGATCGGTCGCGCTCGCGGCGAGGGCGGCGGCCAGCAGATGGGGTACATGGCTGACGGCCGCCACCGCGCGGTCGTGCTCCTCGGCGGTCGCCGGCACGACCCGCGCGCCGAGCCCGGTGACGAGCGTGGCGAGGTCCAGCCAGTCGGGCAACGAGGTCTCGTTCGGCTCCAGGCAGAGCACCCACGCGCAGCCGGTGAAGAGGTCGGGGTCGGCGGAGGTGAAGCCGGAGGTCTCCCGCCCCGCCATCGGGTGCCCGCCGACAAAGCCGGCTAGCCGGTGCAGCCGCCGCGTGACCAGGTCCCGCACCGGGCCCTTGACCGAGGTGACATCGGTGACCAGCCCGGAGTAGCCCGCCTTGCCCAGCTCGTCGAGCACGGCCTCGAACGCGGGCAGCGGCACCGCGACCACCACGAGCTCGGCCTTGGCGACCGCGTCCCGTACCGTCGGCGCGACCTGCCACCGCCCCCCGCTCGGCGCCTTCGCCGCCGCGGTGCGCGCCGTCGCTCTGGTGGCCGGGTCGGCGTCATAGCCCAGCACGCGGTGCCCGGCTCGGGCGAGCGCCCGCAGTGTCGATCCCCCGATGAGCCCCAGCCCGATCACCGCGATGTCCACGCCGGAGACTTAAGCACACCCCGCGGCGGGACGGTTACCGAGATCTCCGCCCGACGCACCAAACGGCGGTTACCGTAATTGCGTGACTTTCCGGGCTTTTCGCTTTGGAGTGCTCGGGCTGGTCGTCGCGCTGCTCCCGGCGGCGCCCGCCCACGCGGCTGCCGTGTCCGCGGCGCCCGAGCGCACGCCCACGTTCAACGGCGCGGTGTGGGCGACCGCGTACGACGGTGACACGGTCTACGTCGGTGGCGACTTCACCGCCGCGGTCGTGTCCGGACGGTCGGTCACCCGGACGCGGCTGGCGGCTTTCGACGCGCGTACAGGGGCGCTGCGCGGTTGGGCGCCGAGCGCCGACGGCCGGGTGCGGGCGATCGCGGTGTCCGGCGGTTCGGTGTACGTGGCCGGCGAGTTCGGAGCCATCACCGGCGTGCGGCGGGACAGCCTGGCGCGGCTCGACCCGGTCAACGGCGGTGTCCGCGGCGGCTTTGCGCACAGCGTCTCCGGCCAGCCGTACGCGCTCGCGACGCTCGGCAGCCGCCTGTACGTGGGTGGCACGTTCAGCGCGGTCGACGGGCAGGGACGGTCGCGTCTGGCGGCGTTCGACCTCGGCAGCGGCGCCCTCGACGGATCCTGGCGGCCGTCCGCCGACGGCACGGTGCAGGCGGTCGTGGCGGGCGGCAGCCGGGTGTACGTGGGCGGCAAGTTCGGCGCGGTCAACGGCGTGAGCGGCTCGGCCCGGCTCGCCGCCGTGGATCCCGCCTCGGGCGCGGTGGACGCCGGCTTCCGCGCGTCAGCCGCCGACGAGGTGCGCGCGCTCGCGTTGGGCGGCACCTCGGTGTACGCGGCGCACGGCGGCCCGGGTGGGCGAGTGGTGGCGTACGCGGCGAACGGGAACGGCCGCTGGAACCTGACCATGGACGGCGACCCGCAGGCGATCACGGTGCTCTCCGACGTCGTCTACTTCGGCGGCCACTTCGACAACGTGTGCCGGTCACCCCGTACCGGCACGAAGGGCTCCTGCGTCGACGGCGCGATCAAGCGGGTCAAGCTCGGCGCCGCCGGTGTCGCCGACGGCAAGCTGCTCTCCTGGACCGCGAACGCCAACGGCGTGGAGGGCGTACACGCCCTCGCGGCCGACGGCGTGCTGAACAAGATCAGCGCCGGCGGCGCCTTCACAAAGATCAACGGCGCCGCGCAGCCCTACTTCGCCCAGTTCTCCTGAGCGGCCGCGCTTTCCGGGCTGGGGTCCGCCGGTCGCGCCAGGTGGTCAGGCTGGTCCCGACCGACCACGGCGGGCATCGCGGTAGCTCGCGTCTGGTTCGGGTTGGATCTGCTGAAGGGCGGCGGACATCGCGGCTCGACCCGGGCGCACCGATGCGGCCGGCTGCGGAAGCAGCGTCTAGGGTGCGCTCGGGCAGCCGTTGCTCGCCTTGTACGACGCGACCTTGCTCACCGGGGACGTGCTCTTCTTCTTGCGCCAGTCGTTGAGGAACGGCGCCGGCCACACCACGCCGCGGCGGATCCACCAGTCGCCGGTGCGCTTGCAGGCCGGCGAGATGCCGAAGTGCAGGTGACACACGTTGTTGGCGTTTCCGGTCTTGCCGACCGTGCCGAGCCGCTGGCCGGCGCGCACCCGCACGCCCGCCTCGATGCCGGACTGCACCACGGTCAGGTGGGAGCCGTAGTAGCGCACGCCGTCGTCGCCGAGCAGGGACACGGACAGGCCGCCGTTGTTGGGGCCCTGGACGCCCGTCTTGCTGTACTTGTCGACGCGGCTCACCTCGAGCACCTTGCCGTCGGTGACCGCCACGACCGGCTCGCCGCAGTCGGCGAAGATGTCGGTCGCCGGGTAGCCGGAGTGGGTCGGGTGGTAGGAGACGTTGCTGGCCTGCACCGGAAACACGTACTTCCACTTGCCGGTGGGAGCCTTGGGCGCGGTGGTCTTCGACGGCGTGGGCTTCGGCGTCGGTGACGCGGTCGGGCTGGGGTGGCCGAGGGCTCCGGCGCAGCGCTCGTCGGGTCGGCCGCCGCAGAGGTCGCTGGCGGCTCCTCCCAGGCGACCGGATCACCCGCGGCCGAACCGTCCTGCGCGCAGCCAGCAGCCAAGGCGCTGACCAGCACCACGATCATCGACGCTTGTACCTGTCGTCCCCGAAGCACCCGGCCATACTGGCAGACAAGCCCGGCCCTCGCCGACCCGGCGGGTAGGCTGCCGTCATGGCGGACCATTTTCCGCGTACCCCGTCGGGGTTGTTCCCGTCGCGGCCGCCGCGCCCCACCTACCGTGAGCCCAACCGCGTGCGGGGTGGTGCGCTGAGCGCCGGGTTGGGCGCGGGCGCCGCCTGGATGCTCTTCCTCGGCCTGCTCGGCAGCGACCTGCGCAGCTACGCCTGGTGGTCGGTGCTGGCCGGCGGGATTGCCTGGGCGGCGGCCTGGATCCTGAGCCGCCAGGGCGACCGCGGCGTCGCGGCCGGCGTCGCGATCAGCGTCGGAGCGGCCTGGTCGGCGGCGGCCATCGCGGTCGCGATCCGCTGGGGCCTGACTGGCGACTGGCCGCTTTGGTAGGCGTTCTGTTAACACCTGGTTGCTCGTCGCACCCGGGCTTGACGAAGGGCGCCGCGGTTCGGCACCCTCGCGGCATGGCCTGGACTGTGGAGCGGCTCGACCCCGACCGGAGCCGCCGTCGGATCCAGCTCCTCGCGGAGCTGGCCAGTGCGAAGTCGGTGCGGGATCGCGAGCGGCCGCGGCGACTGCGCGGAGATCGGCTGCGCGAGCTGATCGCCATGCGCCGGCGCCTCGCGAGCTGAGCGGAGTCCCCTCCAGCCTGACGAGCGGTATTTCATCGGGGCGTTTGCGGCCAGCCGCCGATCGGAGCGGCTACCGTCACGCGTAGCGCAAAACTTGGGGGGACCGTGTCGTACTTCGCTGCTGCCGTCGTGCGCGGCTCCACCGGTTGGGCCGCCTCCGAGCTGGATCTGACCGGTGCTGCCGACATCGACGAGGTCGTCGACCGGCTACGTGACGCCGACCCGGATGGCGGGGTGGCGTTGCTGTTCGTCGAGTCGGACGACTCCTACCTGGCCATCCTCCGCCTCGACCAGGGCGAGGACCTGCGTGTCTTCGGCTCCGACTCGGTCTTTGCCGAGGAGTCCCGACTTGGCGCGCTCCTGCTCGGCGATGTGAAGGCGCCGGCGCTGGAGATCGACGAGGTGACCGACCCGCCGGCGTCCGGCGACGACGAGGCCACGCCGCCGGCGGCCGAGCCCGACGTGGACCCGGTCGGCGACCCCGAGATCCTCGCAGACCTCGGCATCTCCGCACACGAGCTGCTCGGCCTCTGCGCGCACGAGGGCCTGCTGCCCGCGGACGTGACCGCCGAGATCTGCCAGGTCCTGGGCTGCGCCGACGAGGTCGAAGACCTGCGTGCGTGAGGCACCGCGCGAGCGAGCAAGCCGGGAAGCGCAGTGAATGAGCGTGCCGCCCGCCACGAAGTGTGGATGCGGCGGGCGTTGGCTGTGGCTGGCTCGTCCGGTGCGGACATTCCGGTCGGCGCGGTCGTCTACGGGCCGGACGGCGCCGAACTCGGCGCCGGCCGCAACGAGCGGGAGCTGACCGGCGACCCCACCGCGCACGCCGAGGTGGTGGCGCTGCGCCGGGCCGCCGAGACCGCCGGCTCGTGGCGGCTCGACGGCTGCACGCTGGTCGTCACGCTGGAGCCGTGCACGATGTGCGCGGGCGCGCTGGTGCTGGCCCGGGTGTCCACGCTGGTCTTCGGAGCCTGGGAGCCCAAGACCGGCGCGGTCGGCTCGTTGTGGGACGTCGTGCGGGACCGGCGCCTCAACCACCGCCCCGAGGTCTACTCGGGCGTCCTCGAGGCGGAGTGCGCCGCGCTGCTACGCGGCTTCTTCCGGCTTCAGTAGCGACGTGGCCACCTCGCGGGCCGACGCCGTCCACGGGGCGGGTCGCAGCGTCGCCTGGTCGAGCTTCACGATCGCCCGCTTGCCCTCCGCGTAGCAGGTGCGGCCGTCGCGGGAGAGGAAGCGGAAGCGGTACTGCGCGCTTGTCTCGCCGAGCTTGTCGAGCCAGAAGTGCACGAGGACCTCGCCGGCGCCCCGGATCGGCAGGTGGTACGTGATCGCGAACTCGCGCACCGCGTGGAAGACGTCTGGCGTGGAGAGTCCGTTGTGGTCCAGGTAGTGGCCCCGCGCGGTCCAGTACGGCGTGACGGCCCGCTCCAGGAGCACCGCGTACCGCGCATTGTGCACGATGCCCATCGCGTCGAGGTCGTCGAAGTAGATCGCGATCGGCTCGGCGTGCCCGTAGTCGACCTTGGGCTCGACGGGTGCCAGTGCGGTGTGCGTCATCATTCCTCCGGCAGCAGGGTCGGGTCGGTGCACAGCCCGCGCAGCCGCTCCAGCACGGCCCTGCGGGCCAGCGGGTAGACGACCTGCGGGGACAGCAGGCGAAACTGCATGACGGCGGCGACGCCCGCCGCCTCGATCTCGTAGGCCAGCATTGCCACGTCGGTGTCGGGCTTGAGGTCGCCCACCTCGACCGCCTGGCGGGCCAGCTTCTCCACGTACTCCATCCACTCGGCGTGGCTCTGCGCGATGCGCTCGTAGAGCGGGCCGGAGCGGGCGTTGTACTCAAACTTGACGGTGGCGAAGAAGCAGCCGCCGGGCAGTGTGCTCGACGCGTAGAAGTCGAGGCGCGCCACGTGCAGCGCCCACAGCCGGCGCACGCCGCGCGGCACCGCCCGGGCCGGCCCGATCACCCGCTCGGACCACTGCTCGCGGGCCCGCTCGACCGTGGCGAGCTGGAGGTCCTGCTTGGAGCGCCAGTGGGCGAAGAGGCCGGACTTGCTGACGCCGAGCGCCTCGGCGAGCTGGGCGAGGGAGAGGCCGTCGAGGCCGTCCTGCGTCACGAGCGCGACCGCGGTGTCCAGCACCGCCGTGCGCGTCCTCTCGCCCCGGGCCACCCGGCCGTCGACCATCATGGGCCCAGCATATGAATAAGACCGACCGGTCGTAAATCTAATTCGCCGGAAGAGTGACCTGAACCACGAGCCCGCCGCCGTCGCGCGGCGTCGCGTACACCTCGCCGCCGTGCGCCCGCGCCACCGAGCGCACGATCGACAGGCCGAGCCCGGTGCCGCGCGCCGAACCCACCCGGTCGGCCAGCCGCCGGAACGGCTCGAAGAGCCCCGGCACCTCGTACGCGCGCACGACCGGCCCGGTGTTGATCACGCTGAGTCGGGTGCTCGTGCCCTCGCGGGTACAGGCCACGTGCACCCAGCCACCTGTCGCGTTGTAGCGCACCGCGTTGTCGACGAGGTTTTGCGCCAGCCGCTCCAGCAGCACGGGGTCGCCCGAGGTGGGCGCGGGCAGCAGCTCGTGCCGCACGTCGACGCCCGGCGCCCGCGTCTGGTCCAGCACGTTGCCCGCCACCTCGGCGAGGTCGACCGGCACCCGGTCGACCACGGCCTGCTCCGATCGGGCCATGGTCAGCAGGCCGTCGATGAGGCGCTCGTGGCGTGCGTTCACCTCCAGCAGCGTGGTGCCGAGCTGGCGCAGCTGCGGCGATGCGTCCGGCTGGCCCATCGCCACTTCGAGCAGTGTGCGGTTGATCGCGAGTGGGGTGCGCAGCTCGTGCGAGGCGTTCGCGACGAAGCGGCGCTGCCCGTCGAACGCGCGGTCCAGCCGCTCCAGCATGTCGTCGAACGTGTCGGCCAGCTCGCGCAGCTCGTCGCGGGGACCGCCGAGAGCGATCCGCTCGTGCAGGCTCCGGTCGGCGACCCGCCGCGCGGTCTCGGTGATCCGCGCGATCGGCCGCAGGGTACGGCCGGCCGCGAGCCAGCCCATCCACACGCCGGCCACCGCCAGGCCGCCGAGCGCCAGCGAGCCCCACTGCACCAGTGACTGGAGCGTCTGCCTGTTGAGATCGCGCTGTACCTGCTTGGCGAACTCCATCTTCCGCTCGATGTTGGCCTTCTCCACGGCGGCCTTGTCCTTCTTGGCCGCGTCGGGCGGATCGTCGGGGAGCGCGACGCCTTCCGCGTACACAATGCCGGGTTTGACCTGCTGCTTTTCCAGCGACGCGGCCAGCAGCAGGTACGTGACGCCGAGCAGCACCGCGCCGGCGAGCAGGAAGAGGCCACCGTAGAGGGCGGTCAGGCGTACCCGGACCGTCCAACCGCCGCGGATCGTCATGGAATCTGGTACCCCACTCCCGAAACGGTCGCGACCACCGGCGGCGAGCCGAGCTTGCGACGCAGCGTCATCACCGTGACCCGCACGACGTTTGTGAACGGGTCGATGTTTTCGTCCCATGCCCGCTCCAGTAGCTGCTCGGTGCTCACCACCGCGCCGTCGGCGCGCAGCAGCTCCTCCAGCACCGCGAACTCCTTGCGGGACAGCGAGACGAAACGCCCGTCGCGGAAAACTTCCCGGCGGGCCGGGTCGAGCGAGATGCCGGCGCGCTCAAGCCGGGGCGGTATCGCCGGCCGCGCACGCCGCCCCAGCGCCCGCACGCGGGCCACCAGCTCGACGAACGCGAACGGCTTGGGCAGGTAGTCGTCCGCGCCGAGCGCGAGACCGGCCACCCGGTCGGGCACCTCGGCGGCCGCGGTGAGCATCAGCACCCGCGTCTCGCCACCGGCCGCCACGACCGCGCGGCACACCTCGTCGCCGTGCACCAGCGGCAGGTCGCGGTCGAGCACCAGCACGTCGTAGTCGTTGATGCCGAGCTTTTCCAGGGCGGCGTCGCCGTCGTAGACCACGTCTACGGCCAGCGTCTCGCGCCGGAGCCCTTCGGCGATCGCGTCAGCCAGGAGCTCCTCGTCTTCCGCGACGAGTACCCGCACGCGCCAATGGTGCCCGGCCCCCGGATAAGGCGGCCATAAGCATTCGCGCTGATGACCGTCTTACGGCCCGCACGGTGGGATCCGCAGTGACAGAGAGGAGTGTGCCGAGATGAGAAGGACGCTCATCGCCGTACCCCTGCTGCTGCTCGCCGCGCTCGCCGCGTGCTCCGGAAACGCGGAGGAGGGACCAGGCGTCGCGACCGTCGGCAACAACGCGAGCGCCTCGGCCAGCCCCGATCCGAGCGCGCCCGCGGCCGACGAGGAGGAGCGCAAACGGCAGTTCACGCAGTGCATGCGCGACGAAGGAGTCGACATCGACGACGCCAAGGGCCCTGGTGAGGGCGTGGCGGTCCGGGGCGACAAGCAGCAGACGCGGCAGGCGATGGAGAAGTGCCGCAAGTACCTCCCGAACGGGGGAGAACCGCCGAAGCCGTCGGCCGCGGACCTGGAGAAGCTGCGCGAGTACGCCGTCTGCATGCGCGAAAACGGCCTGCCCACGTTCCCCGATCCCGATCCCGAGACCGGCCAGTTCTCCGGCGACAGCCTGCGGGAGGCCGGGGTCAGCAAGGACAAGGTCGGCGAGGTCGACGAAAAGTGCCGGGACAAGCTGCCGGAGATCCAGAAGGGTGGCGGTAAGTGAAGCGCGGAGTGATCTTCTCCGGCGTGGCGTTTGTCGCAGTCGCGGCGGCGGGCTTGGCTGCCGCCGGACTCGGGGCGGCCGGGCGGACGGCACGGACGAGCCGGCCGCGCTGCCGGCAACGACCACCCAGGTGACCAGGCAGACGCTCGTACAGGCCACCACCGTCCAGGGAGAGCTGAGCCACGGCGATCCGGTACCGCTGGCGTCGCACGCCCAAGGGACCGTGACCTGGTTACCCGCCGTCGGCGCCGCGATTGCGCGCGGCGGGACGCTGCTACGCGCTGACGAGCTGCCGGTCGTACTGCTGTACGGCGCGTTGCCGATCTACCGGCCCCTCGCCGCGGGCGTGGAGGGCGCGGACGTCAAGCAGCTCGAGAGCAACCTGCGGGCGCTGGGGTACACCGGGTTCACGGTCGACGACGAGTACACGAGCTCGACGGCGAACGCGGTCAAGCGGTGGCAGGACGACCTCGGCGTCACCGAGACCGGCACTGTCGACGCGTCCCTGGTCGTTGTCGCGCCCGGCGCTGTGCGCGTGGCCGAGCTGACCGCGCGGGTGGGTTCACCTGCCGGCGGCGAGGTGTACACGTACACCGGCACCACCCGCGTCGTCACCGTCCCGGTGGACGCGGGCGAGGCGGCGTGGGCGGTCAAGGGCGCCACCGTCACCGTCACGTTGCCGGACAGCAAGGAGGTCACCGGCAAGGTGGCGTCGGTGGGCACCGTCGCAACCGGGGACGACAGCGATGACCAGCCGCCCGGGTCGACCGGCACGGACAGTGCCCAGATCGAGGTGATCGTGACGGTCGCGGACCAGTGGGCACTCGGGTCGCTCCAGCAGACGCCGGTCGACGTCGCGTACGTGGCCGACAAGCGCGAGGACGTGCTGACCGTGCCGGTGGCCGCGCTGCTCGCGCTCGCCGAGGGCGGGTACGGCCTGGAGGTCGTCGACGGCGGCGCCACCAGGTACATCGCCGTCGAGGCGGGGCTTTTCGCCGATGGGCGGGTCGAGGTCAGCGGCGGCGGGGTCGCCGAAGGCATGACGGTCGGCCTACCAAAATGAACCACCCAACGAAAACGCTCCGCTTCGCTCCACGTTTCCGCCGGGGCCCGGAATGATCGAGCTGGACGGGGTATCCAAGGTGTATCCGGGCGGGGTGACCGCGCTCGACGGCGTCTCGCTCGGCATCGCGCCGGGCGAGATGGTGGCTATCGTCGGGCCCTCGGGGTCGGGCAAGTCGACGATGCTGCACGTGATCGGCACGCTCGACCGGCCCAGCTCCGGGCAGGTGCGCATCGATGGCCACGACATCGCGGGGCTGTCCGACCGGCAGGTGTCGGCGCTGCGTACGTACCGCATCGGTTTTGTCTTTCAGCAGTTTCACCTCGCGGCCGGCGTGCCCGCGGTGGACAACGTGGCCGACGGCCTGCTCTACGCCGGCGTGCCGCTGCGCAAGCGGCGGCGGCACGCCCGGTCGGCGCTGGAGCGGGTCGGCCTCGCGCACCGGCTCGACCACCGGCCGCATGAGCTGTCGGGCGGCGAGAAGCAGCGGGTGGCGATCGCGCGGGCGGTCGTGGGCGAGCCGGCGCTGCTGCTCGCCGACGAGCCGACCGGCAACCTCGACTCGGCCTCGGGCGCCGCGGTGATGACGGTCCTCCGCGACCTGCACGAGACCGGTACCACGGTCGTGGTGATCACGCATGACCGCGACATCGCGGCCGCGCTGCCACGGCAGGTGCACATGCGCGACGGAAGGATCGTGCCGTGAAGGCGGCGCGTCTCAGCCCCGCCGACGTGGTGCGCGTCGGTGCCGCCGGGCTGCGTACCCGGCCGCTGCGGGTGTTTCTGTCCGCGCTGGGCATCGCGATCGGTATCGCCGCGATGATCTCCGTGGTCGGCATCTCGTCGTCGTCCCGCGCTGAGCTTGACCGCACGCTCGACCGGCTGGGCACCAACCTGCTGACCGTCGGCCCCGGCCAGACGCTCTTCGGTGAGGACTCCCGCCTGCCCAAGGAGTCGTTGGCGATGGTGGCCCGGATCGGGCCGGTGGAGTCCGTGAGCGCGGTGGGTCGGGTGCCGGACGTGGCCGTGTACCGCAACGACCACATCCCGCGCGGACAGACCGGCAGTATCGCGGTCGTGGCCGCCCAGCCGGACCTGCTCGACACCGTCGCGGTCGAGGTGGCGACCGGCTCGTGGCTCACCGCCGCCACGTCCGAGTACCCGGGCGTGGTGCTCGGCGCGGCCGCCGCGCGCCGGCTGGACATCCGCGCGCCGGGCGTACGGGTGTGGCTGGGCGGCAAGTGGTTCAGCGTGGTCGGCATCCTGCGGCCCGGGCAGCTCGCACCCGAGCTGGACCAGTCGGCGATGGTGGGTTGGCCGGCGGCGGAGGAGTACCTGGCCTTCGACGGTCACCCGACGATGATCTACACGCGGTCGCGGGAGTCGGCGGTCGAGGACGTGCGCGCGGTGCTCGCCGCGACGGCAAACCCTGAGCAGCCGAACGAGGTACAGGTCTCCCGCCCGTCCGACGCGCTGGAGGCGCAACGGGCCACCGACGCCACGCTCAACGCGCTGCTGCTCGGCCTCGGCGCGGTGGCGCTGCTGGTTGGCGGCGTGGGCGTGGCCAACACGATGGTCATCTCCGTGCTCGAACGGCGCGCCGAGATCGGGCTGCGGCGGTCGCTGGGCGCCACGAGGGGCCAGATCCGCACCCAGTTTCTGGCCGAGTCGCTGCTGCTGTCCGCGCTGGGCGGGCTGGGCGGCGTGACGCTGGGCGTCGGGGTGACCGCGATCTACGCGGCGACTCAGGCGTGGCCTGCCGTGGTGCCGCCGGTGGCCACCGCCGGCGGGGTGCTGGCCACGCTGGTCATCGGCGCGATCGCCGGTCTGTACCCGGCGGTGCGGGCGGCCCGCCTCTCGCCCACCGAGGCGCTGGCGGCCCCGTAGGTCAGGCGCGCTGCGGGAGGGCGACGGTGACGACAAGGCCGCCGCCCTCCCGCGGTACCGCCTGCGCCGTGCCGCCGTGCGCGGTCGCCACCGCACGGACGATCGACAGGCCCAGGCCGAAGCCGCGTCCGCCGTCCACCCGCTCGCGGTTGAGCCGCCGGAACGGCTGGAAGAGAGACTCGATCTCGTACGCCGGTACGACAGCGCCCGTGTTGCTGACGGTGAGCACGGCCCACCCGTTCACCGCGTGGGTGGTGACGGCCAGCCAGCCGCCGGGCGAGTTGTGGCGGGCGGCGTTCTCGACGAGGTTCTGCACAAGCCGCTCCAGCAGGATCGGGTCGCCGCGGGTGGGTGCCGGCGCGAGCTGCCGCACCACCTTCAGCTCGGGTGCCTTGCTCTGGTCGAGCACGAAGCCGGCCACCTCGGACAGGTCCACGGGGGAGCGCTCGGCCACCTCCTGCTCCGCGTCGGCGAGCGTGAGCAGGCCGTCGATGAGCCGCTCGTGGCGCTCGTTGACGGTCAGCAGCGACTCGCCGAGCTGCTTGGTCTCGGCGACGGCACCGGGCCGCGTGACGGCGAGCTCCACGAGGGCACGGTTGAGGGCGAGCGGGGTACGCAGCTCGTGCGAGGCGTTGGCGACGAAGCGGCGCTGCCCGTCGAAGGAGCGGTCCAGCCGTTCCAGCATCACGTTGAACGTGTCCGCCAGCTCCTTGACCTCGTCGCGCGGCCCGTCCAGCACGATCCGCTCGTGCAGCCCGGTGCGCGCGCCGTCCGCGCCGGCGATGCGGCGGGCGGTGTCGGTGATCCGCTGCAACGGCTGGAGCGCCCGCCCGGCCACCAGCCACCCGAACGCACCCGCCACGACGCCGACCCCCACCAGCGCGATCCCGCCCTGGGTGAGCAGCGAGTCGAGCGCGTCCTGGCGGAGGCGCTCCCGCTCGGCCCGCGCGTCCTCCAGCGCCTCGACGGCGATCTGCCGGTTTTGCAGGATCTCCATGAGCCTGTCGTTGCGGAGGGCGAGGTCGGTCGGGTCGTTGAGGCTGCGGTCCAGGCGCTGCGCCATCAGCAGGTACGTCACGCCCAGCAGCACCGCCCCGGCCAGGAAGAACAGGCCGCCGTAGAGCACGGTCAGCCGCACCCGGATCGTCCAGCGGTTCATGGCACTCGGTACCCCACTCCCGGCACGGTCTCCACGACCTGCGGATCACCCAGCTTGCGGCGCAGCTTCATCACGGTGACCCGCACGACGTTTGTGAACGGGTCGATGTTTTCGTCCCACGCCTTTTCCAGCAGCTGCTCCGCCGACACCACCGCCCCGCCGGCCCGCATCAGCTCGCTGAGCACCGCGAACTCCTTGTTGGCCAGCGGCACGAACCGCCCATCCCGGAACACCTCGCGGCGGGCCGGGTCGAGGCGGATGCCGGCGCGCTCCAGCACGGGCGGCGCGGCCGGGCGGGCCCGCCGGCCCAGCGCGTGCACCCGGGCGGAGAGCTCGGCGAACGCGAACGGCTTCGTCAGGTAGTCGTCGGCCCCGATGCCCAGGCCCGCGACCCGGTCGCGCACGCCGGTGGCGGCGGTGAGCATGAGCACGCGGGCCGCCGCGCCACTCGCGGTGATCGCGCGGCAGACGTCGTCGCCGTGCACGAGCGGAAGATCCCGATCGAGTACCACCACGTCGTACTCGTTCACCGGCAGGCGCTCCAGGGCGGCCGCGCCGTCATACACCACGTCGACCGCGAACGCCTCGCGCCGCAGCCACTCGGCGACCGCCTCGGCCAGCATCTTCTCGTCCTCGACCACCAGGATCCGCACCACCCCATGGTCACCCAGGGCCGGATAACGCCGGCGTTAACTCGTCGGGTTATGCCCGGGTTACCGCCTTCTCGGTTCACTCCCCGTGTTGCCTTCGATGAGGGAGATATCCATGAGATTGCGTACCGGCCTGGCGTTCGCCATCGCGGCGCTGGCCTTCGCGTCCGGGTGTGGCGGTGGATCGGAAGAGGGCGGGGTGCCCACCGCTGGCGGCAGCGCCTCCGCGAGCCCGTCGACGAGCGCCGACCCGGAGCAGGGGCGCAAGTTCGCCCAGTGCATGCGGGACAACGGAATACCCGACTTTCCCGACCCGGGCCCGGACGGGCAGATCCTGAACCAGGACTTCGACCGCGAGAAGCTCATCTCCGGCGCCGGGAAGAAGGCGTACGAAGCCTGCCGCGACCTCTCGCCCAACGGCGGCGAGCGGGCCGAGCTCGACCCTGCCCAGCAGGAGCAACTGCGCGAGTGGGCCGCCTGCATGCGTGAAAACGGCATCGACATGCCCGACCCCGACCCCAACACCGGCGGCTTCCTCGGGCTCGGTGGCGAGCTGCCGTTCGACCCCGACGACCCGACGTTCAAGGCGGCGATGGAGGCGTGCCAGGACAAGTTCACGTTCCGCGGCCAGGGCGGTGGCCAGTGAGGGGTCGCACCGTGCTGCTCGCCGGGGGCGCCGCGCTGGTCGTCGCCTCGGGCGCCGCGGCGGCGGTGGGCTTCGGGGGCGCGGACGCCTCCACGCCGCCGCGCAGCGCGCTCCCGCCGGCGACCGTGAAGGTCGACCGCGGCACGCTCATCCAGACCGAGACGGTGGACGGCACCCTCGGGTACGGCGATCCGGTCGCGGTCAAGGGCGCCGGCGGCACACTCACCTGGGTGCCGGCCGAGGGCGCGACCATCACGCGCGGCAAGCCCGTGTACAAAGTGGACGACGATCCCGTCGTACTCCTCTATGGCGCGATGCCGCTCTACCGCCCGCTCACGGCGGACGTGTCCGGCCCGGATGTCGCCGAGGTGGAAAAGAACCTGGCCGCGCTCGGCTACCAAGGGTTCACTGTGGACGACGAGTACACGCCGGCCACGGCGGACGCGGTCGAGCGGTGGCAGGAGGACCTCGGCCTTCCGGAGACCGGGACCGTCACGCCCGGGCAGGTCGTCGTGGCGCCGGGCCAGATCCGCGTGGCCACGCTGAAGCTGGCGGCGGGTGACCCGGCAAATGGACCGGTGCTGACCTGGACCGGCACGACGCGCATCGTCACCGTCGCCCTTGAGGTCGACAAGCAGCAGCTGGTCAAGAAGGGTCTGGCGGCCACGGTCGAGCTGCCGGGCGGTGACCAGGTCGCCGGCACCGTTGCCGAGGTCGGCACCGTCGCCGTCGTTTCCGCGGAGACCACCACGATCGAGGTCGTTGTCACGGTCGGCGACCAGCAGAAGCTCGGCACGCTCGACCAGGCTCCGGTGGACGTGATCATCGAGTCCGACAAGCGGGAAAACGTGCTCACGGTGCCGCTCAACGCGCTTGTCGCGCTGGCCGAGGGAGGGTACGGCCTGCAGGTCGTCGAGGGGAGCACCACGCGGTACGTCGCGGTGGAGACCGGCATGTTCGCCGGCGGGAAGGTCGAGATCTCCGGCGACGGCGTGGCCGAGGGGATGCTCGTGGGGGTACCCAAATGATCGCGCTCGCGGCGGTGTCCAAGGTCTATCCCGGCGGCGTCGCGGCGGTCCGCGATGTGTCGCTCTCGATCGGCGCCGGCGAGCTCGTCGCGATCGTCGGACCATCCGGGTCCGGAAAATCCACAATGCTCAACCTGATCGGTACCCTCGACCGCCCGTCGTCGGGGACGGTGCGGATCGACGGGTACGAGGTGTCGGCGCTGTCCGACCGTTCGCTGTCGGCTCTGCGCGCGACCCGGATCGGCTTCGTCTTCCAGCAGTTTCACCTGGCGGCGGGGGTACCGGCGCTCGACAACGTCGCCGACGGCCTCCTCTACAGCGGCGCCCGCATCGGCGAACGGCGCCGCCGGGCCGCGGCCGCACTGGAGCGCGTCGGGCTGGGGCACCGGATGAGCCACGAGCCGCACGAGCTCTCCGGCGGCGAACGGCAGCGGGTGGCCATCGCGCGGGCCGTCGTGGGTGAGCCGGCGGTGCTGCTGGCCGACGAGCCGACCGGCAATCTCGACTCCGCCTCCGGCGCGAGCGTGATGGAGCTGCTGCACGAGCTGCACACCGCCGGTACCACAGTGGTGGTCATCACCCACGACCGCGACATCGCCGCGTCGCTGCCGCGGCAGGTGGCCATGCGCGACGGGCAGGTGCGGTCATGAAGCCGGCGCGGCTGGCCTTCGCGGACGTACTGCGCGTGGGCGCGGCGGGGTTGAGGGCGCGGCCGCTGCGCGTGTTCCTGTCCGCGCTGGGCATCGCCATCGGCATCGCGGCCATGCTCTCGGTGGTGGGCATCTCCACGTCGTCGCGGGCCGAACTCGACCGCACGCTTGACCGGCTCGGCACCAACCTGCTCACGGTCGGTCCGGGGCAGACGTTCTTCGGCGAGGACTCGCACCTGCCCGACGAGGCGATCGAGATGATCGACCGCATCGCGCCCGTGGAGTCGGTGAGCGCCACCGGCAACGTGGACGCGCAGGTGTACCGCACCGACAAGATCCCAACCACCCAGTCGGGCGGGATCGCGGTGCGCGCGGCGCGCACGGACCTGCCGGCGACGGTCGGCGCCACGGTCGCCAGCGGCGCGTGGCTCAACGAGCTGACGGCTCGCTACCCGGCCGTCGTGCTCGGCGCCACCGCGGCCGACCGCCTGGGCGTGGCCCTGGCCGGCCCGTCGGTGCAGGTGTGGCTGGGCGGGCAGTGGTTCACCGTGGTCGGCGTGCTCCAGCCGGTGCCGCTCGCCGCGGAGCTGGACACGGCCGCGCTGGTCGGCTGGCCGGTGGCCGCGGCGGAGCTGGGCTTCGACGGCTACGCGACGACGGTGTACACGCGGGCGGCCGAGTCGTCGGTGGAGGCGGTGCAGGGCGTGCTGGCCGCCACCGCCAACCCGGAAAACCCGAACGAGGTCAAGGTCTCCCGACCTTCGGACGCGCTGGCCGCGAAGCAGGCCACCGACGAGGCGCTGAACGGCCTCCTGCTCGGCCTTGGGGCGGTCGCCCTCCTGGTCGGCGGCGTCGGCGTCGCCAACACGATGGTCATATCCGTGCTGGAACGCCGCGCCGAGATCGGGCTGCGGCGGTCGCTGGGCGCCACGAGGGGCCAGATCCGCACCCAGTTTCTGGCCGAGTCGCTGTTGCTGTCCGCACTGGGCGGCCTGGCCGGGGTACTGCTGGGCATAGCCGTCACAACCCTCTACACCGCCACCCAGTCCTGGCCCACCGAAGTCCCGGCGTGGGCCATGGCGGGTGCCCTGGCAGCCACGTTGCTGATCGGCGCCCTGGCCGGCGTGTACCCCGCGGTCCGCGCCAGCCACCTGTCCCCCACGGAGGCCCTCTCCACCCCGTAGCCCTTGTTGCCCCCTCGGGCTCGCGCTGGTTGCCCCTCGGGCTCGGGCGGTTGATCAGGGAGTTGGTGGGCGTGTCGGTCGGCGATTCGCTGCACGAACTCCCTGATCAACGTGCAAAGGCTCAGCGGTTTAGGCGATGGCGGTGTCGAGGGCGATCTCGACCATCTCGGCGAACGTGCGCTCGCGCTCCTCGGCGGTCGTGCGTTCGCCGGTCTTCATGTGGTCGCTCACCGTCAGGATTGTCAGGGCGCGCGCCTTGAACCTCGCGGCGATCGTGTAGAGCGCGGCCGACTCCATCTCCACGGCCAGCACGCCGTAGTCGGCCAGGCGGTCGTAGAGGTCGGGGCGGTCGGTGTAGAAGGCGTCGGCGGCGAGGATCGGGCCGACGCGCATCTGGATGCCACGGCGCTCGGCGACCTCGACGGACGTGCGCAGCAGCCCGAAGTCCGCCACCGGCGCGTAGTCGATGAGGCCGTCGAAGCGGGCGCGGTTCATGTTCGAGTCGGTGGCCGAGCCGATGGCGGCGACCACGTCACGCAGCTTGAGCGACTCGGTGAGCGCCCCGCACGAGCCGACGCGGATCAGGGTGTTCACGCCGTAGTCGTTGATCAGCTCGTGGGCGTAGATCGACGCGGACGGCATGCCCATGCCCGAGCCCTGCACCGACAGGCGGACACCCTGGTACGTCCCGGTGAAGCCGAACATGCTGCGGACCGTCGAGTAGCACTTGGCGTCCTCGAGGTAGTGCTCCGCGATCCACTTGGCCCGCAGCGGGTCGCCCGGCATCAGGACCCGCTCCGCGATCTCGCCCGGCTTGGCGCCGATGTGCGTACTCATGCCTGCGATCCTGCCAGGCGGCATGCCGCCCCGAGGCGAGCCCCGCGGGTCAGGTACCCTTCTCGGCGGTGGTGTGTCCGAGTGGCCTAAGGAGCACGCCTCGAAAGCGTGTGAGGGTGCAAGCCCTCCGCGGGTTCAAATCCCGCCGCCACCGCCATCTAGCAGGGCAAACGCCCGGCGACTCTCCGTGAGGCGCCGGGCGTTTCTCCGTCCGGTCTCAGTTTCGGTCTCAGTTGGCCGGTACGAGCACTCCAGCGGCTCCGTCATCCGGCTCGGTCCGGTCGGCGGCGGGTGGTTGCCAGAGCAGCCCACCGACCCGTTCCGCGACGTCGCGGCGTACTTGCCCGGTCAGGTGCTGGTAGCGCTTGGTCATTCCAGAGTCGGACCATCCCATGATGCCCATCACGGCCCGTTCCGCGACCTTCAACACGAGCAGTACGGTCGCGGCGGTGTGGCGTGCGTCGTGCAGTCGGGCGTCCCGCAATCCCGCCGCTTTGAGTAGCCGCTTCCATTCGGTGTAGTCGGTGCGCGGGTTCAGCGGTCCGCCGGTCGGTGTGGTGAATACCCAACCGTCTTCGGTCCACAATTGAGCGGCCTTAGTCCGTTCCGCATCCTGCACGCGTTTGTGTTGCTGTAGCAGCGAGACGACTTGATCCGGAAGTCCGATCCGCCGCCGGCCTGCCCGTGACTTCGTGTCGGCAGCCTCGTCGCGTAGCGGTCGCCGGTCGGGACAGTGCCCGCCCATCTTGCGGCCGCAGGGCTTGCTGCACCCGTGCTGCCACCGTGGGCGCAGTCGCGACCGGCGGACGATAAGCGTTCCGTTTTCGAGGTCTACGTCGGACCATTTCAGTCCTAGGGCCTCACCTTGCCGTAACCCGAGTGCGAGTGCGAGTGCCCATCGTGCGCCGTTGCGCCGCTCGCCTACCGCGATGAGAATTCGTTGCACTTCTTCCACGGTGTACGGTTCGACCTCTGTGTCATCGAGCCGCGGCGGCTTGGCGAGGCTTGCGGGATTCTTAGTGATGTGGCCTCGCCGCATTGCCTCATTGAGCGCGGTCCGCAGCGTGCGGTGCGCCTGATGTGCGGTCGCTGCGGCGCTACCGTTCGCCTGCATTTTGCGGGTTAGCTTCTCGATGTGCTCAGCCGTGAGCTTTTCCAGCCGGTGTGCTCCAATGCCCGGGATGAGGTGCACGTTGACTGCTACCCGGTAGCCCGCGGCCGTGTTTTCCCGGACGTTCGGTGTGGCGATGTTTTCTAGCCAGTGCGTGAGCCATTTCGCCACGGTCCAATTCTCGCCGGGCTTGCGAACGTTTCCGTTGTCGCGGTCACGTTCGAGCGCCCGGACCTTGCGGGTAACGGTCGCCTCAGTCTTGCCGCGCACATGGCGGCGGTCTGGTTTTCCGTCGTCGCGTATGCCGATGGTTACGCGGCCATGCCATGATCCGTCGCTGCCCTGGTAGATGCTTGATGCGCCGTTGGGCTTGCGTGGCATTCGGCACTGTCCTTTCAGGCGGCGGCGGGAAGTGTGGCGTTCTGTTGGCGGAGTCGGTTGACGTATTCGGTTATGCAGTCGGCTGGGATGCGGCGGAGTCGGCCGATGGTGACGGATTCGACTTCGCCGCTGGTAACGAGCGCGTACATGAGCGTCCGGCCGATGCCGAGTCGCTGTGCCGCTTGCTCGATGGTCAGGACGAGTGGCGTGGCGTCCGTAGGCATGTCTCTCCCCGGTAGCGGTTGCTGAGGGATAGGGCGTGCGGAGCGGTGTAGGCGGCTCTGAAGCCCGATCGGGCGTGACGGGTCTCAGAAGCCGGGTGCGGGAAGGGGTTGCACAGAGAACCGCAGAACGGCCCGCTGAGAGCGCCGTAGAGCCAAGATCTGAGGCAGGCGAGGGTAGAGCCATGCGCGGATGTCTCTGCGTGGCTCTCAGTGGGCCGTTTGGGTGGGTGATGATCGGCTTGCCGGGATCGCGTCTCGGTTGGGTGGGGGTAAGCCGTCCCAGCCGTCCCAGCCGTCCCAGAAGGGTGTTTTCGCAGGTCAGCCCTGGGACGGCTTTTGTGGGCGGGACGGCTTAAGCCGTCCCAGCGGCGGTTTCGCCGGGGGCGGGGGCATCTCATCGAGGCCGGGCAGGTGCGGGCCGGGCACCGACCGGAGGTGCCGGACCGCCGCGGTGTACTCGGGTACCGGCCCGGGTGCCGGGCAGTAACGGTGCCACGCGTCGGTGAAGTCGTCGCGGCGGTAGCCCTTGGCCTGCCCGTGCGGCGGTCCGAATCGGATGTTCTGGGAGGCGATGCCGTACTCACGAAGCAGCGTGCCAAGCCGCATCGCGGTCAGCCCGGTCCCGCTGTAGTCCACCCACGGTGCCTCGGGGTCGGCTTTGAGCCGTTCGAGCAGCACTGATGTAGGGATGGCGTCGAGGTCACCGAACACGGCGCGGCAGTCGGTGAGTAGTTGGATGCGGTCGGATGATGCGCTGTCGCCGTCCCGTTCGGCGGTCAGGGTTTCCGCGGCGTGCCGGCCCCGATCGGGCCACCCGTCTCCGGCGAGGTCAGCGACCGCGATGAGCGGTTCCCACGTGTCCGCGGCCCGATCTTCTAGCGGCATGTCCGGCTCGGCGCGTTCGAGCCGGGCCAGGTTGGGCCGTAGCCATTGGTCGAGACTGTCGGCGAGGTGTCGCAGGGCGGGGCCGTCGCGGCGCTGCCGGTACGGGGCGACGGTTTCACCGGGTGCCCGGCGGCGCATCCGCACGACCACGGCCCGGTCTTCGATGGTGTCCGGCATGGCGCCGATCCCGGCGAGCGCGGCCATCGCGAACGTGGGGATGGACTCGATGCGGTGCCGGGCGTGGTCCCACCGGATGGTCGGCCGGTTGCGCTGGTGTCCGGCGTTGAGCAGGCCGCGGAGGTCTTCGTTGGCCTCCCCTGCTTTCGGCCCGAAAACGGTGTCAGCCTCATCGAGCAGCACCGTGGGCGGGTCGTCGCTGCCGATCGACCGGTACACCGCGGCCGTACTCGCGTTGACAGTGATGAGCGGGTTGCGGCAGGTCGCCTCAACCACGTCCAGGAGTCGGGACTTGCCGCACCGCTTCTCCGGTGCGCGGATGACCAGCCGCGGCGCGTGCGCCCATGCGGGTTGCGCGTGGGTGGCGGCGATCCACAGCACTACAGCGTCGGTCGCCTCGGGTGAGGGCAGCACGACGTAGCGGGTCAGGGTGTCGTGTAGCTGGTCAAGGATGGCGGTTCCGTTCGGTGTGGGTGGCCCGGTCATGCGGCGATCCCTTTCTCCGATTGACGGTGGTAGTGGTGGTGGGAAGGCGGGGGCCGCTACGGTCACGGGCATGACCGACGAGACGCGCATCGCCCTGCGTAACTACGACTGGTTGATTCGCAACCGCCACGAGATCGAGTTGGCGTGGGACTCGCACACGTTGGTTGACCACTCCGGCGGGTACGACCTCGACATGCTGTGCCAGGAAGGGTTCACCCCGGCCACCGATGGAGACTGGCGCAACCGCGCCGACTAGCCACCGGGTGAGGAGCACTGGAACACTCGCGCGGATCTAGGCGGCCAGTTGGCGTGGTCGTGCGGCGCCAGCACGCAGCCCTGAAGCGATGGTGCGGCGGGCCGCGGCCGGCCGTAGTCCCGCGACCACCCCCGCGTGTTCCAGTGCTTGTGTCGCGTCTTCGGGGGTGAGCGCGCCACCGGCGACGAGCCGGCCGAGGTTCACCGCAGCGATGTAGAGGTTGTCGTTGTGGTGGTCGGGTGCCGCGGTGACGTGCGCACATTCCCGATCGATGACCGCGGTCAGGTAGGCGTGGTGTTGCCCGCCGGGTAACGCCCGGGTGCTCGGTGCGGACGGCGCTGGTGGGGTTGGTCGCAGGCGTTGCGCCAGCCAGTCAGGCAACGGCGCCGGGGCCATTTCACGAGCGACCTGGTACGGCCGGCCGGCGACGACGCTGCCCGCGGCGACCACATAGCCGCCGTGGCCGCGGGTGTCGATGAGCCACCCGAGCGCGTTCCCGGTCCCGCCGCGAGTGTTACGCAACGCCGTCCCATCCGGCGGGTGTTGGTAGTACAGGTGGGTGCCACCCCGCCAGTGGTAACGGCGTGCGTGTCGTCCGGGTAGGGGTGCCCGGCCTGCAAGCACAGGTCGGCCAGCACACGGGCACCATGGCCGTAGCCTTCAAAGCCTTGTGGCGCCGTCTGGCCGGGCTTGCGTACATCGAGGTCGATGACCACCAGCCCGGACGGGCCGCAGGCGATCCCGACGTTGTAAGGCGCCGCGGTCCAAGCGCGGCGAATGCGGTCAGGATCGGTGGTCGCCCGAGGTTCCCACCCGACGTGTGCCCCGGCTCGATGGCAGCGTGGGTCACGGCCGGTACACGTCTCGACGGTGTGGTCAGGAAAGGCTGGCCGCTTGTCGTTAGGCCGTAGCGGAAAAACGTGCCAGCCACGCCGCGCCAACTCCACCGCGGAAGCCAACAAATCCGCAGCACTACTCACGTCGCTATCCCCTCCGAACGTGGTCATGGGCTGGTCGGGTCCAGGTGTCACTGGGACGGCTTGAGCCGTCCCACCCACAAAAGCCGTCCCAGGGCTGACCTGCGAAAACACCCCTCTGGGACGGCTGGGACGGCTGGGACGGCTTACCCCACTGGTACCGGCGACGCAGGCCGGGCAGTCCCGGCGGTCAGTGCGGAAACGCACGCCGGTCATGCGTCCTGTCACGCTGTTGCCGCAGGTGTGTGGGGCCGGCCCATTGATCGGCACGGGCCGCCCCGTGATGTAGGTCGCGCCGATCCACAGGCCGCGTTCGGTCATGGCCTAGAACGGCGGCTCGTCGTCACCAAACCCGCTGTGCTGCGCGGTCGGTGCGACCGAAAACGGGTCATCGCCGGTCGAACCTGCGGTACGGGTCGGCGTCGCGGTGCGACTGTTACTGCGGTCCATCTTGCGGACCTGCGCGGTGGCGTACCGCAGCGACGGACCGACCTCTTCCACGTCCAGCTCGATGACGGTGCGCTTTTCACCCTCGCGGGTCTCGTAGGAGCGCTGCCGCAGGCGTCCGGTCACGATGACCCGCGACCCGCGGGAAAGCGACTCGGCCACGTTCTCCGCGGGCTGCCGCCAAACGGAGCACGACAGGAACAGCGGCTCTCCGTCCCGCCATTCGCTGCTTTGCCGGTCGAAGATGCGCGGGGTAGACGCGATCCGGAACCGGGTGACGGCCGCACCGGACGGGGTGAAACGCAACTCAGGCTCGTCGGTCAGATTGCCGATAACGGTGATCGTGGTGTCGCCAGCCATGGCGGGGTGTCCCTTCTGGACAAAGCGGGTGTGGTTATGCGGCTGGTTGGTGCCGTGCGGTTCGCGCAGCTGCGAGAAGTTCGGCCCGCCAACGCAGGGCGTAGTTCAGGCAGTTAGCGCAGTTGCGGTGCCGCCCGGCCCGGACGCATTCGGGCAGGGCGGGACGGCGAAGTTTGCGGGCGGTGTCTGACCAGGCCAGGGAATCCGCCGAGGTCAGCAAATGGCCGTGGGCGATCAGACCGAGGGTCTTGAACCCGAACCCGTGCAGCCGCCGCACACCGCAGGTGTGCAGGGCGGCCAGTATGCGCCCGGCTTCGGCGGTGCCCTGCCGGCGGCAGACCGACCCCACGCCCACCAGCGGCGCCGTGGTGAGGTCGAGGCCGGCCAGTGACCAGTAGAGATCTACGCACCGTAGGTAGTCGTCTACGGTGTCGCCTTGCACGACCGGAATGAATGGCAGGTCGGGGCGAGGTCGCGCAGTTGCGCGTAGTTGAGCACCGTGCGCCGCTGATGCTCGCCCACGGACAGGCCAGTGCCGGCGAACACGACCGGTCCGACCCGCCCGCCGTTGATAACGTCGGCCTCGCACATCCAGTCCTGCGGCGCGGCCCACAGCAGCCGGCCGACTTCATCGCGGTAGCGGCGCACCCGCGCGATGTACTGGCGTGGGGTGACGGTCCATCGGCCGTACTTCTGTAGCTCGCTGAAACCACCGGAGTCCAGCGCCCACGGCGCAGCTGCGCGAGGCAGCGTCTTATAGACGCGTAGCCGCGGGTCGGCGACGAATAGCGGCAGGCCGACCCTGGCCAGCCAGCCCGGCTGATGGGTGCCGAGCAGGAACAACGGCGGCGTACTCGTGGTGTCGCCAGCCATGGCGGGTGTCCCTCCTGGACAGACGAAAGTGGGATTACCGGGAGTTGGGGAAGTGGGTGCCTGCACACCAGGGCAGGGGCGTGTTTACGGCATTGGGTAGGGCGTTTCCGGTGTAGACGCGGGCGGTGATGCGTCCGCATTCGATGCAGCAGCGTCCGGAGGGTGGCTGTCCGGGCGGGGTGGTCTGCTCTAGCCACGCCCGTTCTGGGCAGGGTCCGATGACGCTTGGGTATGGCGGGCGGCATTGGCGGTCGCGGGGCGGATGGGTCATGGGGCAGTCGTTGATCTGCCGTCCGGGTTTGCCGTCCTCGCCGGGGATGAAGTGTCCGTGACCGAGCGGTCCGGGACAGCAGCCACACTGCCTGCCCGCCGGGCATTGGCCTTGCGGGACCCGACGCGGGGTGCGTCTGTCCGGTGGATGGTCGCGCGGGTTAACGGCCATCACGCCGCCCGGCGTGTGCTGTACGGAGGGGCGGGGTAGCCGGCACGGGCGGTGCGGATCAGCAGGGTGCGTAGCCCGGTCAGTAGGGTGCCGAGTTGCCGGTGGGCGTACGGCTCGACGGGTGAGAGCGCGACACGGACGCGGATTTCGGCGTACTCGCGTCCGTCCGCATCGCGGACACGGGTGAGGCTGCCCCGCCCGTGGCCGTGCACGTCTACACCGATCGGTGTGGCCCGATGCTCTCCCGCGGTACCGCATTGATGGTCGCGGGCGCACCAGGCGGTGTGGTTGGGGTTGAAGTCGAACAGGCTCATCGGGCGTTCCGGTGTAGCTCGCGCAGGTGGTTGCCGATCCGGCGTCCGATGCGCAGGCGTAGCCCGTCGCCGTGGCAGCGTCGGCACAGCCGGTACATGCGCAGGATGGGACCTCGCCTGCGACCGGTGCCGTGGCAGCGGCGGCAGCGTTTGAACGGCCACAGCCAACACGTCACCGCGTAACCGAGCGTGACAACGGCCGTGGCCAGCAAAAGAATCATGATCATGGATGGGGTGGGGGTTGCGGTTGCGGCGAGGATGGGCACAGCGGTCCTCCGTGAGCCGGTTTCGGGATGTGAGCGGGTGGCGACGCGACCCGCGACCGGTGGCCGTATGCGCTGACCAGGGCGGTCGCGGGTCGAGTCGCGTCAACGCGACCGGTCGCGGGCAGCGCGCGACCGGTCAGCCGGTCTGCCGGCGGGCGATGGCGGTGTCGATGTCCTCGACCTTGGCGCCTTTGAGCGCCTTGCCGGACCGCTTGACATCTACGCTGCGTACACCGAACGCGCGGACCTGCGCGGAGATGGACTCGGCGGTGATGTCGGCGTAGTGCTCGGGCAGCCTGCCGGCTAGCCGGTCGGCGAGGTCTTCCCACTGCATGCCGCGCTCGCCGGTCTCGAACATGGCGCGTACGTCGGCCAGCACGTCACGGGACGCGCGGGCGATGTCCTCGCCTGCGGCCATGCCGGTCAGCGTGCCGGCGACTTCGCGGAGCTTGCGCGCCGCGATGAGGATCTTTTCCGCGTCGTCGGCGTCCGCGAGGTACGTACGGACGGTCGGGGTGGCGTCGGACGCGCCGCGCAGGATGCCCACGCCCTTGTAGGAGGGCAGCAGGGTTGAGGAGTCGAAACCCTCGCTGTAGGCGCCGGATCCCAGCACCAGGTCGGAGACCTGCCAGGAGCCGGTACGCAGGCTGAACCTGACCTGGTGGTTGTCGCGGAAGCTGATGAACTGCTGCGCGACCTGCCCGGCGCCGATGCCGCTGGGCCGTTGGGTGGCGTCCACGAACATCACGCCCGCGGCGGGTGCCACCTTGACCAGGTACACGAACAGCGCGGCGATCTCTTTGGAGATCTCGCCGAGGTCGAAGTACTCCTGGAACTCGTCCAGCACGACCATCCGCACCGGCATCCGGTACTTCGGGTCCCGGGCGATTGCCCTGGTCAGCTTCCCTTCCGGGCACACGTCCACCGGCAGTTTCGACAGCCGCTCATACCGGTCTTGCACGTCGGCTTTGATCTCCCGCAACGCTTCCAACACGATCTCGGCTGGATCGCCGTCGCGGGTCATCGCCAGACCGAACGCGCACCGGTCAGCCACCAGCGCGAACTTGCGCCAGTCCGGCTTGCCGCCACCGTCGAGCACGGTGAGCTTGACATACGGATCGAGCGCGGCGTACAGCGCCAACAGGCGCGCGGCGAACGTCTTGCCCTGCCGCGGCTGCGCACCGATCAGGATCGAACTCCACATCAGCTCTATCGAGACCTTGTTGCCGCGCTCATCCAGCCCGAACGGGGCCGGCTGCCAGATGTCGGTCGGCTTGCACTTCAGCAGCGGCGTGCGCCCGGCACCCTGCGCAAGGGGGTCCTTGTCGGCGACCCACAGCGTGTGCCGGCGGTGGCTGGTGGGGTCGCGGGTGATGAACACCTGCGAGATAGCCACATCCAGACCGGACGCGATGGCGCCGCGGGCCTTCACCGCGTCATCGAACGTCTTGCCATACGGCAGGTCGATCGACACCTGCGAACCGGTACCCGACGCGTCCCGCGCCATGGTCGAGCCGAACTCCACTCGCTGATGCGGCTTGTCCGGATGCCCTAGACCGGCAGCGTAGTAGGCGCGCAGCACGATGTCCGGGTTGATCCGCCGGAACCTGCCCGCCACCGTCGCCGGGGTGATGATCGGCCGATCCGCCGGGCGTCCAATGTGGGCAAGCCCAGCAACCGCGGCTACTACAACGATTACGACGGTCCACCATGGAGCGAGCGCGTAAGCAAGCGGGCCACCGCACAGCACCGTGACCGCGGCGGCGATGAGCACGAACGCCCGCCACGCCCGGGTGGACTTGGCCTCCCGGTGCAGCTTGAGCCACATCTGCGGGTCATTGGCGTCCGCGGCGTGCTGGCGCAGGCTGTGCTGTTCCAGGACCCACCACCAGCGCAGCAGCCGCCCGGACAGCCGAAACACGCCCACCGTGGCCCAAAAGCCAGCCTGAACCGCGTACCACGGTGAACGCAGCGCGTGGAAACCGGCCCGGTAGCCAGTCACCTTCGCCGCGTGCTTGGCGGCGTGGCGCAGGTTGTGCCAGCCGCTCAACCAGGTCGGCACGATCGGTGCCTGCCGGCTGCTCTTACTGACCGGCGGGTCAACCAGCACCCCACCCGGCGACGGCTGCTCATCCAACGGCAGGTCAAAGTGGCTGCCCTGCCCACCATCGGCAGCACCGGGACTGCGGCGCAAGCGTGCGGCGTCGAGGTCTACCACGTCGGCGTCGGCAGCGAGGTCAGCCTCAGCCGCCCGCCAGTCAAACCGGTCACGGTCATCGTTTGGGCTGGTCACGGGGCATCACTTCCTCGGCTTGGCGTGGCAGGGCGTGCTGAACGGGTTTCGAGCGCCGCATACCGGGCAGCGCGGAGTGTCGTCCTTGCCCATGGCTAGGCAGCGTCCTTTCTGGACAGAGAGGCGAGTGCGGCGATCCCGGTGCGTTGCGCCGGCGGTCGTCCCTCCCGGGCGACAGCGGCGTTAATGACGGACACGCAGTAGCCGCACCGGCCGGTGTTCTTGCAGGTACAGGCGGGTGGCGGGGTAGGTTTGGCCATCGGATCGAACCTCCTGGTTCGTGACGGTGACCGGTGGCGCGGCGCAGGGTTTCCAGGCCGTTTTGGGCCGCGCCACCGGGCGGATCTACCTGCTGTTGGGGTCGTGGCCGAGTCGGTTGAGGTCGCGCAGCCATGCCAACTTGCCGCGGGTGCCGGGGTCGGTCGTGCGCAGGAATTCGCGTCCGTGCTTGGTGCGTTTGAGCGCGTCGAACAGGGCGGCGCCTACCGCCGCGGCGGCGGACTCGTCGTCGCTGAGCTTGCGGGCCATCAGGCTGTCCCTCCTGGTTAGGCGTTGCTGTCGGTGGTGTGCAGCAGGTGGGCGAGGGCGCAGCCCATGCCGAGCACGGCGACGGGCAGGCAGGCGACCAGGGCGGTTACGGGCCAGGGGGCGGAGGTCCAGCCGGCGGCGGCCATCAGGTGGTAGGTGACCTGCCCAGCCGAACCGATCGCCAGGGAGGCGATCGCAGACCATTTGGCGAAGCGGCGCGCCGGGGCGGGGCACGGCCGGACAGCCACACCCACAGCGCGTAGGCGGCGTAGGTCTCCATGCCGATCGGCAGCGTGATCGCGATGTCGACGCTCACGTTGGCGATACCGGGCAGAAGGTTGACCTTGCCGAACCCGGTGAGCTTGCCCAGCTCGACCCAGCCGGCCCAGATGGCCACGAACGCGGGCAAGGCCAGGAGCAGTACCGGCCACGCCACCGGACGCCGGACCGTGACCGGGGTCGGTCCGGCGACCTCGACGGTGGGTCTCGGGGTGATGTTCGCGCCCGGGTCTACGGGGTTGCCTTCCAGCACCGACACAGGGGCGGCGGGCGGAATCTCGACCGCGGGCGGGTCAGCCGGCGGGGCGGCTGGGGCGAGGGTGGCCTCGACGGTGGGCGGGGTGGCCAGTTCGGCGGTCAGGATCTCCCGCAGGGTGTCGGCTTTCGGAGAGCCGATCCGCAGCTCCCGCTTGAGCCGGTTGCGGGACGGGACCTCACCGAGTGCGGTAGCGAGGTCGCGTGCCCGGGGCAACAGGTCATCGACGGTGGGCGGGTAGGCGGACGGGGCGAGGGTAGCGGCGGTCATCAGGCAACTCCTGCGCAGTCGAGGCATTCACCAAGCGAGCGGGGGATGTAGTACGGGCGCACCTGCGCACATGCGGGGCAGGTGCGGCGGGCCAGCAGCGCGCGATTGAGCGCGGCGCGTTGGGCCGGTGTGGCGGTGCGTTTCGGGGCGGCGAGGTCGAGCCGGTACAGGTACGCGGTCCGGGTACCGCCGATGCCGCGCCACAGGATCTGCGCGGCGACCGGCTGACCACCAGGACGTAAGCCCTTGTCGCGTAGTTGCCGGCGGGTGGCGTAGCCGGCGGGGGCGCCGCGCCACCAGTAGGTAGGGATGCCGTACCGGTCGCCGGTCGGGTCATGGAACGCGGCGCGGATGCGGCCCACAGCGTTACCGCCGCAGGCTGCGCAGCCACCGCCGCACGTCGAGCGCACCGGCCACCGCCACTACGCCGCCGGTCACGATCGCCACCAGGGCGGCGGCCAGACCGAGCGGGCCGGGAACAGTCAAAGCGATGAGGCCAGCGAGGGCGGCGACCGGAGCGAGGCGGCGGGCAAGCGGGCCGGACCGCGCCAGCAGGTACGGACGGCGGCGGGCGGTCATCGCGACACCCGCCGAGTCTTGCGGCGCGGGCGGCAGTGCTCCGCGTCCGGCGCCAGCGCGGCCAAACGGCCGCACGTCTCGCAGCTGCGCCACACAGCGTTACCCGGCAGGCTTACCCGCAACATCGCGGCGACAGTGGCCATCACGCCACCGCCCGACGCGCGGCGGGGCGGGCATAGAACGCGGTCATGGCCCGCTGCACGCGCGCCTCAGCGCTACGCAGAGCCTGCCAATCCAGCTCACACGGCGGGTTCGCCGCGGCCATCCGCGCCTCGGCGTCCACCAGGTCAATCCCAGCCTCGATCAATGACCATTCAGCCTGGATCGCGGCGAGGTCATCGGCAGTCGGCTCCACATCCGCGGCGCCAACGTCGAACCCATCCATAGGAGGTCTCCTCAACAGGGCTTGCGAAGGAAGTGGAAGCGGGACACGGCGCAGGGAGACGCCGTGTCCCACAGAGCAAGTCGAACGGCCCCCTGAACAGGGGACGAATGAGCGAACCTAGGTCGCTCGCAACCCTTGGTTGGGCGGGCGGGCGGACAAGTCTTGCGGCCGGACACTTCAACGGCCGACACCCGCGCGCCACCCCTAGGCTGCACGCATCGGGAGCAATTAGGGAGACGGATCTCCCTGCACCCGGTCCACTGTGGAGTTTTCAATGATCACGTGCGCAGCGAGCGTCCCGGGGATCGAACGTCGCAGCCGAAGCCGCTCCGCCGGTCCGGTTGCCAGCCAGCAAGGTAACCGCTACCGAGCAGCGATACTCTGTTGCGCAACAGACTAGCGATACGCAGCCGAGTTGCGCAAGAGGGTTGCGGTACGATCTGTCTATGAGTGATGCGCGAGAGGTACTTGCAGCGGCGACGAGGCGCTACCGCCGGACGGAGACCGCCCATGAGGAGGCGAGACAGGAAACGATCAATGCCGTGCTCGCCGCGCTGCGCGCAGGCATCGGGCCGACCGAGGTCGAGCGGCTGTCCCCGTTCACGGGGCGTACATCCGGAAGGTGGCACGGGAAGCCGGCGTTCCTCCGGCGTCACCCGGCCCCAAACGGACCGCCCGTGCCGGGTGATCGAGGTTCGGCGAATCGGTCATGCATTGAGGATCGCCAAACTATGGCCAGCGGGGCAGACGACAGCTAAGGACGCAGGGGGACAGCGGACATGTCCACGGACAGGGGACAAGGGCGACTCCGTCCCAACGTCGTGCTTACTAGCAAGCGTGAGCAGCGGGGGTGGACATCGAGACGGAAAGCGGCCCGGGAGCTTCACCGAATCTGGAAGGCGAACCTTCCGGCCCCGCCGGATCTCGAATCGCTCGAAAAGGCCTTGTACCGTCACGAGACGGGCCGGGCGCAGGTTCGCGATGAGGCGTACCGCCGCCTGTACTGCCTGGCCTACGATGCATCGCCACAAGAGTTGTTCGGCTACATGGAGCATGAGGCGAATTCTGATGGCGAAACGACAATTCGCTCCCACAAGTTCATTACTGCGTTCGTCGGAGCAGATTCGGTAGAGGCGGTCAGGTGTCGATTGACACCGCGGCAGGCCGAAGGTCAGTGGCTCGACTGTCAAGTCAGCGATTACCCGTCACCGTACGGTGAGTGCAAGGTTTACCTCTGGTCATTTGGTGCTGTGATCTTTCATCTCGTTGAAGAGTTGTCACCTGCTAGCCTCGCAACGCTTTCGGTCTGGCGCTACCGCTCGTACCGCGAAAACCTTGGTTGGGCAACAGCGGAGATCAGGCGCATCCTGCCCGCCTTTCAGTCGGAAGCGTCCTACGTATTGAGCGCTTACTGGGTTCAGCAAGCGGCGTGGTCGGGTGACAAGCTGGACACCGCGCTTCGCATCCTGTGCATGCCGAAGGTGCTGCTGGACAGAAATGCTGACAGTGCTGACGCTCTCGGTCATGCCGAGCTAGTAGAGCGATCGCTCTTGGATCAGGGCTTCAGTCATCCCGAGATGGCGCCTTTTGGAGTGAAGGGTATATCGATTGGCTACGCATCCTGGTCTGGAGTCGTCTATTGCCCTCTTGCGGAACAGCGATGCCTGACAGAGGAGGAGGTAGTAGCCGCCGAGCTTGCCACGCAAGCGCTGTGGACCTACTGTGCCCACATCAACGGGGAGGTAGAGCATGGTCGCGATCCAGCAATGCCAGCCGAATATGGTTGGAGGTTCTTGCGTGCAATGCGGTCACGTCTAGTCAATCCGCGTCCGCAAGAGACCGGGCAGCACCGCTCCATGCGGGCCGCTATTCTTGACACGAGTGGAATCACTAACCATCTCAGCCAAGCGATTGAGACAGTTCGGGAAGTTGAAGAGGGATAGGGGCAAATTCCTGATGGTTCCGAAGTCGGCCGTGCTCGTAGTTGTCGATGTGCAGAACGGGTTCATTCGCGAGCCCTCAGCACCAATCGTCCCAGTAATCGTGGATCTCGTGGCACGATGGGAGGAAGCGGGCGGGCCGATCGTATTCACGAAGTATATGAACTACCCGGTAGTCCGTTCGAGCGGATGATTCACTGGACCCAAATGCGAGACGTGCCTCAGACGGATATTGTTGGACCGCTTCAGCCATACGCCAACCGGGCAGACGCGATCGTTGACAAGACGATATATAGCCTCTTTAACGCCGAAGGGGAGGAGTTGGTACGTGCGCGGGGGTGGACCGATCTGTATGTCTGCGGCATTGCGACCGAGAGTTGCGTGCTTAAGACAGCGGTGGACGCTTTCGAGCGTAATCTAACGCCCTGGTTGATCCGAGACGCGTCGGCCAGTCACGCCGGTCAGGCAGCACACGATGCCGGGTTACTCGTCGCTACCCGCTTCATTGGCGCAGGCCAGCTCATCCGAGTTGCGGACGTTCCGGCGCTCGATGCCGCGAGGACGTGAGTCCACCACGTCGCGCGATGTAGGCGCCGTTACTCGCACGGGTTCACCGCTAGGTTGCGGTTGGAGTCGGGCAGTCGTGGTACTGCGGGAATGGGTCGCGGGGGCCGCAGGGGAGCATTTCGCGTAGGTGTTGGCGGGGGTCGGTGGTTGTGGGTGATGGGGCCGGCGTGGGGAGGCCGGTCCGGTTGCAGGCGATGACTTGTTGGCAGAGGTCGGGGCGGTGACCTCGCAGATGCGCCAGCCGTCGTCGTTGACGAGGTTGAAGGTCCATGGGGTCGTCATGACGGTTATTCGGGTGGCGCCTGCGTCGGCAGTGTCGGCGAACGTGAACGCGGCTTTGGCGGTCACTGTGGCGCGTTGGCCGTTAACTTCGGTTGTTGCCGGCTGCGCCTCGACCTTGAACAGTCCGGTGGTGAGGGCGGCAAGGGTGGCGGCCATGTCGTGGGCTTGGGTGGCCAGCCGAGCACGGTTGTCGGGGCAGAGTAGGTGACGGAACGCGAGGTCATCACGGGCGTATCCGCCGAGCGGCCCGGCTGTGAAGTAGGTCGTTAGCGCGCACTCGGGACACTCGGCACCGGTCGTCCCGTGGTCAACCGCGAACGTCCACGCAGTGGCAAGTGGAGCGCCACAGAGCACGACCGCGGCGATGCCGGCAAGGGCAGCCAGGGTGGTGTGGCGTGAGGGCCGGTAGTCGACTAAGGCAAGGACAGCGATACCGGCGGTGGCGAGGCTGACGGTCGTCAGGGCGCCGTAGGTGAAGGTGGCACTCGTGTCCGCCGCAGGCGAGAGCCATCCCAGGATCGCGGCTGCGGGGGCAACCAGGCACATCGTGGTGACGGCTATCAGGAACACCCATACCAGGCGGCGGACGATCCACGGTCGTGATCCATCGGCCATGATCCCTATCTTTACCGATCGATGTGCGTCGGCACAGCGGCTGCCGCCGGGAGAGGGCGTAGCCTGCGGTAATGGCACAAGCGTACGACCGGGACAAGGCTGAAGCCTCCATGGGCCGACTCGCCGCCACGACGGATGCGGAACTCCGGGCGGGGATAGCTGACGCGATGCGTGAGGTTGCGGCAGCGGCGCGAGCGTGGACATCGTCCGCCGGTCGGTCGCTTGTTGCCCGGGAACGCGGTCTGGCTGCGCTCGTGGAGGAGGTCGAGGCGCGAATGGCTGCCCAGCCCGCTGGGGAAGGTGGGGCCGCGGTCCTCGCAGCCATCGAGACAGTCCAACCACTGCTTGGTGAGTGGTGGCCAGACCGCCCCCAGGAGGCGGCAAGGCTCCATGCCGCAGTCGAGCAGCTACGGCGAGCTGCAATGCACACGCCAACCCTTGTGGCGCACTGCCGACGCTTCAGCCGGTCCTGATTCGCGCACGACCGGTATTCGTATATGGCGTCTTCCAATGCGCACGAGTACTACCTTTCGCCGGGGGTACTGACGATGGCATTCGTTCGCGTTAGGTACGAAATGCTAGGCGTTTAGAAGACGCAATCGAACAGAACGTAACTAACCACCCACTGTCTGTAATAGTCAGACCGGTTACACGTGATGCGGAGTTGGCGGCCAAGTACGGGCTGAAGCCAATCGCTGCGGTTGATTGGGACCCTAAGTGAGGGTCGACTGCGTTTAGCCCGGATACGCGGGATGGCCAGCGAATATGGGTACATGCCAATACATCCATAAAGGGCACGCGGGTACAAACAGTCGATTAGGTGGAAAGGCCGAAGTTGGCGCGCTAAGTTCGGCTGTTTTCCCTGGTAGAAGCGGGTGTGGACGACTTTTGCCCCCTCGTGGATTGCCTCGGCGCAGACTCGTCACATGCGCGTGCCAGATATTTCATGTCCGGTCACGCCGCGTATGGTGATTCTGCGGTCGGCGCGCTCGATCCCAAAGGAGATCTTTCTCTTTGTCCCCACGTGCACGGGGGGCAAATGATCTCCAGTAGAGAGGAGCGCAGATGACCGCGCAAGACGTGAGCAGCAAGCCGGTCGACCCTCCGCCTAGCGGTGACCCGTGGTGGCGCAAGGTCGGGGAGGCGGTGGCGTTGGTGCTCAAGGTGCTTGCGTATGGGGTGGCGCTCGTCGTCACCCTCGTAAAAGGGTGTGGCCCCACCTGAGATAACAGGTGAGGCCACCATCTGGAGTCTCCCGCCCTCTGCTTGACGGGCCTTGGGCGGGGGCTCCACCCCACTGCGTCAAACCGCACGCGTGTTGTCAGTACGACTACAGTGTCGCACGCCTGCAACGCTAGCGTTGCAGGCGTGGTCTCAATTGTGGTCTCGTTCGCCGGTGTCTGGCGACGTTCACAAGCATTCAGATACGCCTATAGGTGCAGGTCGCAACCGGTGACGACCGGACTCGAACGGTAGGTCACAGACCTCGAAAGCGTGTGAGGGTGCAAGCCCTCCGCGGGTTCAAATCCCGCCGCCACCGCTCTTGGTCGTAGACGCCCGGCTGATCACCCGATCGCCGGGCGTTTCGCTGTCCGGGTGCCGAGCTGTCCCCAGGGGTCGTCCACAGGCTGTGGATAGCACATGTGTACGAGTGTCGTGGTGAGCAAAAGGCCCGGCAGCCAACCAGGGGCGACCGGGCCTTCGCGAGGGCGGAGGATACGAGATTCGAACTCGTGAGGGGTTTCCCCCAACACGCTTTCCAAGCGTGCGCCCTAGGCCTCTAGGCGAATCCTCCGCCGGACAGAGTACAGGCATACCGGCGGGCGGGACGAAGCAGGCACACGGCGCACCGCGTGCCCCGGGTCCCGGGCTTGGTGGGCGCGCCCGGTAGAGTGGGTGGCGCCCCTCGTGCGGCGTACACCCCGTGAACCTCCCCAGGGCCGGAAGGCAGCAAGGATAAGCGGGCTCTGACGGGTGCACGGGGGCCTTTTCGTGCGGCGGGTCGGCGCTCCGGGTGCCTAAACCCGCCGGAGAAGCACCCGTGCGAGTGTCGTACCCCGCTGGCAAGCTACCCCTCGGCGGGGAGAATGGCGCGGTCGAGAGGAGGCGGCGAGAGTGGCACTGGCGCTCTACCGCAAGTACCGGCCCCGCACGTTTGCCGAGGTCATCGGGCAGGAGCACGTCACCGAGCCGCTGTCGCAGGCGCTGCGCAGCGGGCGCCTGCACCACGCCTACCTCTTCTCCGGCCCGCGCGGGTGTGGCAAGACCTCCAGCGCCCGGATCCTCGCCCGCTCGCTCAACTGCGCGCAGGGGCCGACACCGGAGCCGTGCGGCCAGTGCGACTCCTGCAAGTCGCTGGCCGCCGACGGGGCCGGCTCGATCGACGTTATCGAGATCGACGCGGCCAGCCACGGTGGTGTCGACGACGCGCGCGAGCTGCGGGAGCGGGCATTCTTCGCACCGGCGACGAGTCGATACAAGATCTACGTGATCGACGAGGCGCACATGGTCTCGTCGGCGGGGTTCAACGCGCTGCTCAAGCTTGTCGAGGAGCCGCCGGACTACGTCAAGTTCATCTTCGCCACGACCGAGCCGGAAAAGGTGCTCGGCACGATCAAGTCGCGTACGCACCACTATCCCTTCCGGCTGATGCCGCCGGGGGTGCTGCGGCCATACCTTGAGCAGCTCTGCGCGGCCGAGGGCGTCAAGGTCGAGTCGGCGGTGTTCCCGCTGGTGGTTCGGGCGGGTGGGGGCAGCGCCCGCGACACGCTCTCGGTGCTGGACCAGCTGATCGCCGGCGCCGGGGCGGAGGGCGTGACGTATGCGCGGGCGGTCGCGCTCCTCGGCGTGACCGACGTGGCCCTGATCGACGAGATGTGCGACGCGCTGGCGGCGGGGGATGGCGCCGCGGCGTATTCGACGATCAACCGGGTCGCGGAGGCGGGGCACGACCCGCGGCGGTTCGCGTCCGACCTGCTGGAGCGGCTGCGTGACCTGATCGTGTTGCAGCAGGTGCCCGACGCCGCGACCAAGGGCTTGATCGACGGGCCGAGCGACCAGGTCGAGCGGATGGTGGCGCAGTCGGCGCGGCTCGGGCCGGCGACGCTGTCGCGGTGCGCCGACATCGTCCACAACGGACTCGTGGAGATGCGCGGCACCACCGCGCCGCGGCTGTTGCTGGAGCTGATCACGGCCCGCATGCTGCTGCCGGGCGCCGAGGCGACCGAAGACCTGCTGCAGCGGCTGGAGCGGGTGGAGCGGCGGTTTGCCATCGCGGGCAGCGCCGTCCAGGAGGAAGACGCGCGGCCGGCGGCAAGGCCGCAGCCCACGGCACCCACGCCGACGCCCCGGCACAAGCCGGACACAGCGGCCCAGCACAAGCCCGACGCGACAGCGGCCCAGCACAAGCCCGAAACGCAAGCAGCGCAGCACAGCCCCGAGACCGCGGCGGCGACCCAGCACAGGTCCGAAACGCAAGCAGGCCAGCACGGGTCTGAAACGCAGGCAGGCCAGCAAACGCAAGTGGTCCAGCACAGGGCCGAAACGGCGGCGGCCCAGCCACCCGCACCTAGAGAGCCAGAGGTCAAGCCGCCACCGCAGGCGGTCATGGACGACCCGGCCACACCCGAGCCGGAGCGGCCGGGCAGCAGCCTGCCGCCGCAGCTCGACGTCACCGGCGTGCGGCGCGCGTGGGACGAGATCCTCAACATGGTCAACAGCCGCAAGAAGCGGATCGCCGCTCTCGCGCGCAACGCGACGGTGCGCGACCTTGAGGGTGACGCGCTGGTGTTGACGTTCCAGTCCGCGGCGCTCGC